>NZ_FOFD01000004.1:0-365784 GCF_900110865.1 Natrinema salaciae
TGCGGCTCGAGGTCGCGATCGCCGACGTGCTCGCGCCAGTAGGCCAGCGAGCGATCGTATAGGGTACCACGATCGAGCCCTTGAGCAGCAGCGTCGTCGATGTCCGCGAGGTGGTTCATCACCGCGGCGCCGTGAGCGCGAGGCTTCGGGAAGGTATCCGGCTCGGACCCAGTTACGTCGTCAAATTGAACCGGATCGTCAGCAGCGTCGACGCTCATAGCGGGCCCTCCCGCGCGTCGCGAACATCACGCGTACAATCCGGACACAGCCGACGAAGGCCGTCGACGGTCTCACCGCATCGCTCGCACTTGCTGTCCTCGACGAGTCGGCTCACGGCGATCCCTCCTCGAGTTTCTCCTCGGATCGAGCGAGCAGATTGCCGATCGTCCCCGGCTGGCGGTCGGTCCGGCGAGCGAACTCCCGAACGCCGATGCCGTTCTCTCGACAGGAGACGTAGGCCTCACGTTCGGCCTCCGTGAGCACAGAGAGGTCCGGCCCAAAGTCGACCAGCGTCGCTTGCTCACTCGACACGCTCGCTCACCTCCCGTTCGGGGGTCGCAACGTGGCGGACGTGTTCGTCCGAGAAGCGGATCTGGACACCGGTCCAGCCGTCGACGAACGCGCTCGCGTCCTCACCGCCGACTCGCATCGGCAGCACGATCTCGTAGGGGTGGCGCTCGCACCGCCACCCAAACGTGATGAGTTCGTCGAAGGCAGCAGCGAGAGCGACGTGTACCAGGTCCGGTTTCTCGACACGCTGTGATCCCTTCGACTTCACGACCGGATGGCAGCACTCCGGACAGACCGGAATGCCCTCGCTATCCCGCGTGGGTTCCCGAACGATCGCCGGAGAAACGACACCGAACCGCTCGAGACCAGTTCGGCTCATCGCTCACCTCTCTCGAGTGCGCGGCGAACGTCCTCGTCGCTGGCCTGCGTCGCAGGGTGAGCGATGACTGTCCCGGTCTCGACATCGTACAGCCGACTCGCAGGCACGAAGACGGCCTCACGCATCGGCCTCACCGCCGTGACGACCGGCCGATGTTTCCGGATCGGGGATCGAAACGTCGATACCAGCGGCGGAGCCGCGGCTCAGGCGGGCATAGGAGTCACAGTCGCCACAGCGGTGGGCCCGGTCGTCGTCATCACCGAAGACGCGACGGAACCGGTCCGTAACATGGGCTCCGCAGTGGGTACACGTCGAGTTGTCGACCGGCGGCCACGGCGCGACCGTCACGCAGACCACCCCGCCAGTCGACTATGAAAATCGCCCGAAGGCGTACACCCGGAACTGGAAGCAAGTTCCACACCGAATTTGACCCCTGAATTCGAAAACAAGAAATCGGCAATAGAGGCGCTATTAGTCGTGAAAACGCCAGTATCAGGTTCGACTACGCTTCGACGGGAAAGGAAGTCCGCCCTCCCCGATTTGAACGGGGGGCAAGTCGATCTACAGTCGACTGCTCTACCAGTCTGAGCTAAGGGCGGGCACTCCAATGTAGCCGCCGTGGTGCACATAAGGGTTATTATTCGGGACGGCGGGGAGGTGTTACGAGCCGTGAACAGCAGAATGATTGATATAGGAGGCGTGATAACATGTTGGCAACTCGTCCATGAGCAAGATCACGTTTCGGGCCGACGACGACCTCGTCGAACAACTCGAGGGACTCGAGATCTCCAAGAGCGAAGCGATGCGGGAGGCGCTGCGCTCGTACCTCGAGAGCGGGGCGGCCCGGGACGACGACGCTGGCTCCGAGCCGGTGCGCGAGGCCGACGGCGCGATCGACGACCTCGTTCGCGAGCGGGTCGACGAGCGACTCGAGACGCGACTACGGGAACTCGGCCTCGAACACGCGTCGTCGCGTACGCGCGAATCGAATTCATCGCCACCGGCCGAGCCACAGGACGTCAGTATCTCGATCTCGCTCGAGGGTGCGACGGAGTCGGACGACCGAGTTCGAGTCGACGGCGCACGCACGCGTCAGACAACGGTCAACGACGACGGGCGACCGAACCGGTCGCAGCAACGGACGGAGACGCGACCCGAGGAGACGGACACGCAGTGTAACCAGTGTGGCGACCGCCTCGACGGCGATCACGTCTACTGTCCCAACTGTGGTGAAAAAGCCTCGAAGCGGCTGTTCTGCGACTGTGGCGACGAAATCCGATCCGACTGGTCGTTCTGTCCCAGCTGCGGTCGTCGGACGCCCGCAGCGGACGTCCTCGAGTCAGACGGTCAGCAGTACTGACCAGTGTAAGACAGAGAACGTCCAGTCCGACGGAAGTTTTATTATCCATGCTAAACATCCCTTTATTCGCGTAAGACGGTTTGTCTTACACCCGTCGTTCAGACGGAAAATCGCCCGATGTCGGGTGGTTCAAGCGTAAGACACGCCGCGTCTGACAGGGGCGCGCCACCGTCTTACCCCACGGGGAATACAACCATGGAGCGTGTGACACTGCGAATTCCGAAACAGCAGATCGAAGAAGTAGAGCAACTGGTCGATTCGGGCGAGTTTCCGAACCGGAGCGAGGCGATCCGGTCGGCCGTCCGCGAGATGATCAACGAGCAACAGGACGGGCCCACCGAGCAGTCCGGCAAACGCAACTGGGCGAAGGTGTAACGATGCAGGATATCGTTCAGGACGCCCTGGAGAACGCGGAGGAAGAGGCCCGGGAGATGGACGCCTCGATGGGCGACGACGAGTTCGGGGAGCCCCGAATCGTCATCGTCGGCTGTGGCGGTGCCGGAAACAACACGATCAACCGACTGTACAACATCGGCGTCGACGGTGCCGACACCGTCGCGATCAACACGGACAAACAGCACCTCAAGATGATCGAGGCCGACACGAAGATCCTGGTCGGCAAATCGCTCACCAACGGGCTCGGTGCCGGCGGCGATCCGTCGATGGGCGAGCGCGCGACCGAGATGGCTCAGGGCACGATCAAGGAGGTACTCGGCGACGCGGACCTCGTGTTCGTGACTGCCGGAATGGGCGGTGGCACCGGCACGGGTGCCGCCCCCGTCGTCTCGAAGATCGCCAAAGAGCAGGGCGCGATCGTCGTCGGGATGGTCTCGACGCCGTTCAACGTCGAGCGAGCCCGCACGGTGAAAGCCGAGGAAGGCCTAGAGAAGCTGCGCGAGCAGGCGGACTCGATCATCGTGCTGGACAACAACCGGTTGCTCGATTACGTCCCGAACCTGCCGATCGGGAAGGCGTTCTCGGTGATGGACCAGATCATCGCCGAGACCGTCAAGGGGATCTCGGAGACGATCACCCAGCCCTCGCTGATCAACCTGGACTACGCCGACATGTCCACGATCATGAACCAGGGCGGCGTCGCGGTGATGCTCGTCGGCGAGACCCAGGACAAGAACAAGACCGACGAGGTCGTCAAGGACGCGATGAACCACCCGCTGCTGGACGTCGACTACCGCGGTGCCTCGGGCGGACTCGTCCACATCACTGGCGGCCCCGACCTCACGCTGAAAGAGGCCGAGGGCATCGCCGACAACATCACGGAGCGCCTCGAAGCCAGTGCGAACGTCATCTGGGGCGCCCGGATTCAGGAGAACTACAAGGGCAAGGTGCGGGTCATGGCGATCATGACCGGCGTCCAGAGCGCGCAAGTGCTCGGACCGACGACCCAGAAGCAGGCCGACAAATCGCGCCAGAGCATCGAGGGCGTGACCGAAGCCGAGTTCGACGCGAGCAACAACGTCGAGAACGCGGGCTCCGGATTCGGCGCGCAGAGCGACGGCGGCCGCGAAGAAGTCGAGCGACAGAACGGCGTCGACGTGATCCGATAATCGAAGCGGCAGACCGTCCGGCGCGATCACGCGATTGACACACCACCGTCGCGCCGGCCGGGAATCGGTCTCACGGATCGCGTTTCTCGAAAGCGAACTGCTATTCGCGAGTGGCGACGCGCTCGCGACGCGGCCCGTTCGTCGACGTCCCGACGATCGAGAAGGGTTCGAATTCGGTCACGATATGCATTAGAAGTGCCGTTTACGGCCGTATACGGGATAGGACCGATCGGAACTCGTTCGAGTCGACGAGAGACGTGCCGCTGTGAGTCAGACCAGCGACTCGAGCAGCGAACACTTGCGACAGACCTCGCGCGTCGTCGTCGAGCCGCACTCGACGCACTCCCGGAGGTCGGCCCCGTCGTCGCCGGCGTACGTCTCGGCGGCAATTCCCGCGAGTTCCTCGTACCCCGAGAGGATCGAGTGGCGAGTGCCGGGGTGGTTCTCCTCCAGGTCGTAGAGGAGCTGCTGGATCTCGCCGCGGTAGGCCTCGCTGGCGTGGGGGCACTCGGTGATGTGGGCCGGCAGATCGTTGATGTGGGCATAGAGCGCGACCTCTTTCTCGGGAACGTCGCGAAGCGGTTTTGCGCGGGGAACGAATTCGTTCTGCTCCTCGCGCTCCGAGAGCGGGCCGAGGCTGGCGTCGAAGTGTTTCGCGACCTGTTCGACGTCCCCCTCGAGGAAGTTCATGAGCGCGGTCTGGGCCTCGTCGTCGAGATTGTGGCCCGTCAGGAGGAGATCGGCCTCGAGCTCGTCGGCGTAGTTCGAGAGGAGGTCGCGCCGGAAGACGCCACAGTAGGCGCAGGCGGCCATGTTCTCGGGATCGTCCTCGACGACGTCGTCCATCCGAACGCCGAACTCGTCCTCGTAGGTGACGAGTTCGTGGCGGATATCGAGGTCGTCGGTGAGTTCGACGCACGCCTCGACGGACTCGTCCCGGTAGCCCTCGATCCCCTCGTGAATCGTCAGCCCGACGAGTTCGATGCGGGGGTCCTCGGCGAAGGTGTCGTGGAGGATCTGCGTGAGGACGACGCTGTCTTTCCCGCCGGAGAGTCCGATCACCCAGGTCTGGGGGTTCTCGGGTGTCGCGTCGTGGGGAACGAGATCGTCCCGTCGGACCCGGCGGCGCACCCGCTTCTCGACCGATTCGCGGAAGTGATCCGCACAGAGGTGTGCCCCGGAGTAGGCGGCGTGCATGACCGCCTGCTCGCCGCAGCGGTTACAGTCCATTAGCGGTCCGTTGTCGGTCGCCGCCAATCACGGTTTCGTCTGGCGAAGGCGACTGGCGGCGTCTCACGACGAGGTCGCTGTCTTACGCTCGACGTGAGACGGTCGGATCTCCCGCGATCGCGTCGTTCGAAACGCCCTTCCGCGCTCCTCGAGTCGGCGCGCACATGGTGATATACGATCGATCACCGTCGACCGCGACCGAGCTGATCGACGAGTTCGACGGCGGCGTCGGCTGGTTCGCCCATCCGAACGAAACCGGGCTGCGTGCGAGCCACGCCCTGCTGGGCGACGACGGCGGCGTCTGGCTGTTCGATCCCCTCTGGGCACCCGGGATCGACAAGGAGATCGGCGCGCTCGGCGACGTCGCGGGCGTCGTCGTCTGTTCGGCCTACCACGCTCGAGACGCCGATCGGTTCGCTCGCCGGTTCGACGTTCCCGTCGCCGTTCCGCGGTGGCTGGACAGGGTTCCGGCGCGTCTCGACGCACCGCTCGAGCGGTTCGATGGCGCACTCGGGACCTCGGGATTTCGAGTCCGGGAGGTGAGCCCGCTCCCGGGCTGGTCCGAGGCGATCGCCTACCGGCGGTCCGACGGGACGCTGTACGTTCCGGACCTCCTCGGAACCGCGCCGCCGTATCTGGTCGGCGACGAACGGCTCGCGGTGTACCTCCTGCTCCGGCCGGTCGTTCCGACGGCGGTCTTCGAGGGGATCGCACCGGAGCGGATCCTCGTCGGCCACGGGACGGGCGTGTTCGCCGACGCCGCGAGCACCCTCGCGGACGCGCTCGCGACTGCGCGACGGCGGTTCCCGCGGGCGCTACTCGAGGGACGGTCGCAACTGCGTGCACTGGTCGACGCGATCTGAGCAAGGCTGCCGGCTGTGACGTACGGCGTCAGACGGTGACCCGCGCTCGCTCTTCGACGGCACTGGAGCCCTCCTCGAGGGCGGTCAGCAGGAGGTCGACGTACCGATCCCGGCCGGCGGAGGAGAACAGTTCGTGGCCACCGTTGTAGAGGACGACGTGTTCGGCGGGAACCCGCTCGCCGATCGGTCGGAGATTCACGACGGGATCGCGCAGCGAGCAGAAGACGACCGCGTCGTGGTCGATCGTCAACAGCTCGTCCTGCGCGCGGCGCGTCTCTCGGACGAACGCGGGCGAGACCCACGAGGGGGTCGTCGCGAGCTGGTGATCGGTCGCCCGCTCGCCCAGCGCCTCCCTGTCGAGCCCGCTGACCGGCAGACACGGGAACGTGGTCGGAATCTTCGACATCCCGTCCAGCACGGGCTCGGGGAGTCCCTCACCGTATCCCCACCACGGACTCAGGTAGACGTGGTTGTCCGCGCCGTCCAGGGCCTGTGCGACGAGCGCGCCGGCGCTGTGAGCCAGCAGCTGGTACCCGTCGAAGTCGAGGACGTACTCGGCGATCGGCTCGAGCCAGTCGGCTTTGAAGTCGTCGATGTTGGTGGGGAGTTCGAACGCGTGGACTCGGTAGCCGGCCTCGGTCAACGTCCCGATGAGCCAGCTGACGTTCTCGTGGGTCCAGCGGTTGCCCCAGCCCATGACGAAGACGAGCTCTTCGTCGCCGTCCTCGTTGAAGATCCGGTGTCGCATAGGTTTCCGTTCGCCGCGAATCGATAAAAAACCTGATCTCTCGACGCACCGCTCGAGACGATCGCGGCTGCAACCTGCCGGTTTCGCGGCTCGAGCGCACCGGCGCACACCGCGAACCGCCGGGAGAGCCGCGATCGGCCGACTGAGAAACGACTTTGCGCCTCGAGCCCCAAGCGCGACCGATGAGTGGATTTGACCGCAGTGACGCGGTCGACCGCCTCGAGCGGCTGGTCGAGACCGTCGCGACCGACCGGATGCCGGTTCCCGTCCGGGAAGTGTGGGCGTTCGGCGACGTGGCGCTCGGCCTCGATCCGGTCGAGCGACTGGACGTCTACGTGACCAAGGACATCCTGCTGCGCGACGACAGCGAGTCCGCGCCCGCGAGCGCCGGCGGAGCGGCGTCGGACGCGGACCCCGAGGCCGAGTTCCGCGAGTCCCACGGCATCGAGGGCGTCGGCAAATCGGTCCGGGCCGACTGGGCGCGCGACCACCCGGCGTTCCTCCGGGCGAACAGGAACGGTCACGCCGCGCCCGAGCAGTGTCTCGCCGCCCACCTCCTCGAGGACGACGAACCGGTCCACCTCGAGGTCTGTAACTCCCCGTTCGAGGACAACGTCACCCAGCGGCTGCGCGGCGCGCGACTGCGCGAGGATTACACTCAGTTGCTCGATCCACGGGGGGTCTGTCTCTGGGCCGAGGGCACCAGGAGCGACGAGGCGTTCCGAAAACTCCGCGAGAGCGACCTGGCGCTGCCGACGCTGTCCGCCGCCCTCGAGATGCTCGGCATGGATGCGGACGAGGCCGAGACGGCCGCTCGAGAACTCCACGCCTGGCGCGAGCAACAAGACGGCGTGACCGTCCGCGGCGACGTCGTGTGACGCGGCCGGCCGTTACCGGTCGATCGGCGTCTCCTGTAAGTCCGCGACCGTCTCCCGAACCCGCTCGAGATACGTCGCGGTCGTCGCCCGGTCGACGTGGACGACGCCGCGCTGCCGATCGTGTTCGATCAGTCCGGCTTCGTCCAGTTTCGGGAGGTGCACGTGGCGGAGTTCCGTTGCGATCTCCCGACGATCGGGGTCCGCCGCGGCCGTCTCCGGCGCTCGATCGACGACGTAGTCGACGAGCTCCTCGTGCGTAGCGGTGTCGGCCGTCGTTCGCATCGCGTACCGACAGATCGACCGCCGGTACGGATCGTTCAACGCGTCGAACGACGGATCGATCGGTACGGGTTCCACATCGTCCTCCGCGTCCCGGTCGCTCATTGTTCAGCAATGCTCACTTCTGTCGGATAGGTGCGGCGCGGAAGTATTCACGCCCTTTATCCGAGTTCGCGATCGTCGCGGACGGCCGGCCGAAACTGGGAAACCGAACCGATACCTATCACCGGTAGTTCGCCAGTATGCTCCTCGCTACGCTCGTTGTCGACTATCCTATTCTTCGGGAAACGCTGTCGCACGCACCGAACGCGAACGTCACGTGGGAACAGTCCGATCTCACAGAAGCCGGCGGCCATCAGATGCTCATCTGGGTCGAAGGCGACGACGACACGTTCGCCGCGTTCGACGCCGGTCTCGAGAGCGACCCGACCGTCACCGTCCCCGACCGCGTGGTCGAGGTCGACGATCGCCGGCTCTACCGGCTCGAGTTGACGGCCGACGGCCATCGGAGGAGCGTCTACCCGACCGTGATCGAAGAGGGCGGGGTCCTTCAGGAAGTGACCGCAACGGCGGAGGGCTGGTACTTTCGCATCGCCTTCCCCAGCGACGAGGCCCTCGAGCGGTTTCACGCCTTCTTCGTGGATCGCGACCTGGACGTCGAACTCCGGAAACTGCACGAAACCCGAGAGGGCGTCGACGGATCGGGAACGCGTTCCGCGTTCGGGGTGACCGAGAGGCAGCGCGAGGCGCTCGTCGCCGCGGTCGACGCCGGCTACCTCGACATTCCGCGATCGTGTTCGCTAGCCGAACTCGGAGAGCAGCTCGATATCTCGCCGAACGCGACGTCGGAACGGTTCCGTCGCGGCGTCAGATCCCTCGTCGAGAACACGGTGTATCCGGACGACGAATCGTCGAATTGAGCCGTCGCCCTCGCGTGACCGCAGCTGCAGGGTGACGGCGATCAGGCGATATCGATGCGAGCGAACCACAGCTGGGCCGCGACGAGGAAGACGACCGTCATCGCGACGAGAATTCCCGCGCCGACGAAGTCGTAGCTCCCCTCGAGCAGGACCGCGTTGGGATCGTAATACCGCATCGGGGCGATCACGCCGATCGCCCCGGCGTCGGTGCCGGTCAGCAGCGACTCGGACAGGAACAGCGCGAACGTGACGCCGAGAGCGACCCGTTGCGCGATCGCCGCCCGATCGAAGACGACCGACGCGAGCAGGCCGATTCCGGCGCAGGCGAAGAGATAGGGGATCGAGAGCAGGTGGACCGCGAGCACGTCGGCGACGGCGAGGGGTTCGTCGATCAGTCGCGCGCCGACGACGACGACGAGCGGCGGCACGACGTTCACGAGGACGATCGGAACGGCCATCGCGGCGAACCGCTCGCCGACCAGCCGCCGCCGGGAGATCGGCATCGCCAGCAACACGTCCATCCGTCCGCGGTCGACGTCGTCGGCGATCGTCCCCGCCGTGGCGTAGGCCAGATACAGGCCCAGCAGGATGACCCATCCGAACGTGTAGAGTTCGAACGAGAGGAACCCGCCCAGGCTCGCCATCGTCTGGATCCCCATCACCTGCAGGATCGGCTCCGGATAGGCCGACAGCAACTGGTTGAGGTCGATCTCCGTCTTGAACGAGGGGTAGACCCAGATGACCATCGCGGCGAGCAGGGACATCCCGATCGAGAGGTAGATGCCGCCGCGAATCCGGCGTCGGCCGTCGTATCGGGCCAGTTCAAACATCTGCATCACCCCTGGCGTCGGTATCGGCGGCTACGCGATCGGGTTCGTCCGTCCCGTCGTCGGCACCGTCACCGTCGTAAAACCGCATGAAGACGTCCTCGAGCGGCGCTTCCTCGATCGAGAGGTCCAGAAGCCGGTGTTCGCGACACGCCGCGAGCAGTTCGTTGACGTCGCCGGTGAACGTAAACACGTACTCGGTCCCCGATCCGGCGGCGTCCGCGTCGGCTTCGAGATCGTGGACCCCCTCGATCTCGAGATCGGCGCGGGAGATCGGCTCCGCCGACCGCAGGCGGACGACCTTGCCGCTCCTGTCGAGCAGCGATTCCACCGGCTCGACGGTGACGAGCCGTCCGTTCCGGATGATGCCGACGCGATCGCAGAGCTGTCGGACCTCGCTCAGGATGTGCGAGGAGAAGAACACCGTCACGCCGCGGTCGCGTTCGGCCCGCAGAAACTCCGCGAAGCGCTGTTGCAACAGCGGATCCAGTCCGCTGGTCGGCTCGTCCAGAATCACGACGTCGGGATCGTGCATGAACGTCGTCACGAGTCCGAGCTTCTGGACGTTCCCCCGCGAGTACTCCCGGATCTCGCGGTCCAGCGGCGGTTGGAACAGTTCGAGGAGTTCCTCGCTGCGTTCGTCGCCCGTGATCGACGCGCGCAGATCGAGGACGTCTCGGCCGGTCGCCGTCTCGTCGAACGCCGGGCTGTCCGGGAGGTAGCCCAGCTGGCGTTTGGCCTCGAGGAGCTGGTCCTCGTCGGTCACGTCGCGGCCCAGCAGCCGAGCCGTTCCGGCGGTCGGCGAGATGAGTCCCAACAGCATCCGGATCGTCGTGGTCTTCCCCGCGCCGTTGGGGCCGAGGTAGCCGAATATCTCGCCGCGGTCGACGTCGAACGTGACGCCGTCGTTGGCGACTACCTCGCCGTAGTCCTTCGTGAGTCCCTCGAGTTCGATCGCGCCCATACGTCTCCTTTCCGGTCTGACACCATTGCTGTGGCGGTCCGTCGGTCGGTCGCGTCGCGTCTCGAGGCGACCGTCTCCGCGCTCGTCGGGGTGAATGGAGGGGGAGGGTCGACTCAGCGTGCGTCGAGGCCGAGCAGTTCGTTCTGGACCCGTTCGCCGACCCGGATCTCGCAGTCCGCCAGGGGGACGGCACAGCACAGCAACACGTAGCCGTCGGCCGCTCGGTCGGCTGGGAGCGCCGTCCCCTCGCTCCCGTCGAGTTCGCCCTCGAGCAGTTCGCCGACGCACGACGTACACATCCCGCTTCGGCAGGAGTGGGGGAGGTCGAGGTCGGCGCGTTCGGCCGCCTCGAGGACGTACTCGTCGGGGGCGATTTCGACGGTCTCCGTCGCGTCTTCGAGGTGGAACGTGACGTCGTACATCGCCGATCTAGAGTCGCTGCCGGAGTTTGTACAGTTCCAGTGCCTCGAGACGCGGGTCGCCGGTTCCGACCTCGTCGTGCTCCAGGCTGGCACCGCTGACGCTCTCGTTGAACGACGTGCTGACGCCGTCGTCGTCGAACGTCGAGTCCATGATGTAGGCGACGTTCTCGCGGACCTCCGCGACGCTCCGGTCGAGTTCCGCGGCGGCATCCTCGATCGCCTCGCGTACGTCTTCGTCCGAGGCGGTAAACGCCGCGCCGCGGGAGAGCTCCGCGAGGTCGACGTCGTCAGTCATCGTCTCGCCCTCCGTCGGCGGCGCGTTTGCGCCGGTAGAGCTTTCGGTACTCCCGAACCGCATCGTCGACGTCCGTCTCGAGACACTCCTGGTGACGATCGGCGACGAGGCCGACGACCCTGTGGTGGTCGACGTCGAGGTCGAGCGCCTCGTTGAACTGGCCGTCGATGAGCCGGCCTACCCGCAGCAGGAGGTCGTCGAAGCCGATCTCGAGGGGATCGTCGACGGCGTCCGTGAACATGTAGCCGAAGTCAGCGATCGACGCCACGTTCTCGTAGAGGACGTCGACGATCGCCCGGCTGACGCCCTGGAACTCGGGCTCGCCGGCGCGTTCCTTTTCGATCAGTTCGCTCAGCGCCTCGACGCCGTGGGTGATGTGTCGCCCCTCGTCGGTGCTGATGAACTTGAATCCGTGGTTCAACAGCGGCAGCGGGGCGTTCCCCGAGAGCTTGTTGATCGAGTAGAAGCCGCCGCGCGCGAGCAGCCCCTCCACGATCATGTGATACACCGTCAGCGCTTTGGCGATATCGACCGGGTCCGTCGAGTGAGCCGCTCTAGCGGTCAGTTGGCCCTGACGGTCGTACACGTCGCCGAGTCCGGTCGCCTGCACGATCGGAACGCGAGCACCGCCGCGTTTCGGATTCAGGTCGGCGAACGCGTCCTGCTCGCCCAGCACCTCGTGCATGTAGACGTCGATGAACTGCGTGTGTTTGTGTTCGGTCAGCGTGAACATCGTCATGTACATCTCCATCTCCTCGTTGTCGTCGAAACACGGCGCGCCGGCGATGCGCTGGAGGTGATGGCTCGCGTCCTCGCCGACCGCGAACTCGCCGTCGAGGAAACCGGAGAGCAGGTACCGGATCTGCGTCCGCTCGGCCGGCTCGAGCGACGCCAGGATCTCGCGGTCCGCTTCGAAGCCGACCTCGTCGAACAGCTTCTCGACGTCCCACGTTCCGAGTTCGACGCCCTTCTGAAAGAGATCGTACCACTTGCTCTCGGTATCGATCCGTTCCGCTCGAAACGCCGTTGATGTGGTAGCGTGTGTCACAGCCATAGGTTATCGGGTTCGGAAATGAGCCTATCCGTTCGAATGACCGGCTGTTGAAGTCGATGGACCGACCCAGCGGGATGGGTCCCCGTCGCCGCCGCGGTAACCGGGTCGCGCTTCCACGCCGGTTCCTCGTCCGAGCGGGAACCCGGGTGCCCGTGATGAACGGCCTCGTATGACCGGAGAAAGCGCGACGGTAGTTCACGACGATCACTCCCAGACATCGGGCGCTGCGGCCCGATCACCATCTATGAGTACGCACCGACTGCGACCGATCGAACAGTACTTCCCGACCGAACCCTGGCTCGAGGCGTATCGGGACGCGATCAACACCGACGACGGCTACGCCGAGAAATCGGCGGGCTGGGGCGTCGACTTCGACGGATCGTTCGTCTTCCAGATCGAGAACGTCCCCCTCGAGACCACGACGGTCGCCGACCTGCCGCCGGAAATCGTCACGGCGACCGACGACGAACTCTCCGGCCGGTCCGCGGCGGAGATCGAACCGATCCTCGAGGGAGCGCCGGCGGCCGTCCGCGAGCGCGTCGACTCCCGCGACGGCTCGCTCGAGGACCGCGTCGCCGCCGAGATCACGGAAACGACGGTCGCGGCGCTCCCCGAGCGAACGTGGCCGGAACTGCGGGCGGCGCTCCCCGACGTCCTCGACGAACTGATCGTCCAACTCGAGGAGAACGTCGCCGCCGACGGGACCATCTACGCGCAGCTGGATCTCTACGACGGCGAGTGCCGCGGCGTCGAAGCGATCACGGACCTCGACGGTCGGGAGTACGGGTTCCGACTCGTCGGTGACTACGAGCAGTGGGCGACGCTCGTCCGCGGCGAGGGCGACGTCATCGACATGCTGATGGCCGGCGAGTTCGAGATCGACGGCGACATACAGACGATCCTGCAGTACGCCGACGCGGCGGTCGATCTCGGCGAGATCTCGGCCGGCGTCGACTCGCGATTCGTGTTTTGACTCCCGCGGTGACCGATCCCTCGGCCGGCGGTCACCGGCGACCGCTCGCCGTCCGACGCGATCCTCGAGCGAGCCGCGGGGAAGATCGTACGCGACGCAGAACCGCCGGCGGTTCAGTGCTCGAGGATCGATCCGTACACAAGCCCGAGCGTGCCGCCGTACACCGTCCACGCGACGACGCCGACGAGGCCGCTCGCCGTGACGTCGGGCACGACCGCCGGCTGCTCCGTCGCGACGGACAGCCAGAGCGGCGACGCGAACAGGGAGACGAGCACGCCCACCGCGACCCCGTAACCGCTGCCGAGTCCGACCATCGTCGTCGTGAACGCGGACCGCCGGAGCAGCGGGACGAGAACCGCACGTACAGCGTCGTTGCGTCTCGAAAGCGTCGTGATCGACGAGACGAACCCGTCGATCGTTCGCGAGACGACGGGACGAAACGGCAGCGCGAACAGGACGCCGAGCGCGAGCATCGCGAGCCAGCCGCCGTCCAGCGTCGGCGCGCCGACGATCGCCCCGACCCGCCTGATCGCGTCGGTGTCGTACAGCTGGATCACCAGCGCGGCCTGGAACCCTCCGGCGAGACCGCCCGCTATCGCGGCCTCGAACTCCCGAACATCGGCCTCGAGCGACTCGACCCGCTCGAAGAGCGGGGCCAGCGCGACCCGGTACGGCGGCTCGTCGGCGTCGCCGCTCGGATCGGCGTCGGATCCGGTGCCCGCGTCGGACTCGGCCATAGCCGTGCCGCGTGTTGATCGGTGACGCGCCTCAGTGTTGTTCCGCGTATCCGAGGCCATTTATAGCGCGTGACCGGCGCATCCGCCGACCACGGAGCCGTGTTGCGAGCCGATTACCCCTGTCAGGAACGAGAGACGAGACCAAAACCATTTACGATGGGGTGTGGGCCGAGAACGTATGAACGAGCTGTTAGCGCGAAACCTCAGCGGAAAGCCGATCGTCGGAATCGACGGGACCGACTTCGGGACGCTCTCGACCGTTACCATGGACCCGGAGTCCGGCGCGCTCCGCGATCTCGTCGTCGACCGCCCCAGCCGGCTTTCGTCGACCGCCCCCGGCCGACCCGACGACGACGGCCGATTGCGAATTCCCGTCAGCCATATCGAAACGGTGAACGACCAGATCGTCGTTCGGAGGGCCGACTGAGCGACTGCGAGCGGAGCGCTCCGTGCAGTCCTCGAGATCGAGTCCTGCGGCCCCGAGGAGCTGAAGCGCATCGCCGGTCGCCTCGACCGAACGCTCGCAGGCGTACCCTCTCGCGAGCGAGGAGACGCAGTCGCGCGTCGAGGCCCCGTCCGCGAGGGCCTCGGCAGCGCTGGTCGTCCATTTCGACTCCGTGGCGATGAGAAACACAGACGCCGACTCCCCCGTCACTGCGCCGATCGCATCGGATATCCCCGGTCACTCCTCGAGTCGTCCGTCCGTCACGGAACGACCTGGGAGAGCAGCTTCGATTCGATTTTTCGCAGGTGGCCGCCGACCGTTCCCCCGGTACAGCCGAGTTCCTCGCCGATATCGTCGTGGGTCACCGCGCGCGGAACGTCGTAGTACCCCATATCGACGGCGGTACGGAGGATTTCCTGCTGGCGGTCGGTGAGCTGGGAGTAGAGCCGATCCGTGTCCGGTTCGTAGGACCCCGTTTTGAGGAGCTTGAGCCTGATCCCGTCGGGAACGTCCGGGACGGCCTTCTGGAAGCTCTTTACGTCGCCGATCATCGTGACGCACAACCCGCCGCGACGCGTGAACTCGAGGGGCGTATCGAAGATGAACTCGAACTTCGTGAGCATACTCAACAGACCGACGAGCCTGTCGTCGGCTTCGACGTGAATGTAGGCGTGTATCACGTCGTCGACGCCCGAGAGCTGGTACTTCCGTACTCTCGAGGAGTCCTCCAGAATCGACTTGAGCGCGTCTCTATCACCTGTGAACTGATAGAGCGTGACGATCGTCTCGTCGGCGAGGAGGTTGACGTTGTGAAGGAGATCACGGCTGATGTCCGGGTGCGCTTCGATCCGGCGATCGACGGGATGCAGTCCCTCGTCGTCGGGGATGATGATGCATTTTGCGTATCTCATCTCGAGACAGTCACACCATTGGGAACGTTACTATTAGTATTAAGTATAATATATATTAAAAACTAAACTCAACCTGAACTACATGGAGGATACCGATCTGAGGGCGCTGCTATCGTGTTCGGTTCGAGGGGAAACGAACCGCTCCGGGCGTCGACGCAGTCGGGCACGTATACCAACCGCGACGGCTGGAATAACAGGTCGTATATAGTAGTTGTGGCGGACCCAGATATAAATGCCCCCGTATACGAGGAGGTAAAATGATTGGAAATCGTGTTGGGTGTGTCTTTGTGACACACATGCTACAACATCGCCTCGGTCGCTTCGAGTGCAATACGGCCCGAAATTCAGCGAATCGATCACGAACCGCGGAGAGCAACCGATAGCAGACAGGACCATGTACGATACGAAGCGATTAGCGGGCGGAACCGGTGCATCATTTCTCGTCGTCGCGTTGGTCGGACTCATCATCCTGTCGTCCGGAACGGCGTACGCCGCACCGCTGGCGAGCGGGAGCGGATTCACCGTCGAGGCCGACGAGATCAGATCGGACGAGTTCCTCTTCTACCCGAGCGCTGGAGAGAACGACGCCGGGTCGACGCCGGTGATGGTCGCCGAACAGCGCGACGTCGAAATCGACGGACTGAGACTAACCAGAACGCAGGACGTACCGATGATGGACGGGACGATGGAGATCTCCTTCACCGCCGACGAGACGGTCGAGGCGGACCAACAGTATATCAAACTCACCGGACTGGACGCGGAGAACGCGAAGTTCAACGGGCAAGTGATCGACGCACAGCCCAGCGAGAATCCCGAACAGCAGTTCCAGCAGCGGGCCGGTTCGAACGTCGATCCCGAGGACGGCTACATCACTGACGTCGAGGGAGACGACCCCGGAATGGTCCAGCAAGACGTCGAGATCGACATGGTGTACCTCGCCTCGAACGAGATCAGCCTCCCCGGACTCGACGTCGACGTGGAGTACAACTCCGACGGGTGACCACCGATGGCCACTCCAAACGGCCGGGACGACACCGAACGCCTCCCAGAACGGGTCACGAACCGATGGGACCGGCTCTCCGGCTGGCTCGAGCACCGATGGACTCGAGCCACCGGCTGGACCGGCGATCGCTGGAGCCGGTTCAACGATTGGCGGGCCCAGCGCCCGTTTCTGGGCGGTGTCTTGCTCTGTCTGGCCGGCCTGTTCATCACCTGGGTCCCGATGCAGATCCTGCCCGATCTCCTCTTCGTCGGCGGACGGATGACGGGCTTTCTCGCCATCGGGACGCTGTTCGGCGTGTTCGTCTTCCTGTCGGGCGTTTACGCGCTGTACAGGCCGGAACACTCCACCGAGATCGGCGTCGTCGGCGTCGTCCTCTCGATTTTCTCCCTGTTCGGCTCGCTCGGCGGACTGTTCCTCGGCATGCTGTTCGGTATCCTCGGCGGCAACCTCTGTATCGCGTGGATACCGGCCGACGACGCCGACGACGCCGTGTCGGAACCGGGAACCGTCGATGCCGCACTCGTCCGGTTCCGTGAGGGGATCAGCCGCGTCGCCGAGAAGACGGGGACACGGCTTCGAGACGGCGTCGAAACGATCACGCAGAGAGATCTCGATGACTGACACCGATTCCACCGCGACCGCTAGAACAGCTCCCGACCGACGCCCCCACCAGCAGTCGCGAGCGGATCGAAGAGACCACCGGGAGCGTCGATCCGCCGAACGGACGGCCGAAGCAACGAGGGATCAGGCAGCGCCGTGAGACGAACCCGCGCCATCGACACGACCGGGCCGTCGGAGCACGGATCGAGCACCAGCCATGAGTGACTACGAGACGGGTGACGCCGGAGCGAGCGCGCTCTCGCTCAAGGCCGTCGACACCTGGATCGTCCTCGGAGCCGTGATCGGCGGCGTCCTCGTCAATCTCAACGCGTTGCTGGTCCCGCTGCTCACTCGCATCGGGGGCGGCGTCGTCGCCGGGTTCATCGCCGCGTACGCGGCCGGTCGGATCGCGTCCGGCGTCGTCCACGCGGTGATCGCGAGCGCGCTCGTCGGCGGAATCGCGGGGACGGTGACGGCGTCGCTCGGCACCCTTCTCGGACTGTACAACGAACCGCCGTTACTGGTGCTCGAGTCCGTCGGCCCGATCAGCCCGATGCTCACGGGCCTCGGACTACCGAGCGTCGTCCTGATCGTGCTCGCCTTCTCGCTGCTGACCGCCGTCGACGGGCTCGTCGGCGGACTGCTCGGCAGCGCACTGCGAGCGCTTCTCCCGTGGTGACTGCGCGCTCGCGTCGCCGCGCTCGCTCGGCTGGCGCCTCAGGCGACTCGTCCGACGGTGACGAAGAACGGGACCGCCTCCTCGCGGCGATACTCCCGCGCTTCCATCTGTTCGATGACGGACCGCCCCATCTCGCGCCACGAACCGCGGAGCTCGTCGTACTCGGCTTCGGTCAGGGCTCCCGAAAGCATCGTCTCGCGGTCGTCGGCCAGTCCGGCCCCGGTCGCCTTACGCCGGGCCGCGACCACCGCCATCTCGCTGTACGGCGGTTCGACCGTGCGAACGTGATCGTACCGGCGGGTTTCGAGCGCCTCGAGTCCCGCCGCCTCGAAGGTGTCGCGGGCGTCAGCGCCGAGCGCGACGTCCGTGTCGACGCCGTCGAGGTAGGCTCGCCGCGCCCGGCGCTCGAGCCCACCCTCCGCGTCGACGCTCGAGTCGATCTCGACGGCGGCGTTGTCGGGTTCGACGGCCGCGACGAGATCCGTCGAGACGCGCGCGAACTCGGCGAGCGCGGCCGCGGGGTCGGGCAGGTTGATCAACAGCGCCTGACAGACCACGAGATCGAACGTATCGTCGGGGAACGGGAGCCGACGGGCGTCGCCCGCGACGACCGGGACGTGGTCGCGAGCGGCCGCGAGCAGTTCCGGATCGACGTCGCAGCCGACCACCTCGCCCGGTGACTCCGCCGCGAGGACGCGGCTCAGCTCGCCGGTTCCGCAGCCGACGTCCAGAATCCGGTTTCGGGAGTCGAGGGCCAGCGGCTCGAGGGCCGCGCGGGAATCGGCCCACATCCCCTCGCGGGTCCGACTGAGGTAGGATTCGGAGAACTCGCGCACGGCCCGCAATAGCGGCGTCTCGAGTAAAAACGGGTCGGTTTCTCGACGGGTGCCCGACGGATCGACGCCGTTCGAGGGGAGCCTCGATCGGTCGCACCTCGTCGGCGGATTGCGCGCCGAGTCGCTCGGCACTCCAGATCCCTCCGTTTCGGCGAGCGAACGAGCGCGGAGGCTCCGGGACGTCGACGGCTCCGTACTCGACCGTATTAGGGTCGCACCGGCTCCGCCTGCCGGAGTTCCTCGACCGTCTGGATGTTCCACGCGAAACCGCGGCCGTCCTCCGTCGGCGTCTCGAGCGCGAACGGCAGGTCGCGCAGATCGGGATGGTTAACGATCGCACGCATGCCATCCTCGCCGATGTAGCCCTCGCCGATGTGGGCGTGTTCGTCCTTGTGGGTGCCGACGTCGTGTTTCGAGTCGTTGAGGTGGATATACTCGAGGTACTCGAGGCCGACCTCGTCGTCGAACCGCCCGACCGTTTCGTCGACCGCTTCGGGTGTCGTGAGGTCGTTGCCCGCGACCAGCGTGTGGGCGGTGTCGATACAGATGCCGATATCGGTCTCCGTGCGGTC
Source organism: Natrinema salaciae (assembly GCF_900110865.1). Lineage (NCBI taxonomy): Archaea > Methanobacteriati > Methanobacteriota > Halobacteria > Halobacteriales > Natrialbaceae > Natrinema > Natrinema salaciae. Next base: position 19,051 of record NZ_FOFD01000004.1, read on the forward strand.
GATGATCCCCGCGAGGTGCGCGAACTCGCCGCCCAGTTTCGTCCCGCTGCCAGCGTCGGACTCGATGAGGATCTGTACGTCGTCGGGCACCTCGAGTTCGTCGATGAGGCTCGCGGCGTTGTCCAGCCCGCCCTCGACGCCCGCGCCCGTATGCGCCCCGAGGTGGACGTTTACGTACGGAATCCCGAGTCGAGCGGCGGCGTCGAGCTCCGCCTGCATGCTCTCTTTGGACTTCCGGCGGAGGTCGTCTTTCGGCGTGCAGAGATTGACCAGATACGCGGAGTGGATGACCCACGGTCCCTCGAGGTGCTCGTCGGTCTCGTCTCGGAATCCCTCGGCGGCCTCGTCGCTGAGCTCGGGCTGTGCCCAGACCTGCGGCGAGGTCGTAAAGACCTGTCCGCAGTTCCCGCCGAACGCGAGCTGGCGGTGGACCGCGTTGCGGATATCGTCGTACGGCGGTGTTTCGTCGTCGGACGAGACGCGCGAACCGGAGATCGAAACGTGTGCACCGACCTTCATGGCCACCCGTCGGTACCGGTTCGTGATAGGTATAACGGAGCGACTCGAGTGCGATCTGATCGGATAGCGGCCGTCATCACTGCTCGCCCGTCTCGAGCACTTCACGGTCCCGAGCCCACGCGTCGGTGCCGAACTTCCGATCGGCGAGGGCCTGAGCCGCCTCGAGTTCGCCGTCGCGCCACGTCGATTCCGTGGCGTCGCACCAGTCCTGCAGCGAGCGTGCGATCGCGTCGACGGCCTCGTCGCGCTCGATCCCCGCCTCGTCGCGGATGCTCGTCACGCGATCGGTGAACGTCGCCTCGTCGATGTCGGCGTCGAAGACGCCGACGTGTGCCCGCGGTTCGAGGGCGTAGCTGATCGAGCCGTGCTGGATGACGACGTCGCGCTGGCGGTACTGGGCGTTGCCGCTGATCTTCTTCGCCGCCTCCCCCGCGACGATGTCGTGTGCCGGGTTGATGTCCCGGAGATAGCACGAGGGCTGGTAGATCGCGTCCTGTTCGGCCGCTGCGAAGCCGGCGTCGACGCCCATTCGATCGAACGCCGCGAGGATCGGCTCGCAGAACAGTTCGTAGCAGTCCATCAGGTTCCCCGGGACCTCGTCGGCGGGCGCAACGATGGTGTACGAGATGTCGGCGTCGCGGTCGTGGTAGATCCCGCCGCCGCCGGTCTGCCGGCGGGTGACGTCGATCCCCTCCCGTTCGCAGAAGTCCCAGTCGACCGTGTCGGCGGCCTGCCGATAGCCCAGCGAGAGGGCGCTCGGCTCCCACGAGTACGTGCGAACGGTTCGAACGTCGTCCTCGAGCGCCGTTCGTGCGGCGATCTCCTCGAGGGCCATCTGCGTCGCCCCGTCGCGGGGGTCGTCCCGGATTAGCCGCCAGTCTCGACCGGCGAGTTTGCTCATACCCGCTCGGACAGTGGCAAGCGGGTTAGAGATTGCGACGCGTTGTGAGTGACGGGTTCAGTTTCGACTATTGCTCCGCAAGTGAGTCGATATCAGCACACTACCGAGAACAGTGTCTCCCAATACCGTCAGGAACCGATATCGAATTCGCCTCGCCCAGTATCGGATACATATTACTATCCATTATCATGCATAAAAGCTTAAATTATGTAACCAAAAAGGGACTGTCGCTCAATGATCGACTTGCGAAAGCACACCTACTTTCGACCGTTAAAGAACGATGACTTTCTCAGACTATTCATATCGATTCTAACGACGAAAATCGGATACTGGTTCACGTTCATCGCATTATTCTCTATTTTCGTGTTCGAAGACGATCTAGGTGCAGTGGGGATCGGTGTGCTCGCACTCGTCCAACTCGTTCCGACGGTCGTTGCAGGGCCAGTACTGAGTACGGCCGTGGACCGATTTAACCGTGGCAAGATCATCTTGGGTACGGAACTGGCTAGCGGGGTCGTTGTCCTCCTGTTGATCGAGATCCGTGAACTTACGCTCGCGTACGCCGTTCTGTTTTGTCTGGGATTGTGTTCGTCCGTTGCGGCACCGGCCCAGAAAGCGCTCGTTCCTCAACTGATCGAGGACGACGATCTTTCGGCGGCGAACGCGCTCGTATCCGGTGCCAGATCGAGCGCTCAACTCGTCGGCCCCGCCGTTGCGGGGTCCGCGGTTGCCATCGTCGATCCCGCCGTGCTCTTCGCTGTCGACGCCTCGAGCTATTTCATCTCTGCCGTTCTTTTCGTTCCACTCCTCGGATACGATGTCCCGGGCCGAACCGGGGAGCCCGATCCCTCGATCACCGGGGATTTCGTCGATGGAATCAAACACGTGGCCGTTTCTCCGGCGCTGCTACTGGGAACCGCCATCGCAGTTCTCATCTCCCTCGCAACGGCATCGATCAACGCAATGCTCCCGTTTTATATCCGAGAGGTCCTGACGTTGTCCGCAACCGCATACGGCTGGCTCGCGTCTGCGACTGCGATCGGCGCTATTTTAGCGAGTACCATCATCGGGAGTGGACGACTCGAAACGTCGGCTACTCTCGGAAGCATCGTCTCGATGGTGGTTCTCGGCACGGCACTGTTCGGTATCGCTACAGTTCACTCACTCCTGTTCGTGGGCATTGCTCTCGTTGTTGCAGCCTTCGCGACGACATCCGGCTTCACGTACGTCACGACACACATGCAGACAGCAACTGACGACGAAAAAATGGGACGCGTATTCGGACTCTTCCGATCCGCGTCGTCGGGAAGTCGAATCGCCTCTATTGGACTCTCTAGCGTCTTGATGGCACAACTCGGTTCGGCACTTGTCTTCGGTATTATCGGCGTAATCGTGGCGTTCTCTGGCTGTATCGGATACGCTATTTTGCGCACCCGCTATCCCAACACTATTGCCGTCAATAATGTCTGAGCCTAATTGCGTAGCGTAAACTCCTATATTATCGAATCCGGTATGTAGGTGATAATGACCGTACTGAAATCGAACTACTGTCTGACGATTACCGCTGATACTTCGGACCAGAAACGGGGGTTCGTTGTAGAGGATCTATTGAACAATGTGAGGTATGATATCGACGGCATCGACCGGCTCGCATCGGTACTCGACTTCGGTACGACGTGGAAAAGCAGAGACTCGTACAAACAGTACCTCATCGATGAATTCGACGTTTCGGTATCGGATGCAGAATCGGCCGTCGACCAGTTCGTCGAGAACGACTTCCTCGTTACGCCGGACTCGAGGCCGGTGACAGTCGAATCGAGTATTCGGGAGTGGGAAGAATACGGGTGGGGCCACGCCGCCGATTATTATCTCTCGATCTACGACTTCCCGTTCAATAATTACACCAGCACGGAAGGAATCGAGTACGACGACGCAAAGATGGCCCAATACGAGGCGGAAGAAACGCCACCGGACATTTACAAACACTACCCAGAGGCCGAAACGGTATCCCTCCCCGAGCCGTCACTAGATCCGGAGGTGACTGTTGGCGCGGGGTTCGAGTACTGGGTGAATCGAGACGAGAACGGAATGCGAACGGAATCGCCTTCGGCAGCGTTCGCCTCCAATCTGCTGTATTATACAGTCGGCGCACTGAACAGCGACGAAAACCCGGAGGAGGAGGCAACTGGAACACTACGAAAAGCGGTTCCGTCCGGTGGTGCGAGACATCCGATCGAAACGTACGTTTTGATCGAAGACGTCGACGGCGTGCCCGAGGGACTGTATCACTATTCGGACCAGAACCATCATCTCTCTCTCCTCGACGAAACGATCGACATCGACGACCTCGAGGCACATATTCCGGAACTGTCCGGCTACAACCGCACCCGTTCGATCGTATTATTGTATACTGCAAGCCTCGATCGAAGTATGTGGCGGTACAGGGAGCCGAGGACCTACTCAGTCGTTCACAACGACCTGGGACACATCGTCGAAACGATGCGGATCATTTCCAATAGCCACGGACGGGCGTTCCAGTGTAACTTCGGTTTCGATGCCGAAGCCGTCGAAGACCTCCTCGAGATCGATGGCTTCGAAGAGCCACTTCTCGCGTTCGGTGCCGTTTACACGGTGGATGATTCTTTCGAGCAGGAGTGAACGACATGCCGCCACGGCAAGCCGAGGCCATCGGCAATTAGTACTATTTACAATCTGGTATTAAATATTAGAATACAATAGCTATAAGTAGATTGTTGGTGAAAGAATAGTTGGAGGTGAAAATAAATGTTCGATATCAATGAAGTCGAGGAAGACGACGTTGCACTCCTCCAACACGACTTCATAAGCCGCGACAAGGAACCTGAAGAGTAAATTCGGGTTCGCACCTGGTATCGCCCTTCAACTACCTTTCATAAATCTCAATGTTTATATATTTATATAATTCTATCTTTAGAAATCTATTTACTATGAGGGGAAGAATTGGAAATTAGTGATCCTAATATGAGCGCTAAATCGGCACACGAGGACGACCTCTCACAGGAAACAACGCGATTCCGCTGTAACGATGCCCTCTATTTCGCCTTCCGAACGTGTGGCGAATCGCAAACTCTCCAGCCGGTCGGACGGGTGTACACGGATTCGTCACGAACCTTCACTCTAGACGATCTGTCGGTACTATCAGTGCTCGAGTACGCGACATCACCGCGTACCCGCAGCGAGTTACTCGATTTCGTCGAACACGAGTTCTCAGTATCTTCTGAAACGGCGGAAACGACGCTCGAAACACTGGTCAGCGGTGATTTCCTTCTTCCGGCGGACGATCCGATTTTCCGCCGGCGTTCGGAGTGGATGGAACGAACGTGGCGGCGTGCGCTGTACTATCACGTCGCAACTCGAGACATCGATTACATCGACGATACGCCCGACGATCGATACGAGTCGAGAGAAACAGCGCTCGATTCGTACCGAAACGAGAACAGTCCACCGGACCTATTCGGGGATTTCGAGAAGTCGACGCTCGTGCCGCTCGGCGAACCAGACGCGCTTCCCCAGCGGTCGCTCGAATCCGTTCTCCTCGAGCGTCGCACGGTCAGAAACTACTCCGGGGAATCGATGACGGAGAGTGAGCTGTCGACACTGCTCGCCCACACGTTTGCTCCTGTCGCAGACGTTCGCGAGTATATCGCGAAGAACTTGGACGATGATCCGACCCTTCACCTGCTCTCTGCACAGTATCCATTCGACGTGTTCGTGATCGTCGGGCGACACGAGACCCTCGAACCGGGGGTGTATCGGTACGCGATGCGTGAACATGCCCTTACCATCGTCGAGCCACTGGCAGATCCCGTCGAAGTCGACGGATTGCTGGACGAGATCTCCCACCAACCTTACTCTCGAAACAGTGCTATCACTGTCTTGTTTACCCAGAATATCGATCGTGAGCGGTGGGCGTACCGACACGACAATTCACTTCGGAATCTCTATGTCAAAATTGCGGGTCACGCACAACGACTCATTCTCGCCGGCGTTTCGATGGAGTTCGGTGCGTTTCAGACGCCAGCACTCGACGATCCCGTCGTCGACGCACTGGTAGATGTCGACGGGTTCACCAATCCTGCATCGTACCTGGTCACGCTGGGCAAATAACGATGGACGACAGTACGGACCGATCAGTAACGTGGTCTCCCGAGGACATATACGAGTCGTCGGATGCGTTCTGGACCAGCCTTGAGCGCGTCAGCGCACGCCTCGACGACCGATCAGCGCTCATAGAGGAGCCGTCGGACGCTATTGCTCTCCTCCGAACGTACGAAGCAATCATGCCGGTGGTAGAACGACTTGTTGCCTATGCACGAGTTACCTATTATACGAACCTCAGGAGCCGAGACGCCCGAAACCGGGTACGAGAATCCCGCCGGCTCTTTGCGGAGGCTCGAGCGCTTCGAGTTGCGCTGCGTGATACACTGGCTACCTACTCCGAGAGCGAACTGGCAGACCTGCTAGCCCATTCCGATCTCCGTCGTCGGGAGACGTTCCTTTGCTATCTTACGTCTCTGCAACCGAATTCCACTATCGAGGGGTTCGCACGGACGCTTCACCGGTTGGAGCCAGTTATTTCCGCACCGGAGTCGCTTCACGAGGATGTACTATCGGACGTTTCCTCAGCAGTGGGTCTGAACGGGACGAACGAGGACGGCCAGCTCAGGAACTCCGATTTTGCGGCTGCACTTACCGGACGCGATCGGAATGACCGGGAACAAGCGTATCGGGCCGTTCAACAGGAGTTAGCCACACGAGAAGACTCGATAGCAGGCATTCTGAGCACGGCCGTACTGAGGGACGAACGGATCGCCAAAGACAGAGGATTCGACTCCGCGCTAGAAGCGACGCTCCGACCACACGGTCTGACTGCCGACCAGTATCGTCGCTACGTCACTACTGTCCGTGAAAACGCTACGGCCACCACTCACCTTCGGCGTCGCCGAAGGCGGCTCGGGGTCGACCAACTCCATATCTGGGACCTGTATGTCCCACTCGATACGGAGTCAGTCGACGTACCCTATTCTCAGGCGTGCGATTACATCGTCACATCCGCCGAGCTCGTCAGTTCGGCGTACAAATCGGCGGTCCAACAGGTATTCGACGAGGGGTGGATCGAAGTCTATCCTGGTCGGCAGAAACGGGACAAAGCGCACACACACAGCCCATACGGAGTTCATCCGTACGTGATGGCAAACTATCGTGGAAACCTCCGGTCGATGTTTACCCTCGCACACGAAGTCGGTCACGCCGTACATGCGCGCTTCACGAACGAGAACCAGCGCTACGTCCATACACAGCCACCGACGTTCGTCTCCGAAATTCCCAGTACCTTCCAAGAACTGCTTTTGGCTCGATACATCATTTCGAACGGCGGGACTCGACTCCGTTCACAAACGATCGAGTACGTTCTCCAATTAGTCTGGAACAAATTCTTCCGGAGAACGCTCTGGTCAGACTTTGAACGACGCGTTCACGAGGCTATCGAAAACCGATCTCGTCTCGGAGCGGCCCGAATCAATCGACTCTTCGAAGAGTGTCTCGGGTCACACTGGCCGGTCGTTACGTGCACCGAGGCTGCAACACGAGAATGGCAACGAATTCCCGACTTCTATACGCCGTACACCGCGTGGAAATACGCGTTCGGAATAACGATAGCGATATCGATAGAGACGCGACTCGATGGCAACCACACGGGACCGGAGGACTACCTTACCTTTCTCAAAGCTGGTTCCAGCGAACGACCGAGCACCCTCCTCGAGCGACTCGGCGTTCGTTTCGACGACGCAGCAGTCGGTGCTGTGTTCGATCGAGTCGAACAGCTACTGCAGCGAATCGACACCGGTTCGGTATGACCAGTATGACGTTCGACACGTGCTGAGCGATCCTCACGGGTAGTATTCGTCCAACAGAAATGCTCTTTTGATTGGTTATAGTAGATGGTGTCATGGATATTAGAACCCTGAAATCCCGAGCGGAAGTCAGGGAGTTGATCAGCGTACACGGGTTAGCATGGCGTAACGCGTACGCGGGACTGCTTCCAGAGCACGTACTACAGGCGCAAACAGTAGATCCGACCGATGAGGAGGTCAAGCAGTGGTTCGAACGATTACGAGACAGCCCTGACGGAGTCTTGATCGCAGTGGACAAAGATGACACCGTCCGCGGGTTCGCGGATTTCCGATGGGGATCGTCCGTGACGAAATCGTTCGTGACGACGAACGACGCCGAGTTGAAATCGATTTACGTCGAGCCGGACTACTGGGGACGGGGAATTGGAACCTCCCTTCTCGAACGGGGGCTCGAGACGCTGCCAGAGCAGACCGAACGGCTCCGACTCGAGGTCCTGTCCGACAACGACGTCGGCAAGCGCTTTTACGAGGCCCGAGGGTTCGAAAAGACGGATACCAGCAGCTACGTGCTCGGGGACAGTGCGTATCCGACCTGCATTTACACGCTGGAGATCTGAATGTCTCGGACTCGAGCAACGATTTCGTGTGCCGAAGACGAGAGCGGACCGTCTACTGCCCCAGCGAGGGACAATTCATATATTGTTATACGATTCATTGCAGCCGATCGGGCAGTCGAGGGCTGATGGATTCGGTCGTCACGGGCGATGAACGGGTCGCATCGTGACGGACGGTAGACGCGGTCTTCGATCGATGTCCTGGTGAATCGCTCGTCACGCCGTTTTTACGTACACGCCGGCTACCCACGTCCATGGTGCGAAACGTCGCCGGGTTACTCCCGGAACTCGAGGAAGAAGACTTCTATCTCCTCTCGGGAGTCGAACAGGGGATGCGATTCTCCGAGTGGGTCCAGCGGGAGAAGCTCCCGAAGTTCGCGAACCTGCCCGAGGAGGAGGTCGACTACCGCCTCGAGCGCTGTCTCAAGCGCGGGCTGATCGAGAAGAAGACGATCCAGTACGAGGGATACACCCTCCAGTTCGAGGGGTACGACGTCCTCGCGCTGCGGGCGCTCGTCGAACAGGACACGATCGCCGAGTTCGGCTCGCCGCTCGGCGTCGGCAAGGAGAGCGACGTCTACGAGGTCAAATCCTACAAGCCGCTCGCGCTGAAGTATCACCGCGAGGGCTACACGAACTTCCGGGAGGTCCACAAGGAACGAGATTACACGTCCGACAACGATCACGTCTCCTGGATGTACACCGCCCGGAAAGCCGCCGAGCGCGAACACCGTATTCTCGAGGAACTCTACCCCGACGTGGCGGTCCCGCAGCCGATCGGGCAGAACCGCCACGCCATCGTCATGGAGAAGATGGACGGCGTCGAGCTCTCGCGGACCCGACTCGAGGATGCGCAGGTGCTCGGCGTCCTCGAGCTCCTGCTCTCCGAGATGGCGCGCGCGTACGCGGCGGGATACGTCCACGCGGACATGAGCGAGTACAACGTCTTCGTCAACGAGGAAGGCGTGAAGATCTTCGACTGGCCACAGGCCGTCCCGACGGACCACGAGAACGCCGGCGAGTTCCTCCGCCGCGACCTGACGAACGTCGTAGGCTACTTCCGCCGGAAGTACCCCCAGCACGTCCCCGACGACCTCGCGAGCGACGACCTCGCTCGCGCGATCGAAGCGGAGTCGTTCGAATCGCTCGAGCGCTACGTGTAACGACTCGATTCAGTATCGAGTCGGCACTCGATTCTCGAGGGACGAGCGGTCATTCCGTGTTCGCTGTGCAATCGTGGGCGTCTCGTTCGGACGCGCCCGGAATCGACGTGACGTGCTCGTTTCGACCGAAGGAGGGGAATGGGAAGTTGAGACTACAGTGGGTTTAGCGGGGCTGTAATGCGTGGTTTCGGGCGAATTTGTGAGTGGAGGACGCTTCGAATCCTCTCTCGAGGATCTTCTCGTGTCGTACTACCGACCAGATCGGTGAATTTTCGAGATTCCCGACAGCGTTGCCACTCAGGAATCCGCATTGCCCCGGACAGAGTACCGCTCTATCCGATTCCCGTTTCCTTCTTCACCAGCGTCAGCGTGTTGTCGGCAGTCACGATCGGCGAATGCTCGTATTCACCGGTCAACTGTACCTGCACGAGTAAATCGACCGCCCGCCAGATCGAGTACAGGAGACACGCGAACGCGAGGTAGAAGAACCGCAGACCGAAGTGCTTCGAGGTCGTCGCACCCATGAACCGCTTGATCGACTTGTAGCCGCTCTCAATCACCCACCGGTACCCGTACTCTGTGAGATGCCCGGTTCCCGTATTTGTCATGAACACCGAGTACTGTCGATGATCGGTGTGTTCGGAATTCTCCTTCCGCCGATAGATGAGCGTCGTTGAATGCCACTCGTTGTCGCCGAGATGCAGTTTCCGATCTGTCTCGTACCGGTCCTTGTTGCGCTTGAGAAGTCGTTTCGCCTGCGCTTTTTCGCTGGTATGCATCCGCTTCGGAACCACATAGGAGAGGCCGCGCTGGCTGATCATCTCCAGGATGTGCTGGCTATCGAACTCGCGGTCCATCAGCACGTTATCGACATGAACAGCCGCTTCAGCAGAGTCCAAGAGGTCCGCAACGATCTCCTTGCGTGTATCGCCTTTCCGAACTGGGCGCGCATCGAGGACTATTGGAACAGCGTTCCCAACCAGCTGGACCGTCGCCCACTGGTAGGCGTACTCGTCGGTTTTCTCCTTCGTCCCGATAATCTCGTCTTCATGGTTCGTCCTATCGCCCGTGAAGGGATCGTCCTCGGTGATATCGATCGCGACAATGCCGGCTCGGAAGAATTCCTCAATCTCCGCGATACGGTCCAGCAGTCGGCCAATGGCTTGGCGGTACATCTCACGAATCTGTTCGATGGTGAGGTCGCGTATATGCTCCCGATGGGCGTGGCCGAGCGGTGTCCGCTCCCGATTAGATTCGTGAATGAAGCTCCGAGCCCCTTCGTTGACGGCAAGGTTCTCTCGAAGTCCGAGATAGGTCTGGAGATCTAAGTAGGCGTTCTCGTGGATTTCACAGCCCTCGCCACGGTTCAGTGAGAACGCTGGGAACCCAACGCGACTCACCTTCTCAGTGACGGTCTCAGCCTGCTCTAATACGGTCTGGTCAGATGGGTTCGATTCCGTATTCTCGTCACGGTGTCTGCGGTTCTGTCGGTCTGGCTTTCGCGGGACTGTGACGCCCGCGTTTTGGGCTTTGATGAGGATGGTCCGTGCTGCCGTCTCGACGGTATCCTGGAGTTCAACAGTGAACCGTTTGTGCCAGCTCCGCCACAGTGTGGACTGATCGGGGACCGACTCCAGGTCCAGTTGATCACAGAGATCGGGATGCCTGGTGAGGTATTCAACGAGAGCGGTTTCGTGGTCCCAGCCGTAGAGTTCCTTCAGCAAGAACAGGCGAAACAGCGTCTCCATCTCGTAGCTCGTTGACCCTGCGTATCGGTCGTGTGCATCAAACTGGACGTATGCGAGCGGCACTGCGTGGACGAATGGTTCGACGGCCTCATGATCGTCATGCTTAAACCATGTTTCCGCAACAAGGCGAACATCCGATTCCAGCGCTGAGAGGGATGAGCGATCGAACAGCGGGCTCGATTCGTAGGTGGGCCAGTCGGCGTAGGATCGCTGGGCGATCTGCCGGAAGACAGTGCGGCGAGACTCACGTGTCAGGGCCACGGCGGGATGGTGGCGGCGACACGCTCAAGTATTCGTCCAACTGCTCAATACAGCAGATGTACTGAATACAGAGGATCGTTCAGCAAACTCGTTTGTTTGTTCCGAGAACCCTATATGAATCAGCCGGCCAAGAGATCTGCGGAGTGACTACTCGGTTTCTAACTGACTACTTCTACCACCCTCCTCACTGTCGTTCTCGTCCCATTCGATGTTCACAGCTCCAGCAACACCCCCTCCGTAATCTGGGTCACGGTGCCGTTCGTCAGATCGACCCGCACGCTGTACCGCACCTCGCCGCTGTCGGCGTGTTCGACTTGGAGCGTGACCGTGCCGTCGTCGGCCGCCGGAGCGCGTTCGACGACAACCACGCCGTCTTCGTCGCTTGACGCAGTGTCGCGTCGCAGCTCGAAGGTGGCGGCGTCGTCGCCCGCGTCACGAGCCGTCGCATTCATCGCCTCGACTCGATAGGTGTGGGCGACAGTGAGTCTGTAGTCGCCGACCTCGTCGAGGCGGTCCCGGACGGTCGCGTTGGCCGTCGCGATGGCCTTCGCCCGCTCGCGCTGCTGGTCGGGGGCCGTGCTGATGTGGACGCCCCCGTCGTCTCGCCGCTCGATTTCGATCCTGCCGACGCGACTAAGGTTCTCGACGACGGTCGCCGTCCGCTCACCGTCGGCGAACGAGACGTTCTCGTCCGAAACGACGAATTTGGGAGTGGGCCCGCCCTCACGTAGCGGGTCGGTCTGCCCGAAAGACGTGCCGACGCCGGCGAAGACGACACTGAGAGCCACCAGCCCGCCCAGGAACAGGAGCGTCGCCCCGATATCGTTCGACATCAGTGTCCGTACGGTTGGCTGAAAGGGCCAATGAATGCTGCGGTGAAAGCGGTTGGAAAGCGATTGAAAAGCAGTTGTACAGGCGTTCCAGCCCCGCTTTTCGGGCAAAGAGCGATAGACATTAAACCGAGTCGTCGGATACCTGCCAGTATGGATTTGCGTGCCCTCCACGGCAAGCAACTCGTCGCGGCCGCCGTCTTCGTCGTCGCGGCGATCGTACTCGCCATCCAGTTGATTACGCCGACGCCCCTGATGGTCTCCGTCGGCCAGAACGGGACCGAAACCACCCAAGTCGGGGAGTATTTCACCTTTCGCGACGTGTCCGTGGTCACCGTCTCGGGGTATCTGCTGGGGTTGAGTACGATGTATCTGGTCAGGGAGAGCGTCGGGCAGTCACTGCCGATGCGGGAGCAGCCACGTGACCAGCCGTCCGAGCCGGTACCAGGCCCCTCGCCACAGGCACCAGCGGACGCGGCGAGCGAGACCGCCGACGAGGACGGCGAGGAGCGAGGCGATTTGCTCGCGGAGCACGCCGCCCGTCTCAAGGACAACGAAGAGGTCGTCTTCGCGCTCGTGGTCAACGCCGACGGCGAGATAGAGCAGCGACGCATCGTCGAGGAGACCGACCTCTCGAAGGCGACGGTCAGCCGGACGCTCGATACGCTCGAAAGCAAGGGGCTCGTCGAGCGCAAGCGCCACGGCATGGGCAACGTCGTCGCGCTCCAGACGGCGTAATTCCCATTTACAACCGCTCTCGAAGCAGTTCACAAGGAGTTTCCAATAAACGACTATCCGCTCTTTCAGCCAAGGTCATATCGAGAGCGCCCCGGTGACGACGACCCGTCGCTGCGCGCCGAGACGCCGACGCCGGGGCCTCTCGACAAGGTGTACACAGAGATGCGATACAAACTAGTCGCGCTCGCGCTGACGGCGCTGGTCGTCGTCGGCGCGGGCGGTGCGATGGCTGCCGGGAGTGCCCAAGACTCCCCGGCGGACGGAACAGCACAGACGAACAGTGATCTCCCCGACAAGTCCACGACGGAAGTAATCGACCCCAACGACACGCTCGAGACCGAGCAGGTCGACGCGGCCGTCGAGGCCGCGTGGGCGAACGACGACGTGCGGAGCTACGTCGAGGACGGCGAGGCCGTTCACTTAGAGGTGTGGGACGGCATGCCGGACGACGACACGGTGTTCGTCGATGTCGCGTCGGCTGACGCCCCGAACGAGACGCGCGTCACTGCGAGGGTCGATATAGACCGCGGCACGGTGACGGACCTCTCGGAACCGGTGACGCTCGACCAGTCCAACGGGATGAGCGTCGAACGGACCGACGATGGTGAGTTTGTGGTCGGTAACGGGACCGACCGACTCGTGACCGAGCAGTCGGCCGACGCCGTCGACGGCTCGGTCGCGTTCGACGTCGACGGCAACGACGACGCCGACACCGTCAGCATCGAGACCGGGTCGAACAACCAGACGGTCGCGTCCGAGGACGGAACCGTCACGTTGACGCTGACCGAATAGCTGGCTTCACGGGCGTCCGGTCGAGGTGAACCGGGCTGCGACCCGTTCGCGGGTCCCGTCTGCTTCTCGATTCGAGGCCTCACCGGATGCCCCTGTCTCGCTCCCAGGTCCGCAGGAGGTCGGCGAGCGTCCGGTTGACCGGCGCGGCGATTCGCTCGGTCACTTAGCCGTTGATGGCGTCGACCTCCGTGGCGCGCCGCTCTCGACGCGAGCCAGCGCAGTCATGGCGTTGATGCCCGTGTTGACCGCTAGTTTCTCCCAGAGTCGCCGTGGCATGTCGGCGGCGACGGTGGTTTCGGTGCCAGTGGTTTCGAACTTCGAGCAAGCCCGTCATCGATACTCCGAAACCGTTCGATACGGGACGTAGTAGCCAATCTCATCGATCCACGTCGACAGCCACTCGTCAGCAGTGGCTTCATCGATCTTCCCAGCATCGATTGCAGCCAACAGAACGCCAACCGACCCGACAACGGTCACCCCCTGGTCTTTCGCAAACGACCGGGCATCTCCGTCGTCTGTCAGCAGTCGACCGTCGTGTGCGTCCGCCAAGGCAAACGCCTGTGCTTCCCCGGGATCGAGATGCTCACCAACAACGGCTTCTCTGTTTGCGACAGTATCCGAAATCGTCGCGACTGGAATCTCGTCGTCAAGTATATTGAGCGCTGGCTGAAGATACGGATGATCATCAACGCCGTTTTCGAGTTCCTCGCGAACGACCGGAACTGCGCAGATTCCAGAGAGTCCTACAACCACCCACAGTTGGTCAATATACGCAAAATTCGAGAGAACAGTCGTATTCAGGACGCTCGGATCCGCTGGAATTTCGTCACCTGTCATTTTGCAGGAGACTCCTCGTCATCCGAATCTTCATCATCGAATTCGAGTTCGCGTGCTGCCTCTACCTCGTAGGCTGCGTCGTCTTCGTCAACGAGGCCGAGGCGAAGTTCAACACTATGCTCGCGGAGAATATCACGCATCGTCCAACGATCGACATCAGCGAGTCTCGCAGCATCACCGAGTGTGATCCGCTCGCGTTCGTAGAGGGCGACCGCAGCTGCAATCCGTTCGTTCTCGTGGTCCTCGAAGTATTCACGCACGAACTCGCGTAACGCATCGCTCTTGCCCCCGAACACACCAGCCTCGACGGCCCCCTCAATGAGGAGGTCGAGATCGTCTGGGTAGGAGCCGGTAATTCGTGCCATCGTTCTATCCGAGACTACGTCTTCATACTATTTATGAACGACGCCGGGGTACCATATGCATTGAAACGACCGGTCTCAACTACTGGGGGGAATTACGCCATACATCAAATAGTGCTATATCAAATCTGTAGTCTGAACGCGTAGGCAGCGATTGGACCCGCCGTACGGGGAGAGCCCCGCTCTCACTCCGCCAACCGCTGACTTCGCCCGGCGATCACGTCCACACCGGGGCTGTAGTAGGTGATCGGGTCCGTCTCCGGGAATCGGAACCCGTTCGCGGTGAACAGGGTGTTCGTCTCGACGTCGGCCGTCGCCGGATAGAGCGTCCACGGGTCGTGGTCGACGTCCGTGTACCGGATGGTTCCGTCGGGCGCTTCGGTGTAAAACCGGTACCGCTCGAGGAGGAACCGTGCCAGCGGATCGTCCGGTGCCGAGAACGGTTCGCCGGCCGGTCCGTAGGTGGCTTCGTAGGCCGCGGGTCGTGCGCCGGGATGACGCCGGTGACTCGAGAACCCCACGCGGCCGTCGTCGGTTCGAGCGAGCGAAATCCGGGCGTAGTAGTACGGGAGGTGCTGAAAGCAACGCGCACCGAGCACGCTCGTCACGCCCTCGGCGTCGAGACTGAAGAAGTAGACCCCCGGCTCGCCGTCACAGGTGACGTACGTCCGGAGGTTGAGTTCGGGCAGCAGTACGCCCAGCCGCGACGGGACGCCTCGCGGCCGAACGGCGACGTTGGTAAACGGGACGACCGAGAGCCACCCGGCCCCGTCGTGCGTGTCGACGGTGAGTCGGTCGGGGAGGTGCGCGTCGAGCACGTCCGCATCGACCGGCCAGTTCTCGAACAGGAGGTGTCGCCACCCCATCTCCAGCGGAACTACCATGCGTTCGAAACGGTCACGCGGTTGATACGCGTTTCCGTTCCGATCGCGTCGGTCGGCGGACGGTTCGATTTCACGGCGTCCGTCGTCTCGGACGCCGCGACGGTCTCGGACCGCTCGAAGAGGCGACGGAAACCCGCCGCGCCTCAAGCCGGCGTTCCGGCCGATCCCGGCTGCGGCTCTGCATCGGGGGGATGCTCGAGCCCGCGGAGTTGGTCGTAGGCTCGGGCGGTGGTCGCGACGGTGTAGACGGTGACGACCGCCGCGACGAGTTGCGCGAGGACGAACCCGGCGGCATCGCCGAGCAGGACCGCCGGAAGCGCGGCGGCGCCGTTGACGGCGAGGCCGGCGACGAGGACGGCGACGCCGAGCCCGAACAGGCGGAGGCGACTGCCCGACGTCAGCGTCCAGCTGCTGCGGAACGCTCGGACGAAGTTCTCGTCCTCGACCGCGACGAAGACGGTCCAGTAGTAGAGGGAAACGAGCAGGAACAGTCCCGGAACGAGCAGGAAGACGCTGCCGACGGCGACGAGCAGCGCGAAGACGAACGTGCCCACGAACACGTTGAGCGTGGCGAACGCGATCTTCCGGCTGCGGAACTCGCGGGGAATCGTCTCGGTTTCGTCGGACGCGAACGTCCGGAGGGCGATGACGGCGGTCGCGATCATCACGAGACCGAGCGCGATCGAGAGCAGCCCGGAGACGGCACCGACGAGCGCCGAGACAGGGCTCGTGTCGGCGGCCGATCCGAAACCGACGCTGACGACGAGCGCATTCAACAGTGCGAGGACGACGAATACGGCGACGAAGACGAGTCCGTTCCGCTCGATGGTGCGGGAGAACCCGTCGGTCATCGCGTCGATGATGCTGAAGACCATACGCCCCGTACGCGCCTCGAGGAGATATATGTAGCACCTGACATATATGTCGGGGAACGTGACGATCGGGGCCGCGTGGAGATTCGAGAGTGCGTCTCCGCTATCGGACTCGTTCGAGCAGCCGCAACCATCGGTTTCCGCGAGCGATTGTCGCGAATACCGATCGATGAGAGGCTTAATGGCGTTCGATTCCGTAGCCCGACATATGAGTGGTAATAACACACATAGTCTCGACGGCGTCGGTATCTGGGGTGGCGGCCTCACCGGTGGATTAGTCGGCGGGGTCGCCATGGGGCTGGTCCTCCATCTGGGCGGCAACCAGATCGAGTTGCTGGGTGGGCTCGCGGCGAACCCCGGCACAGCGGTCGGTGTCGGATGGACGATCCACCTGATGATCAGTATCGTGTTCGGGCTGCTGTTCGCCGCGCTCGCCTCGCGGCGAGCGGTCCAGCAGTTCGTGGATAATTTCAGCGATTACGTCGTCCTCGGGCTCGCCTTCGGCGCGGTCCTCGGGCTCTTCGCCGGCGGCGTCCTGTTTCCGCTGGCGATGGAACGGGCCGGGGTGGCGGCGTTGCCGCTGCCGTTCCTGCCGATCACGGGGCCCACAGCGGAGCTGTTCAGCGCGCTCCTGTTCGGTCTCGGCCACCTCGTCTACGGGCTGGTCCTGAGCAGCGTCTTCGCGACGGTCAACGGGGTCATGCCGAGCGGCGTGCGCGAGCACGCCCCGGTGCGCTAGACCCGATCCGCCGGGCACATCTCTCGAGCGAGCGCCCCAACGATACCGCTGGCGGCGAGTGCGCCCTCGAAGTTCGAAGCCCTTATACTCGAGAGTTGGGAAGGAAGCATAGACTCGCTGGTTCGCGGGCATCAGCGGGCACCTGTACGACAGCCGTCACAGGTCGGGATGTGATCCGCGGGGCGCGTGCCCCGGTCGGGATTGAACCAGCAAACGCCCGCGGGTGAATACAATGGCAAAAAGCTTCTATTCCCACATCAAGGACGCATGGAAGGACCCCGACGACGGCAAGCTCGGGGAGCTGCAGTGGCAGCGAAAGCAGGAGTGGCGCGATCAGGGTGCGATCGAGCGGATCGATCGCCCGACGCGTCTCGACAAGGCACGCGAACTCGGCTACAAGGCCAAACAGGGCATTATCGTGACCCGGGTCTCGGTCCGGAAAGGGACCGCCCGAAAGGAACGGTTCACGGCCGGTCGGCGCTCGAAGCGCCAGGGTGTCAACCGCATCGGACGGCGCAAGAACATCCAGCGCATCGGTGAGGAGCGCGTCTCCCGGAAGTACCCCAACCTGCGGGTGCTCAACAGCTACTGGGTCGGGGAAGACGGCTCGCAGAAGTGGTTCGAAGTGATCCTCGTGGACCCGAACCACCCCGCGATCGAGAACGACGACGACCTCAACTGGATCTGCAACGACGATCACACGAACCGCGCGTTCCGCGGCCTCACCAACGCCGGCACGGCCAACCGAGGCCTCAACAACCGCGGCAAGGGTGCGGAGAAGGTCCGCCCGTCCAACAACGGCGGCCAGGGCCGCGCGAAGTAAGCGGCCGCCGCAACCGATCCCACACCGATTTTTCGCGACGCGTCCCGAACCGAGAGCGGCCGGACCGTGAGGCGATCGCCGATCGAACGGCTGTTCGCCGCATCGTACTCCCAGTACGCTGGACTCGGAGGTGGACTTATTCCGCGGGCTGTCGTATCGATGGGTATGGCACAACACGTTCTCGTGGCAGTCGACAACTCGGACCAGTCGACTGAGGCGCTCGAGTTCGCCTGCACGGAGTATCCGGACGCGACGATCACCGCGCTCTACGTCCTCGATCCGGGCGATTTCTACGCGGTCAGCGGCATCGAGGGGACCGCGATGGCCAACTACGACGAGATCGAGAGTCACCACCAGGAGCGTGCCGAGGGGATCCTCGAGGACGCGCGGGAGCGAGCGACCGAGCACGGCGTCGATCTCGAGACGGAGCACGTCGTCGGCGGCGTTTCGCGATCGATCGTCGATTACGCCGCCGACAACGACGTGGATCACATCGTCGTCGGCAGCCACGGTCGGACGGGCGCGAGTCGGATCCTCCTCGGCAGCGTCGCGGAGACGGTCGCGCGTCGCTCGCCCGTTCCGGTGACGATCGTTCGGTAGTCGGTCGCCGATCGCTCTCGGACCCGACCGTGCAGCGAGCGATCACGTGGGAGGACGTAGCGTTTCGAGGACAGCGGTCGCTCGGCGATGCGATCGAAACGAAAGCGGCGTCGCCGTCGGCCGGCTCGGGGAAGGCGAGCGGCCGGGCTCAGGCCGAGACCGTCTGGCTTTCCCGTTCGCTCTCGGTCGAGCGCATGTCCAGATCGGCCCGGAGTGCCTCGATAGCCTCCTCGGGATCGGTCTCGGAGTCGAAGACCCGATCGAATCCCATCTCGCGGAAGAATTTCCGCGTCTCCTCGAAGTCGTCCTGCCCGACGGCGAGGTTGCCGCCGATGTAGGTCGTCACGTCGAGGTCGGAATCCGCGATCAGCTGGTGGAAGCCCTCGCAGTCCTGTTTGGCGTGGCCGTAGAGCGACGAGACGAGTACAGCCTCGGCGTCGTTGGCGGATGCGGCTTCGACGAACTCTTCCTGCGAGCTCTGGACCCCCAGGTTGACGACGTCGAATCCGGCTGCCTCCAGCGCCTGTTCCAGGATGGTAATCCCGACGACGTGAGCGTCGGACCCGATCACGCCGAGGATGACTGTCTTCGTCATGTGCGTACCACCACAAACTGGGGGGACCACCATAAACCTAATGATTAATAATGTGCTACTCGTTCACACGGTCTCCCTCCTGCGGTTACTTGCGGCCGTCCAGCGAACGGCCCGGTCGATGTGTCGTCCGTTCGCTCTCGATCGAAATTTTCGACGGATCGTCTCGGCAGCGAGCCGACGGCGAGTCGTTCGGTCAGACGCTCGTGAGCGCCCCGATCGGGGCATCGGTGCGCTCGCGGGCGCGCCAGATGCCGTCTTCACCGGCCGCGATGAGCGCGAAGACGCCGGCGACCTCGGCCTCGGCCGTCTCGACGATATCTAACAGGAGTTCCTGGGTCTCTCCCGAGCGGATGAGATCGTCGACGACCAGAACCGATTCACCGGGATCGACGGCCGAAGCGGGCAGGTAATAGGTGAGTTCGATCCCGGACTGGAGCCGCTGGCGGGCCTCGATGAACTCCTCGACGGCGGTCTCCTTGCTCTTCTTGGCGTAGGCACAGCGGACGCCGTAGTAACTCGCGAGCGCGGCCGCGAGCGTGATCCCGTCGGTCGCAGCGGTGAGGACGACGTCCGGCCGCTCGAAGTCGAACCCGTTGGCCACGACCGGGGCGGCCAGATCGAGGAAGGGCTGGTCGAAGACGGTCGCGGAGTTGTCGACGTACCCCTCGTCGTCGACGCTGATCCGTGCGTCGAGCTCCCGGCCCAGTGCCTCCCGACCGAGATCGTCGACGACGTCGCGCGCGCGATCGGTTCCGGGAAGGACGTGTCCGTTGACGTACCGGTTCAGGTCGCCCGCCGGGAGCCCCGTCGTCTCGGCGAGTTCGTCGTAGGTCCGCGTCTCCTTCAACATCCGCAGGACGTCGACGGCCCGCAACTGGAGGGCCGCCTTCTCGGCTCTGTTCATACTGCTATGCACGATTCCGCAACCATGGGTATTACGATCGGAATCAGATCGTCAAATCAGCACGAACGTGGCCGTCGCTCGAGGCAGAGCCGTCGACGGAGACCGGTCGCGAACGGGCGTCGTGGCGGCCGTCGCCCCCACCGAACGCGACGGAGACGAGTCGTTACTGCAGGAAGTCCGGTTCCGTCCGCTGCTCGTCGCGCTCGGCCTCGAGGTGCTTCCGGAACTCGTCGATTTCGACGTCGTACTCCTGGTCCTCGAAGCGGTCCCGCACCGAGATGTTTCCGTCTTCCTCCTCGTTGTCGCCGACGATGATCTGGTAGGGGACGCGATCGTCGTGGGCCGCGCGAATCTTCCGCTCCAGGGTCGAGTCGCGACCGTCGACCTCGACGCGGAAGTCGTCGAATTCGTTTGCGACGCGGTGGGCGTAGCCGAGGTTATCGTCGGAGATCGGCAGCACGCGGACCTGTTCGGGCGCGAGCCACAGCGGGAACCGTCCCTCGTAGTGCTCGATGAGCATCATGAAGAACCGCTCGTAGCTGCCGTACAGCGCGCGGTGGATCATGACGGGACGGTGTTCCTCGTTGTCCTCGCCGACGTAGTTCAGGTCGAACCGCTCGGGCATGTTGAAGTCCAGTTGCACCGTGGGACCGTCCCACGAGCGGCCGATGGCGTCCTCGAAGGCGAAGTCGATCTTCGGCCCGTAGAACGCGCCGTCGCCGTCCTCGATCTCGTACTCGTGGCCGTGCGAGTCGAGCACGCTCTCGAGTTGCGCCTCCGCGCGCTCCCAGATCTCGTCGCTCCCGACGCTCTTCTCCGGGCGCGTGGCCAGGGCCATCTCGTACTCCAAGTCGAACGTCTCGAGGACGTCGGTGATCATCTCCATGATCTCTTCGACCTCGCTTTTGATCTGCTCGGGTCGGACGAACAGGTGGCCGTCGTCGATGGTGAACGCCCAGACTCGTGAGAGCCCGGAGAGTTCCCCGCGTTGCTCTTTCCGGTAGACCTTCCCGTTCTCCGCGTAGCGAATCGGCAGATCGCGGTAGCTCCAGGAGTGGTCCTGGAAGATGGCGGCGTGGCCGGGACAGTTCATCGGCTTCAGGCCGAACTCGTCGTCGCCGACGTCGAAGATGAACATGTCGTCCTGATAGTTCTCGTAGTGGCCGGACCGATGCCAGAGGTCCGTCTTGAAGACGTGGGGCGTCTCGACGTAGTCGTAGCCCGCGTCCTCGTTTAACTCCTCGACGAATGCCTCGAGCTCCGAGAGGACCGTCTTCCCGGCGGGGTGATAGAGCGGCAGGCCGGGACCGGTGACGTCCTGGATCGAGAAGAGGTTCATCTCGTTGCCGATCCGTCGGTGATCGCGCTTCTCGGCCTCCTGCTTGCGCTCGAGGAACGCCTCGAGATCGCCCT
The DNA here is from genome assembly GCF_900110865.1 of Natrinema salaciae. Taxonomy (NCBI): domain Archaea; kingdom Methanobacteriati; phylum Methanobacteriota; class Halobacteria; order Halobacteriales; family Natrialbaceae; genus Natrinema; species Natrinema salaciae. The sequence goes on from NZ_FOFD01000004.1 coordinate 40,537, forward strand.
CGTCCTCGAAGGCGGTGCCGTAGATGCGCGTCTGCATCGTGTTCTCCTCGTCGCCGCGCCAGTAAGCGCCGGCGATCTCGAGCAGTTCGATCGCGCCGATCTCGCCCGTCGAGTCGACGTGTGGGCCGGCACAGAGGTCCTCCCACTCGCCCTGCCGATAGAACGACACGGTGTCGTTCTCGTCGGCGAACTCTGCGAGCAACTCGAGTTTGTACGGTTCGTCGGCCAGCCGCCGTTCGGCCTCCTCGATCGAGACGTCCTCGCGTTCGATCTCGTAGTCCTCGTCGATGATCGCTTCCATCTCCGCTTCGAGGTCGGCGAGATCCGCCTCGTCGACGTCGAGGTTGTCGAAGTCGTAGTAGAAGCCCTCGTCCGTCGGCGGGCCGATAGCGAGGTCGACGTCGTCGTAGTGGCGCTCGACGGCCTGGGCGAGACAGTGGGATGCGGAGTGGCGCATGACCTCGAGGTACTCGTCGGACTGATCCGTGACGATCTCGAGTTCGGCACCGTCGTAGACCGGAGCCTCCTTGGCGACGAGTTCGCCGTCGAGTTTGCCGGCGACCGTGTCGCTACCGAGTCCGGGGCCGATCTCGTAGGCGCAGTCCTCGACCGTCGCGTCCGCGGCGACCTCGAGCTCCGAACCGTCTGGCAGTACGACCGCTATCTGCTCCTGTGACTGGGAATCTGATTCTGACATGGGTATCGATGTGCGTGTGGCTGTCGCTGGTCTGGGAACTTCGATGAGAAGTTCGGTCGGGCGTCCGCCTTGGCCGCTCGACTGTGCGGTGGCGTCGACACAGCGAGCGGTAGGTGTGGATTAGAAGCGGGCGAAAGCCCCTGTAAAGCGGACACCTACCATCGTGGATTCGAATTATCTCGAGCGGGATAAAAGCCTTCTGATGGTGTGTCGGCGCGTCAGAACTGGCCGATCGGCGCGCTCGCCTCACAGCCGTCGTCGTGTCGTGTGCTCTCGACGGACCGCTCGGACCGGTACTCGTTTTTCGCGCCGGGTCGATAGGCCGGTATGAGCATCAACGCCGTCCTCTTCGACTTCGACGACACGTTCTATCCCTACTCGCCGTGTAACGAGGCGGGAAAGGACGCCGCTCGAGAGACCGCACTGGAACTCGGCTACGACTTCGATCGCGAGTCGTTCGAGGCGTTCTATCAGGCGGGACGTCGTGCGACCAAGCGCGAGACTCCCGGCACGGCGGCCTCTCACGAGCGCTTCCTCTACTTCAAACGCGCCCTCGAGCGCCGCGTCGGGCGTCCGAAACCGGCGGACGCGCTGGCGCTCGGCGACGCCTACTGGGAGGCGTACATCGACGAGATAGCGCTCTATCCCGGCGTCGAGGGAACCCTCGAGACGCTGCGCGGAAACGGGATCGACGTCGCCGTCGTGACGAATCTCACGACGCGCATCCAACTCGAGAAACTCGCCGCCCTGGAACTCGAGCCCGTCATCGACCTGCTTCTCACCTCCGAGGAGACCGGCCGGGAGAAACCGGGGTCGGTCATGTTCACGGTGCCCCTGTCGCGACTCGATCGACGGCCGTCGGAGGCGGTGATGGTGGGCGACGACGTCGAGGCGGACGTCGCGGGCGCGAACGCCGTCGGGCTGGAGACCGTGCTGTTCGACGCCGACGGCGATAGCGACGACGAGGCACTCGAGGGGCATCGCCGTCCGGACCACAGAATAGATGCGTTTGCGGACCTCCAGGAGGTGGTACTGTGATCCTCGAGTCCCAGCGGCGAGCGGTGGTCGAGCACGCGCCGGCGCTCGCTGCGCTGACGCCCGGCCGGACGGGGAACCTGAGCGTTCGCGACGGCGCGGCCGGCGACGCCTTCGCGGTCACGCCGACCGGCGTCCCCTACGACAGTTTCGACGTCGAAGACGTCCCGGTCGTCGGCGTCGAGGGCGACCGGCGCGACGGCGATATGGCCCCGAGCAGCGAGGTCCCGATGCACGCCGCGATCTATCGGCGCGAAGACGTCGGCGCGATCGTCCACACCCACTCACCGTGGGCGACCGCGATGGCCGTCGCACACGAGCCGCTGCCGCCGATCCACTACATGATCGTGGCGGTGGGCAAGCGCGTCCCCGTCGCCGAGTACGCACCGTACGGGACCGACGAGCTGGCCGAGCACATCGTTCGCGCGATGGACGAGGCCGACGCGACGGCGACGTTCGTCGAGAACCACGGTCTCGTCGTCACCGCACCGGACGTCGAAACCGCCCTCGAGAACACCCACCACGTCGAGAGCCTCGCTCGGTTGTACCTCGAGACCCGCGCGGCCGGACTCGAGCCGCGGACGCTCTCGGACGCGCAACTCGAGACGGTCCTCGAGCAGTTCGAGTCCTACGGGCAGTGAGTCTCTAGACGCGTTTCAGGTACGGCCGAAGGAGATCTCCGTCGTGAAGGCGTTCGGGAAGTGTCTCGAACCAGCGCGCTGCTGTGATTTCGTCGGGAGTCACGCCCAACCGGTCCGCGTCGGGAATGGTACCGTCAGCCCGACCCGAAAACAGCACGTAGTGCGCCGAAAACCGCACCGCGTCGTCGCGGTCGGAGACGTACGTCTGGTCGACGACGACCAGCGTGTCGTCGACCGTCACGCGCAGCCCGGTCTCTTCGCGCACCTCTCGGCGGGCAGCGTGGATCGGCTCCTCGCCGGGCTCGACCCCTCCTCCGGGCGGAATCCACCCGCGTGACCAACCGTTTTTGACGAGTGCGACCCGTCCGTCGGGATCGGTCACGCGAACTGCAGCGGTCAGCCCGGTGCCCTCGACCGCCCACTCCCGGAACGACGCCAATTTCGAGTCGGAGAGTCGGATCTGCTGGTGTTCTCGGGCGACGTCGGCTCCGATATCGAGGTCCATTTTTCGGTCTTTCGTTCGCTCCGGCGACGATCGAGCAGCCGCTCAGTCCCGGTCGGCCAACAGCTCGCTCGCGGTGACCAGCGACTCCATCTCGACGCCGGCGTCTTCGACGGTCTCGCGGCCGCCCTCCTCGCGGTCGACGACGACCAGCGCGCGCTCGACCGTCGCGCCCGCGTCCCGGAGCGCCTCGACCGCCTCGACGAGGCTCGTCCCCGTCGTCACGATGTCCTCGACGACGACGACGGCCTCGCCCTCGGCGAGTCGACCCTCGATCAGGTTTCCGGTGCCGTACTCCTTGCGCTGTTTGCGCGCGATGACGTAGGGGACGCCCGCCGCGACGCTCGTCGCGGCGGCCAGCGGCACGCCGCCCAGCGCGACGCCGCCGAGTTTGTCGTCCGGGTCGACGCGGTCGGCGAACGCCTCGGCGATCAGCTCGAGGCAGCCGGGATCGGTCTCGAAGAGGTACTTGTCGACGTAGTACTCGCTCGTCCCGCCATGCGAGAGTTCGAACTCGCCGAACTGGACGGCGTCGGCCGCACGAAGGGCGTCGATGAGGTCCTGATTCGTCATCGTCCCACAGGGCGCACCGAACCGAAATAAGCGGTGTGGAACGGCCCGCCGACGCGAGCGAGACGGACTGCGGATCGGGCGGGCGGGCGACCGGGTCGCTGCCCCGGTCGAGTGCCGGACCCGACCACCGGCCGCGACTCCGCCGCAGGTAGTTTTTTGTCTCCGCGTGGTAGTGTATTCTACAATGACACCGGACAGCGCGGCGGAACCGCACCCGGACGTGCAGGCGTTCCTCGAGCTCTACGAGTCCCTCGACACGCCGTCGTTCGACGAGGTCTCGCCCGAGGAGGCCCGTCGGATGTTCGACGAGATGCAAGTCACCGAGGAGCCGGACATCGAACTCGAGTCCGTCGAGGACCGAACGATCGACGGGCCCCACGGCGACCTGCCGATTCGGATCTACGATCCGGGCACCGAGGGTGAGGATCGGCCGCTACTCCTGTACATCCACGGCGGCGGCTGGGTCATCGGCAGTATCGACACGCACGACGGTACCTGCCGAAAACTCGCCGCCGACTCGGGCTACCCCGTCGTCAGCGTCGACTACGGGCTCGCACCCGAACACCCCTTCCCCGGGGGACTCCGGGACTGTTACGCGGCCCTCGAGTGGGTCGCCGACGCTGCCGACGAACTGAACGCCGATCCGGGCAAACTCGTCGTCGCGGGCGACAGCGCCGGCGGCAACCTCGCGACGGGGCTGTCGCTGTTCGTTCGGGACCACGGCGGTCCCGAGATCGCGTATCAGCTGCTGATCTACCCCAGCACGGGGAAGGTGACCGAGACCGACGCCTACGAGGAGAACGGCGAGGGGTACATGCTCACGAACGACGACATGGCGTGGTTCCGCGACCACCGCTTCGAGCGCGAGATGGATCAGGGGAACGTCTACGCGACGCCCCAGCTCGCACACGACCTCTCGGACCTGCCGCCGGCGACGGTCGTCACCGCCGGCTTCGACCCGCTTCGCGACGACGGCGCGAACCTGGTCGAGCGACTCGAGGACGACGGCGTCCCCGTCGAACACCACCACTACGACGACGTGATCCACGGCTTCTTCGGCATGATTTCCGATCCGGTCGATCTGGACCGGGCCCACGAGGCCCATGCTGACGCGGTATCGGATCTCGAAGCGGCCCTCGAGTGAGCGAGCCGGTCACAGTGGACGCGCTCTCGACGGAGTAGGAAACAGGCGTTCGGCTACCACGGCTCGTTTTTCAGTCCGAGCTTGTACGCGATCATATTCGTCGTCACGTGGAGGATCGGCGTGAGGACGACGACGACGAGGATCACCTCGAGCGAGAACCACTCGCGGAACCACTCGAAGTCGAGCAGTCCGACCAGCGGCAGGGAGACGACGACGAAGTCCAGCTGGTCGAGACCGGGGAACATCGCGCCGCGCTGGCGGCCGGTGCGGCGCTTGAGAAAGGAGGCGAGGATGTCGCCGAGCATCGCGCCGCCGGCGAGGCCGAGCGCGGCGAGCGGCGTGAACCCGGGGACGGCGAAGCCGAGGGCGTCGCTGACGGTCGGCTCGAGGGCGGTGAGGACGGCCGCGAGCGCGAGCCCGGCGGCGACCCCCACAGCCGTGCCCCGCCAGGTCTTCCCGTCGCCCAGCACTCGCTTCTCGCCCCACGTTCGGCCGCCGTCGATCGGTTGGCCGCCGCCGGCCAGTACCGCCGCGTTGTTGGGAACGTAAGCGGGCAACATCGCCCAGAACGCGATCGCGATAGTCTCGATGATTGCCATATCGACCGGGACGAACCGACGCGTCTTAACCGGCGGTGGTTCGGCGGGACCGAACCGGCCGCACTCGAGTCGCCCGACTTCGGGACGAGAGGCGGCGGTACCGCTCGTCGCCGGCTGGCCGCCAGTGTGTAAACAGTATCTGTAACCAATATACACGAAAAACTTTTAGCACTCCTGATCGATGCTCCTCGTAGAGCCCCTGTTATCATGCCACGAGAGCATATTTTCGACGCAGCGGAGTACGAACGGCGCGTCTCGCGGGCGAAAGACCGGTTGCGCGAGGCGGCGCTCGACGCGATCGTCGTGGCCGATCCCGCGAACATGAACTACCTGACGGGGTACGACGGCTGGTCGTTCTACGTCCACCAGGCGGTCGTCGTCACGCCCGACCGCGACGAACCCGTCTGGATCGGCCGCGACATGGACGCGGGCGGCGCGCGAGCGACCACACACCTGTCCGAGGAGAGCATCCGCGCGTACAGCGACGATCACGTCCACTCGCCGTACGATCTGCACCCGATGGACTACGTCGCGGGCGTCCTCGAGGAACTGGACGTCGACGACGGCCGGATCGGCCTCGAGATGGACGCCGCCTACTTTACAGCGAAGTCCTACACCCGCCTCCAGGAGAATCTCCCCGACGCCGAGTTCGAGGACGCGACGCTGCTCGTCGGCTGGGTTCGCATCAAGAAATCCGAGCAGGAACTCGAGTACATGCGCGAAGCGGCCCGGATCTCCGAGAACGCGATGCAGGCGGGGCTCGACGCCATCGGGGAAGGCGTGCCGGAGTACGAGGCCGCGGCCGCGATCTACGAACAGTTGATCACCGGTACCGAGGAGTACGGCGGCGACTACCCCTCCATCGTCCCGCTGATGCCCTCGGGCGACCACACCGGCACGCCGCACCTGACGTGGACGGACCGCGAGTTCGAGGACGGCGATCCGGTCATCATCGAACTCTCCGGCTGTCGCCACCGGTATCACTCGCCGCTGGCCCGCACGACGTTCGTCGGCGACCCGCCCGCCGAACTCGAGGAGACCGCCGAGATCGTCGTCGAGGGACTCGAGGCCGCGCTCGACGCCGCCGAACCCGGCGTCACCTGCGAGTCGGTCGAAGAAGCCTGGCGCGGGACCATCGCGAAATACGGCCTCGAGAAGGAGGACCGCATCGGTTACTCGATGGGACTCGGCTACCCGCCGGACTGGGGCGAACACACCGCGAGCATCCGCCCCGGCGACGAGACGGTGCTCGAGGAGGACATGACGTTCCACATGATCCCCGGCATCTGGACGGACGAGATCGGCATGGAGATCAGCGAGACGTTCCACGTCACCAGCGACGGTGCCGAGACGCTCGCCGAGTTCCCGCGCCAACTGTTCACGACGTAGCGCGGCCCACACCGACCATATCACCGCCGCAATACACCCGACTACCCCACCACTACCAAATCGATGACAACACCATCGCCCGCAACCGAGAGCAAGTCCGAGGACGAACTCGATTCGGCACTCGTCACCGCCCGCCGGCAGTTAGAACGAGCCGCGACGCACGTCGACGTCGACCCCGGCGTCGTCGAGCGCCTGAAACACCCGACGCGGGTCCAGCAGGTGTCGGTGCCGCTCGAGCGCGACGGCGGCTCCGTCGAGGTCTTCACGGGGTACCGGGCGCAGCACGACGACGTCCGCGGCCCCTACAAAGGGGGGCTGCGCTATCACCCCGAGGTCAGCGCGGAGGAGTGTACCGGCCTCTCGATGTGGATGACCTGGAAGTGCGCGGTGATGGATCTCCCCTTCGGCGGCGGGAAAGGCGGCATCGCCGTCGATCCCAAGTCGTTGAGCGCCGACGAGACCGAGCGGCTCACCCGCCGGTTCGCGGAGGAACTGCGCGACGCGGTCGGGCCGACGAAGGACGTCCCAGCGCCGGATATGGGCACCGACGCCCAGACGATGGCCTGGTTCATGGACGCCTACTCGATGCAGCAGGGCGAGACGATTCCCGGCGTCGTCACGGGCAAGCCGCCGGTCATCGGCGGTTCCTACGGTCGCGAGGAGGCCCCCGGCCGCTCGACGGCGATCGCCGCGCGCGAAGCCGTCACGTACTACGACCGCGAGGTCTCGGCCACGACGGTCGCAGTCCAGGGGTTCGGCAGCGTCGGGGCCAACGCCGCCCGCTTGCTCGAGGACTGGGGCGCGACCGTCGTCGCCGTCAGCGACGTCAACGGCGCGATATACGACCCCGACGGCCTCGAGACGCACGCGATTCCGACTCACGATGAAGCGCCCGAAGCGGTGCTCGAGCACGACGCCCCCGAAATGCTCGGCAACGACGAGATCCTCGAACTCGACGTCGACGTGCTGATCCCGGCCGCCGTCGGCAACGTCATCACCGCCGACAACGCGGACGCCGTCGCGGCCGATATCGTCGTCGAGGGCGCGAACGGGCCGACCACGTTCGCCGCCGACACCATCCTCGAGGAGCGCGGCGTGCCCGTGATCCCCGACATCCTCGCGAACGCGGGCGGCGTGACGGTCAGCTACTTCGAGTGGCTCCAGGACATCAACCGCCGTCAGTGGTCGCTCGAGCGGGTCAACGACGAACTCGAGGAGCACATGCTCGAGGCCTGGGACGACGTTCGTGCGCAGGTCGACGCCGAAGGGTTGACGTGGCGTGACGCGGCCTACGTGGTGGCGCTGTCTCGGATCGCGGAGGCGAAGGAGACGCGCGGGCTCTGGCCGTAGTCGGACCCCGACCGGCGGCGGGACGACCGGGGCCCGGTTCGGCGACCGATCGCGCGACGAGTCGAATCGGGAGAAGGGAAGGGCTCATGTCACACCAGCCGTATGCTCCGATAATGGCCTCGTGGAAACGAGTGTTCGCGAGCGGGCTAATCCTCATCGGACCGATACTCGTCACGCTGTACGTCGTCTATCGCGTCTACGCGATCGTGACCGGGCTCACGCCCACGATCGCGTTCGGCACCGAGGCACTGCGCGGGTTCATCGGCCACGAACCGACCCGCGAACTCGTCGTCCGCGCCCTCCAGATCGCGGCCTCGTTGAGCTTCTTCCTGCTCGTGACGCTCGCGATCGGCATCCTGACCAGAACGACGGTCGGCGAACTCTTCGCGCGGGGCATCGACGGAATCGTAAATCGCGTTCCGGGGCTCCGCGTCGTCTACAACGCGTCGAAGATCGCCGCCGAAACCACGATCGGCGAGGAACAGGCGCTGCAGGAATCGGTCACCGTCGAGAGCTGGGACGGAACCCAGATGCCGGCGTTCAAGACCGGCCACACCACCAGCGACGGGCGGATCGTCCTCTTCATTCCGACGGCCCCGAACGTCAGCTCGGGGTTCGTCGTCGAAGCCGAGGCCGATCGGGTCACCGAGACGGACGAGAGCGTCGAAGAGACGCTCGCTCGAGTCCTGAGCGGCGGTTTCGGCGAGTCGAAGCATCCGCAGAAGACGGGGCCGACCGTCCCGGTCGATCCGTCTGGCGATCGGGAGACGGACGACGAGTGACGGCAGGCAGGGACTACCGCGAGAGCGCGGCGGCGACTTTCTCGACCGGATGCGGCGGCTCGTCGCAGCCCTCGTGGGTCGATAGCTGCGTCCGACAGGACGCGCCCGGCGCGACGACCGTCTCGCCGTCGCTGTCGTCGACCTGCTCGAAGAGGACGTCCCCGATCGCCCGGCTCAGCGAGTAGTGCTCGGCCTCGTACCCGAAGGAGCCGGCCATCCCGCAACAGCCCGAGTCCAGCGCGTCGACCTCGTAGCCCACCGTTCGCAGGACGGCTGCCGCGTGCCCGTCTTTCTTCGTCGCCTTCTGATGGCAGTGACCGTGGTAGGTCAGGCACTCGTCGGGCGCGGCGGTCGGCAGCCCGGCCGCCAACTCGAATCGGTCGAGATACTCCATGACGCCGGAGGTGTTCGCCGCGACCCGCTCGGCGTCGCGCCCCGAGAGCAAGTCGAGGTAGTCCGACTGGAGCATGACCGCGTCCGAGGGCTCGACCAGGACGACCTCCCAGCCGTCCTCGACCCGCGGTGCCAGCGCCTCGACGTTCGTCCGGGCGCGCTCGCGCGAGACGTCGAGGAACCCCTTCGAGTGGGCCGGACGGCCGGTGGACGTGACGTCGTCGGGGACCTCGACGCGGATCCCCGCCGTCTCGAGCACCTGCACGGTCGCTTTCCCCGCTCGCGGGTGGTTGTAGTTCGTGTACGTGTCGGGGACGAGGAGGGCCTTTCGGGAGGCCTCCTCGAGCGGGATTCGGGAACCGCCTCGCGTCTCGAACCAGTCCTCGAAGCTCTCGCCGGCGAAGGTCGGGAGTTCGCGCTCGCGTGCGATGCCGACCGTTTTTTCGGCGATCGTGCCGGCACCGGGTAGCGACGCGGCCCAGTTCGAGAGGGGCGCGAGCGCGGAGCCGACGGCGTTGAGCCGGTCGACGTTGGCGAAGAGCCGATCGCGGAGGGTCGCACCGTTTTCCCGGTGGTTCGCGTGCTCGACCTCGGCCTTGAGTTTCGCCATGTCGACCTCGCTCGGGCAGTCGCGCGCACAGCCCTTGCAGCCGATACAGAGGTCCATCACTTCGGCCAGGAACTCGGGGTCGGTCGACTCGGCGTCGAGGTCGCCGTTCATCGCGCCCCGGAGCATGTTCGCGCGGCCGCGGGTACTCAGACTCTCCTCTTCGGCCGCGCGGTAGGTCGGACACATCACGCCGCCCGTCGTCTCCTGCTCGCCCCGACAGCCGCCGCAGCCGTGACAGAGCTCGACCATCCCCTGCATCCCGTTGTCGACGTCCCACTCGAGGGCGGGCTCGAAGCCGGCGTCGAACTCGTACTCCGGCGAGAACCGCAGGTGCTCGGTCATGTCGTGGTCGCCGCAGACGGTCCCCGGGTTCAGGAGCCAGTCCGGGTCGAAGGCGGACTTCAGATCGCGGAAGAGCGACCAGACGTCCTCGCCGTAGAGCTTCCGGTTCCACTGGGTCCGGGCGCGGCCGTCGCCGTGTTCGCCCGAGACCGATCCGCCGTACTCGACGACGAGGTCGGTCACGGCGTCCGAGATCGCCTCGAACTGGGTCAGTCCGGCCGGGCTCTTCGTGTCGACCAGCGGCCGCATGTGCATACAGCCCGGGCCAGCGTGGGCGTAGAAACTCGCGAACGTGTCCTGTTCCTCGAGCACCGCCTGGAAGTCGGCCACGTAGTCCGCGAGGTTCTCGGTCGGAACCGCCGTGTCCTCGATGAACGAGATGTGTTTGGCGTCCGACGTGCGAGACAGGAGGATCGGCGCGGCGCTCTTGCGGAGCTTCCAGAGTTCGGCCCGGTCCGCGGGCGCGTAGGCTTCGAGCGCGTCGAACGCGCGGACGGGGTCGGTCGCGGCGTCCGCCTCCGATCCGGGGACGGCAGTTCCGCCGTTGGCCGCCGGGGCCTGCGACTCGGGGAGTCGATCGGCGAGCATCGCGGCGACGTTCCGCCGCGCGTCGGCCTCGTCGTCGGCGTAGAACTCGACGAGCAGCGCCGTCTCGGTGCCGTCGGGGAGGGTCGCCGCGACGTCGGCGAACTCCTCGGTGTCGCGGGCGAGCTCGAGCAACACGTCGTCGATGGCCTCGATCGCCGCCGGGTCGTGGGTTCGGACGATCGCGTCGACGTCGGCCATCGCCTCGAGCAGGTCCTCGTAGGTCAACAGGGCGACGCCGGTCGTCTCCGGAATCGGCTCGAGTGAGACGGTCGCTTCGGTGACGACGCCGAGCGTCCCCTCGCTGCCGGCGAAGACGCGGGCGAGGTTGACGACGGCGTCGGGGTCGGGCTTGCCGTCGATCTCGACCAGGTCGTCGGTCGACTCGTCGAACGCGTCCGGATCGCCGTAGGCCTCCGCGACCAGCCGGTCGAGGTTGTAGCCGGAGACGTTCCGCTTGAGCTGCGGGAACGCATCGCGGATCGCGTCGGCTTCCTCGTCGACGACGCGGCGCAGCGCCTCGTGAATTCGCTCGAGCGGGGTGCCGTCCGGGTCCGCCCGGTCGCGGAGCCCCGCGACCGTCACCTCGCCGAACCGCTCGACGGTGCCGTCGGCGAGGACGACCTCGCACGCTTCGACGTAGGCGTCGGTCTTGCCGTACTGCAGCGAGTGCGCGCCGGTGGAGTTGTTGCCGATCGCACCGCCGATCGTGCTGCGGTTCCCGGCCGCCGGATCGGGCGCGAACTTCAGCCCGTGGGGCTCGAGTTCGCCGTTCAGGTCGGCGAGGACGGTCCCCGCCTGTACCGTCGCCCGCCGCTCGTCGGGCGCGACCCCGACCACGTCGCTCATGTGCGTCGTCAGATCGAGGACGACGGCCTCGTTGACAGCCTGGCCGGCGAGGCTGGTGCCGCCGCCACGCGGGAGGACCGGAATCCCGTTCTCGGCGCAGTACTCGACGACCGCGGCGACGTCCGCGGTCGAGCGCGGGAGGACGACGCCGACGGGCGTCACCTCGTAGGCGCTCGCGTCGGTCGCGTAGAGCCGACGGCTGTACTCGTCGAACCGAACCTCGCCGTCGATCCGCTCGTCGAGCGCCGCGACGAGGTTGGGACGGTCGATATCGCCGCCCACGTAGTCGTACTCGGCTCGCGGATCGGCCGCGGGGTCGCCCGCTCCCGGGTCCGACGGCGGCCCGAGGGCGGTCTCGTCGGGGGTCGACGTCCGATCGCTGTGATCGGTCGTCGACCGCGAATCGTCGGTCGGAGAGCGCGAGTTATCGGTGGCCATCGATGCTCAACTCGAGTCGGGGCGGGAGACGACGTTCTCGAGGGCCGTCGCTCCGCCGGTCTCGATCGCCGCGACGTTCTCGGCGACGATGTCGGCCAGCCGATCCCAGTGTTTCGGCGTGTGGCCGCCGGTGTGGGGGGTAATGAGGCAGTTCTCGAGGTCCCAGAGCGGATGGTCGGCGGGAAGGGGCTCGGGGTCGGTGACGTCGAGCGCGGCGCCGCGAATCCCCTCGGACTGTAGCGCCGAGACGAGCGCGTCGGTGTCGACGATGCCCCCGCGGGCCGCGTTGACGACGACTGCGGTCGGCGGGAGCGTCGCCAGTTCGTCCTCGCCGACGAGCCGACGGGTCAGGTCGTTGAGCGGGCACGCGAGCACGACGTACTCGCTGCGGGAGAACGCCTCGTGGATATCGTCGTCCTCGAACCCGAGCACCTCGTCGGTCGGGCCTCCCTTCTCGGGCGTGTACCGAATTCCGATCGTCTCGACCTCGAACCCCTCGAGGCGCTGGACGACCGCTTGGCCGATCGAACCGAGGCCGACGATCGTGACGGTACTGTCGGTGAACTCGTGGGACTGGAAGTGCCGCCATTCGCCGTTTTCCTTCCGTCGCCACCCCTCGTGGAGCCGGCGCGCGAAGACGAGCATGTTGCCGATCGCCTGCTCGGCGATGCCCGGCGCGTGGATCCCGCCCGCGTTGGTCACGGCGACGCCGCGGTCGGCCAGCGCGTCCATCGGCACGTGATCGGTGCCGGCGAACGTACACGCGAACAGCTCGAGCCGGTCGGCGCGCTCAAGGAGAGGCTCCTCGATCGTGATGCCGGTCACGACCCGCGCCCTCGGGACGAGTTCGCGTTCGTCCTTCGGCGTCCGCGCGAGTGCCACGGTGTGGTCGGGCAGCCGCTCGCGCAGGGTTTCGGCGTACGACTCCATCGACAGCCCTTCCGTTCCCTCTCGAAGAACGACGACGTCCGGATCTGCGTCTGAATGTGCGCTCATATCGGTGTAACCGCGTCGGAGTGACGCTTTGGGGTACGATTGTCACGGCCCCCCTTATCCTTTTTGTGTAGTCGTCGTAAACACTGATTGTGTATAATTAAGTCGCTGGGGCACGTCAGTCCCTCGCATGAGCGAGCCGATTCAGGACCGACTCGTGACGGTTCGTCGCAACTTCCACCGCCACCCCGAGCCCGCGTGGCGCGAATTCTACACCACGGCCCGGCTCGTCGAGGAGATCCGGGCGGTCGGCGTCGACGAACTCGCCGTCGGTCCCGACGCCTACGACCCGGCCGATCGAATGGCCGTCCCCGACGCGGACCTCGAGCCGTGGCTCGAGCGCGCTCGCGACCGCGGCGCGGACGAAGACCTACTCGAGCGGATGACCGGCGGCAACACCGGGGCGGTGGCGGTACTCGAGCGCGGCGAAGGGCCGTCGATCGGGCTCCGGGTCGACATCGACGGGCTGTTCATCGAGGAGTCGACCGACGCGGACCACGATCCGGTCGACGAGGGCTTCCGCTCGGAGATCGACGGGACGATGCACGCCTGCGGCCACGACGCGCACATGACGTGGGGACTGGCCGTTCTCGAGGCGATCGCCGAGAGCGACTTCTCGGGGCGGCTGGTGGTCTTCTTCCAGCCGGCCGAGGAGACGGGCGGCGGCGGCTGCCCCATGGCGAGAAGCGAGTTCGCGGCCGATCTGGACTACCTGCTGGCGGTCCACGTCGGCCTCGACCATCCGACCGGCGAGGTCGTCGCCGGGATCGAGAAGCCGCTGGCGATGTGCCACATCGACGCGACGATCACGGGGACCTCCGCGCACGCGGGGAAGGCCCCGAACGAGGGGGCAAACGCCATGCACGCGATGGGGACGGCGATCGTGAACACCTACGGCATCCCGCGGCACAGCGACGGGATGACCCGTGTGAACGTCGGCACGGCCGAGGCGGGGACCGCGAGCAACGTTATCGCCGAGCGCGCTCACATGGCGGCCGAGGCCCGCGGCGAGACGACCGAACTGATGGAGTACGCGAAACGCCGCCTCGAGCGGACGATGAAATCCGCGGCGACGATGCACGGCTGCCGGGCCGAGGTCGACGTGGTGAGCGAGTCGCCCCGCGCCGACAGCGACCCCGAACTCCAGGCGCTGGTCAGCGAGGTCGCAAACGGCGTCGACGGCGTCGAGCGCGTCCTGCCGGCCGCCGACTTCGGCGCGAGCGAGGACGCGACTTTCCTGATGGAGCGCGTCCAGAACGACGGCGGCTTGGCGACGTACGCGATCGTCGGCACCGACCACCCGACCAGTCACCACACGCCGACGTTCGACGTCGACGAGCGCAGCCTGGAACACGGCGTCGACGTGCTGGTCGGGACGATCCGGGAACTCGAGGGCCGGCATCCGGTCCCGGAGGTCGCGGAGACGGCGGACGCCGAGTACGCGGAGGCCGACGAATGAGCGAGGGGAGCGGCGAGGGACGCGAGGCGAACGACGGAGCCCGGACCAACGGGACCGGCGGAGCGGACGACCCGCTCGTCGACCTCGCGGACGTCGAGGCTGCACGGGAGCGCGTCGCCGACGTCGTCCACCGGACGCCGCTGGACACCTCGCGAACGTTCGCCGAGATGAGCGGCGCGGCCTCGGTCGGGCTCAAACTCGAGAACGTCCAGCGGACGGGCTCGTTCAAGATCCGCGGCGCGTACAACACGCTGGCACAGCTTTCCTCCGCGGAGCGAGCGGCGGGCGTCGTTTCCTCGAGCGCGGGCAACCACGCGCAGGGCGTGGCGCTGGCCGGCGACCTGCTCGATATCGACACGACGATCGCGGTGCCGGAGGTGACGCCGGCCGCGAAGATCGAGGCCACCCGCGGCTACGGTGCCGAGGTGGTCGTCGAGGGCGACATCTACGAGCGATCCTACGAGTACGCCGTAGAGCGGGCCGCCGAGACCGGCGAGACGTTCGTCCATCCCTTCGACGACGAGGCCATCGTCGCGGGCCAGGGAACGATCGGCCTCGAGTTGCTCGAGCAGTACCCCGAGATCGACACCGTCCTCGTCTCGATCGGTGGCGGCGGCCTGATTTCCGGGATCGGGACGGTGCTGAAGGCCCGCGACCCGGACACCCGCGTGATCGGAGTGCAGCCGGACGGAGCCGCTCACGCGAAACCGTCGCTCGAGGCGGGCGAGATCCGCGAGCTCCCGGACGTCGACACCGTCGCGGAGGGGATCGCGGACACGCGCATGCTCGAGACCACCTTCACGATCGCCCGCGAGGTCGTCGACGACGTGGTCAGCGTGAGCGATCGGGAGATCGCCGCCGCGGTCACCCTGCTGGCCGAGCGCGCGAAAACGGTCGCCGAGAGCGCCGGGGCCGCGCCGCTCGCGGCCGCGCTCTCGGACGAGCTGGCGCTCGAGGGCGAGCACGTCGCCGTCGTCGTCTCCGGCGGGAACGTGAACCTCACCGAGCACGCCGAGCTCGTCCGGACCGGGTTACACGAACTCGAACGCTACGCCGAAGCGCGACTCGCGCTCGAGGGGTGGCCGACGGCGGTTCGCGAGGTGGTCGAAACCGTCGAAGCCGAGGGTGCCGAACTGGACGCCCTCGAGCGCGCTCGTCGGACCTCGGTCGACGATCCGAACCGGACGCCCGTGACGATCGGCCTCGAAGGGAGCGGTCCCGAGCACCTCGAGGGAGTGCTCGAGGCGCTTGCCGAACGGGACGGCGTTTCGATCGTCGACCGTTCGCTCGAGTAGCCACTGGTCGCAGTTCCGGCTCCCCCGTCGATGACCGAGGGGACCTCTCAACGAAATGTTTTCTGCGGTGACGAAACAAGTCAGCGCGTGGATCGAGCGCTCGTCTATCACGTCTCACAGATGGTCGTCGGCGGTGGCTTCACGATGATCGGGGTCTCGACGATCCAGCCTAGCGATCCCGACGGGGCGGTCGGCTCCATTAGTGCGGCCCTGATGATCGTCGGCGGTATCGGGATGCTCCTCGGCAACGGGTACTACGTTCTCACGTCGAACACCGATCGCGTCGAGCTGGGGCCCGTGACGTTCTGGGTCTCCGTAGCGGGGGCAGTGCTCGTATTCCTCGCGGGAATGCTGTCCCTCGCGAGCTAACGGAGAATCGTTCGCGGATGCGGTCGACCGGGAAGCCGAGAGCCTGACCGTGCCCGTCAGGCCACTTTCGCGCTCGGCTCGGCGGCCTCGATCGCCTCGAGGAAGATGGAGATTCCCAGTTCGATCTCGCGTTCGCTCGAGTCCAGCGGCGGGAGCAGCCGGATGGTCTTCTTGCCGCAGCCGAGGGTGAGCAGGCCGCGCTCGAGGGCGGCCTGAACGACCGCGCTCCGACGCGCCGCCGTATCGAACTCGACGGCGAGCATCAGGCCCGTGCCACGGACGTCCTCGACGGACGCCGGCGTGTCGTCGCGGAGGATCTCTTTGGCCTGCTCGCCGCGCCGGGTGGCGTTGTCGAGCAGATCGTGTTCCTGAATCGCCTCGAGGGTGAACGCGCCCATCATCGAACCCAGCAGGTCGCCGCCGCCGAAGGTCGAGCCCAAGCGATTCTTTTCGCTGGGGAAGACATCCGAGCGGGAGACGGTCGCGCCGACGCGGAGGGCCTTCGCGCTGGCGATGACGTCGGGTTCGATCGGGTAGTGGTCCGAGGCCCAGATCTCGCCGGTGCGGCCGATCCCGGACTGGATCTCGTCGACGACCAGCGGGATGTCGTAAGCGTCGGTGACGTCCGCCACCTCCTGCATGAACGCCTGGCTGGGGAAGCGGTAGCCGCCGACGCCCTGGATCGGCTCGAGCGTGAGGAAGGCAATTTCGTCGGGGTCGACGTACCCGCCCTCGGGCGCGAGCATGTTCCGAAGCTGCGAGCCGCCGCCCGCGAAGAAGCCGCAGTCGCAGCTGTCGGCGTCACAACCCCGATCCGCACAGAAGGGGACCGTCTCGATCCCGCCGATCTCGGGGTAGTGGTGCGTGTAGACGTCCTTGGACTTCGTCAGCGACAGGGTGCCGAGGGTGCGGCCGTGGAAGCTGCCCGCGAAGGCGACGCCGTACTTGGCCGGCGCGCGGTAGTCGTGGGTGATCTTCATCGCGTTCTCCATCGCCTCCGCGCCGGAGTTCGAGAGGAAGACGGTGTCCATCCCGTACTGGCTCGAGACCTCGGTCAGTTTCTCCATGAGGTGACTCGAGCCGGGGAAGTCGGCCTCGTCGGGGGACGGACCGGAGCCGAAGTACATGTCCTGGCCCGCGATCTTCATCGGTTCGACGAGGTCGAACTCGCGGACCTTCTCGAGGATCTTCTCGTTGTTGTAGCCGAGCGGCGCGGCACCGATGTGGCAGGTGAAGTCGAGGAGGACGTTTCCGTCGACGTCGGTGACGAACGGCCCGTCGGCCTCCCGCGTCACGTCCCAGACGAAGTCGTGAGAGTACTCGCTGGGCGCGGAGTACTCCTGGTGGAAGTCGACCCACTGCTGCGCGTTCGGACCCGGAAGCGCGTCCGCGTCGGGTTTCGCAGTGTCTCTATCCATACACAGATTATGTATACGACGTACATTAAATCTTGGTATGGGGTACGTAGGAAATCTGCCGTCGCGACTGCCGATTCGATCGGAAATCGACGAAGGGCGAAATCGATGCAAGCCGCAAAAGCCGAGTTGTGACAGTTGTTCAATCGTCGGTTTCGACGAGCCCGCCGGAACCGGGTGCGATAGTTGATCGGTATAAAACGGCAATGGTCTATGTCTTATTGGGGGTACCCTCCCTATTATTTTAACTAATTTATTATTTTTACGAAATATACTAAATGGTAATCTATATATGGTTTCCCATGTTATTTGATCCCATGGAATATAAGAATACGGTAAGCCGACGAAGCATATTACAGAAAAGTGTTTTTGCCTCAACTGTCTTAACAAGTATAGGGTCAATAACAAATTCAGTTTCAGCCACAGATACGTCGCCCTCGGACGATTCAGTTTCACCTACATCTAGGATGCCTGGGGGTGGGGGAGGGGTCCCAATAATTGACACTACAAGTGAGGGTGAATATACTTCACACACGATGGAAAAGGCAGAGGCTGCTGAAGCGGAGCTCGCAATAGGTTCGGCAGTAACTGCTTCCCCCTATACAAACCCACCTGCCCCTGTATTTGTGAATTGGGCTACTCATGTTACTGATGCCGTCGGAATAAAAAAGATTGATGATTTAGAAGTCAAAGTCACAATTAAAGATTACTTGAGTTATAATGACCAATGGCGGTTCCTGGATCCTTACGCTTCAATGGAGGATGCACCCCAAGAGGAAGGCTTTGTGGATGCTTTTGGTGTTAGTGTTGGTTACATGGGTGTCGGCTTCGGCGTCTCATTTTCAGTAGATGGTGATCAACAGTCCATTGATAGACAAGAAAAAGAAATAACATATAACTTTGGTCAGGTTGTAGACGCGGAAAGTCATGAGAGTGGTTCGAACACTGGCTGGTTAAAATTCAATGTCAACAATCCAGTTTATTCGAATGTCGACTACCCGAAGTGTACAGTACGCGTCGAGGTGTCTGGGACTTTCAATTACAATGCACCCTGTCCAGGATGGTATTGTCATGGTGAAAAGAATACCTTGAGCTGCAGCGAAACATTTGCCATCGACTTCTCAAACTAATACGGCGATTTTTGTACATATTCAGCTATTTTGCCTCTTATCCATAAGCAATATTTATTGTCCTTCATCATACTGATGACTAGCGATAGTCGCCTCGGTATCTCATATTCGGATTTCCGACCATGTCTACGTCGGGCTCTGCCGTACTCTATTATTTTATATTAAAATCACGGTATATTGGCGAGGAGAGGCCAAAAGTAACAACCACAGTCCGGATCGTAAAGTGCGACTGGTTCGCCGAGACGAGTCAGCGGCCGGTAGTAGCGGGCAGGGATTGGTTATTGATCAGAGAGATGGAACGTCTTGCGGATCAGTCGTCGTCGGACTCAACGGGACCGCGAGGCCCGGACGGTGACTCCGCCTCGGTTTTTCGGCTCGAGCCGATGAGGACGGTTTCGTCCTGCAGTAACACCCGACCGTGGTTCGAGCCGAAGTCCTTGATCAGTGAGAGCATCGCGGCGAAGCAGACGAAAGCGAAGGGTGCACCGGTGATGATGACCGCGTTCTGGAGTGCACCCGCTCCGTCGCTACCACCGATGATCATGAGGATCGCAGCGGTCATACCGAGGACGACCCCCCAGAAGACTCGGTTAATAGTTGAGGGACTCGCCTTCCCACCGGTCGTCATCATCGAGACGGCGAGCGTTGACGAGTCAGCCGAGGTGATGAAGAACGTTGTTACCAGAATCATAAAGGCAATCATGAACACGGTTCCCAGCGGGAACGCCTCAAAGAGGATGAAGCCTGAAATCTCCGGGGCGATAGGTGGTTCGATTACGGTCGAGAAGTCTGCCGTTTCGGTGTGGTGGTACCGCAGTGCGGTACCACCGACAAACGTGAACCACGGGATGGTCGCGGCCGAGGTCGCACCGATCCCCGTGAACGCGACTTCGCGGACGGTCCGTCCCTTGGAGATGCGAGCGATGAACAGTCCGGCGAACGGGGACCACGAGAGCGCCCACGCCCAGTAGAAGACGGTCCACGAGTTCATCCAACTCGTCCCGCCGTCGGTTCCCGTCCCGGTGTAGAGGCTCATGGACGTGAAGTCGGCG
Organism: Natrinema salaciae; assembly: GCF_900110865.1. NCBI lineage: Archaea > Methanobacteriati > Methanobacteriota > Halobacteria > Halobacteriales > Natrialbaceae > Natrinema > Natrinema salaciae. Next base: position 60,179 of record NZ_FOFD01000004.1, read on the forward strand.
ATCATGCCGCCGAGGGCCTGGGAACCGAGCAGAAGCAGGAACAGTGTCGGACCTAGGATGAACGTCGCGAGCATGAGCACGACGAACAGGATCATGTTGAAGTTCGACAGCCGGCGGATGCCCCTGTCGACGCCCAGCACCATGGAGATCGTAAACAGGAGTGTCATCGTGGTCACCACGAGGAGGATGCCGATGTTCCCCAGATCGATCCCCCACTGGTAGTTGAGCCCGGCGATGAACTGGCTGCCGATGAAACCGAGCGAGGTGGCCACGCCGCCGATCGTCGCGAAGACAGCGAGGATGTCGACGACTTTCGCGGCCGGGCCGTCGAGGTTCTCTTTGCCGAGGATCGGCGTCAGCGCGGAGGAGACCCGGAGTGGGACGCCCTCGTAATTGTACGCGAAGTAGGCGATTGCGAGTCCCATGATCGTGAACACGGCCAGCTGGGGGAGTGCCCAGTGGAACAACGTCTGTTGGATCGCGATCGGGATCGCCTCGCTCGTACCGCCCTCGACCCCAAACAGCGGCGAGGGGTTGTCGTAGTAGAACAGTGCCTCCGTCGGACCCCAGAACACGACACCGGCCGCGAACCCGGCAGAGTACAACATCGCGAAGTACGACAGGAAGCTGTACTCGGGGTCCGAGTCCCCCATCTTGATCTTGCCCCACGGCCCGACGATCAGAAACAGCAGGAAGAGGACGATCAAGAACACGATCACTAGTAGCGCCCAGTTCAGGTACGTGACCACCCAGTCGTAGACGGTCCCGATCGTCTCGGTGACGAGTGTTTCGTTGACGAAGAACGTCCCGATCACCCCGACGGTCAGTAACGCCCCGAACGCGAAGACGATCGGATCGATCTCCTCGAGGAACGTGTCGACCGCTCCCTTCTCGGCGTCACTCATGCCGTCTCACCCCCGAGATCGGACGACAGCGTACTGATCGGCCGTCTCTCCACCTACCGTTCGCCATGCTGCGTGATGGCATACCGTGAGCATTGACGGCGTATACAATAAGTGTTTCTCACTTTGCGGATTTATCCACGGATTGTGTTTATTGTTTGTTTGGCCGTATACGGAGTTAGACGGCTATATTTTCACATGTATATGGATGAAATGCGGAATTAGACTAGAACGCGTGGCATAATTCTGTCGAGAGGAGGTAATTGTCGATTTGCTATCTCGATCAGTAATCGATTACCGAGTACCGAACGGCGCGAACAGCGATACGACGGCCCCGCCGATCGGCGACGCCCACGCGACGGCAAACAGTAGGTGAAAAGACCCGCCTGCTGCTCGAGTTCCACTGGTAGCGCGGCGTGCCGCCAGCAGGGCAGGGGCCGCGATCGGTCCGATGACGAGCCGACGGATCGAGCCCGAAAACGAAATTCGAGAGCGACGGGGGGATCGTCAGTTCGTGAGTTCCTCGAACTTCTGCTCGCGACTCTCGGTGCTCTCGGTCACCCGCTCGGCGAACTCGTCGACCCGATCCTTGATCTCCTCGCGGCTGTCCGCCGGCGAGAACGCGTCGGACATCGTGAGCAGGCGGACGAACGCCCGAAGCTCCTCGTCGGTGAGCTGTGCGAACTCCTCGTTCTCGAGCTTTTCGACGACCTCGTCGACGTCGATCTGGCCGACCGGTTCCACGTTGAACTCGACGTTGACCATCCGATAGTTCGAACCGGCCAGTCGCTGTTCGGCCTTGCCGACGCCCTCGGAGAGCATATCTTTGAACGGGGTGTGGTACCCCATCGTCCCGAGGTGGAGAAAGGCGAGCATGTCGGTGATCCCCTGCGTGTAGGCGTCGCGGCCCTCGTCGTCGGGGTCGAACACCGTCTCCCGGTCGCGCTCCTCCAGATATTCGAAGAGAATGCTAAAGTCGAGAATCGCGTTCCGGACGCGGCGTCGGATCCGGTTTCGCTTCTGTTTCTTCGAGTGATCCGTGTAGTCGGTCTTCCGACCGAGCAAAAAATCACGATCGGAGGGCGTGAGAATACCGCGCGGCCGATCCGAATCCGCGGCCGTCCGTAGGGGCTCTGGCACGTCGTCCTGGCTCATACGGTACACACACGGCGGGCGCGAATTAACGTTTCCGTTCTCTAGAACGTGATGGCCGTCAAATAACTTCGTCCCTCGAGGACCGGGTTCACGCTGGAACGGATTGCGTCCGGCGGGGGCGTAGCCACTACGTCCGAAGTGTCTCGAACGTCTCGACGACGCGCGGCCAGTGATCGCTGTCCGCTTCGGCGTAGCCGTCCGCCGAGCCGCCCATGACGAACTGCGCCGTTCGCTCGCGGTTGGCCGTCGGCAGATACGGGACGGTGATCGCGTGTCCCGCGTCCGGATACACCAGATGTTCGTAGTCGCAACCGTGACAGTCGAGTCGCTTGGCCGCGAGATCGTGGAGCCTCACGGAGTCCCACATTCGGTCCGCACCCCCCGAGACGAGGAGGACCGGACCCGCTATCGACTCGACGGCGATCGTCGCCTCGGCGATCGTTTCGTCGGCGGCGTCTTCGAACGACTGCGCGTAGCCGGGCTCCATCTCCATCGGCGGTTGCACGTCCCAGACCGAGTGATCGTCCGTGTACGGGACGTACGAAACCGGGTCGCTGTCAGCCGTCCACGACGGGCCCGGCGGGAACTCCCGTCGGGAGATACCCGCCCAGACGACGCCGCTCCCGTTGACCGAGACGACGGGCCCGACTGATTCGAGTCGGCTCCCGACGAGGAGCGCGAGTTCACCGCCTTTCGACGTCCCGAAAAGTCCCACCTTCGGTCCGCGGACGCCGGTCCGTTCACGCACCGATTCGACCGCGTTCTCGACGGATTCGAGCGGCACCTCCACGAGTTCCGCCGGGAGGCTATCGCGTCGGCCCTGCCAGTCGAAGTACTGCACGGCGAGCGCGACGAATCCGTGTGACGCCAGCAACTGTGCTACCCCGTCGGCAGGTTCCCCGCTCGACCCGTGGAGCACGACCACCGCCGGTGCCGGTTCGCTCCCCGGTGGGTCGTAGATCCGGCCGACGAACGACTCGCCGTCCACCGTTTCGCACGTGACGTCCTGATCGCCGAACGTGCGTTCGATCGTCGTCGAACCGAGCGTCTCCGCGTCGCGTTCGACGCGGACCGTCAGTTCGTCGCACACGTCGCGTCCGGGCTCGTACGGGCCCGAACCCTCCTCGGGTGTCGCCCGCTGGACGAGTTCGGTCACGCCGCCCGTTATCTCGCCGTCCGTAGCTGTCGCGGACTCGAGGTCGAGCGTCTCGTTCGGCGTGTCGTAGGTCGCTTTCGACTCCCAACTGCGCTCGCTCCCGTCAGTCAGCGAGACCCGGATATCGACGCGCTCGACGGGAACGTCCGTGATCGTGAGGTCGACCGACTCGTCCACCGAAACCGTCGGTGGATGCTCGAACCCGACTCCCGTTCCGGCTGGCGCGCTCGCGTCTCCCTGCTCACTCGTCGCAGACGAGCGCTCGTCGCTTCCTGCTTCTCTAGTCATGCGTTACGGGGACAGTGTCCCACCGAGTGGGCATAAGTGTATTGAGAATTACATTTTGGTAAGCGATCTTCGAGAAGAGAGTTTTGGTTGTCTCTGTGAGACGATCGCCGAGGCAGCCGGTAATGATAGCTAGCTAACGACAGGTCAATGTGAGTCGGACGTAATGGTGGCGTATGGGCGGAGACGTGGATCCGGAGGCGGTCGCGAAGAACCTCTCTGCGCTGGCGAACCCGTTACGGATTCGAATACTGCTCGCACTCGCGGAGACGCGCCAGCCGAGTTGGGAGCACCGGGGACTGAGTTACAGCGAGCTCCGGTCGGCGGTGAACGTCGAGGACGGTGGCCGGTTCAACTATCACATCAACGAACTCCGCGACCAGTTCGTCCGGAGAGCGGACGGCGAGTACTGGTTGACCACTGCCGGTTCCTGCGTCGTCGACGAAATCTACGCCCGGACGTTCTCGGACGGTCACGAGGCGATCTCGGGACCGGTCGAGTGGAGGTGTCCGGCCGACGGGGAACGACTCGAAGCCACACTCGATGACGGCGTGATCACCGTGTCGTGTCCGGATCACGGTATCGTGTTCGACATGCTGCTCTCGTTCAATTCCCCCCGGGGCCGTGGCCTCGACGAACTGTTCGCGTGGGCCAACCGCCGGGCGCTGTGGTACCTCGAGTCCGTCTCCTGGGACGTCTGTCCCCACTGTGCGGGTCGCTTCGAAGAGGCGACTATCACCACCCACAGACCGGAGCCGGGGAGCCGCCTGGAGACGCTCAGGTGGGACAGCTCGACGATGGTGATGGTCGGGATGCGCTGTCGGCGGTGTGGCGTCTCGTTCCGGGTACCCGCGTTCCACTACGCGCTAACGCGAGCACCCACCATCGCGTTCCTGCACGACCACGGCATCGACTACCGGACGCTCGAACTGGAGTACGGCTCGACCTCGTGGGACTGCGAGTGCGAGAAACTCGACGACGGCGTGCACGTTCGGTTCGCGATCGACGACGAACGGCTCGAGATCGAACTCGACAGCGCGCTCGAGACTCGGACGTACCGACGCACGTCGCTGGCCGAGGAGCGCTGAGCGGTCGCAGCGGAGGCGATCAGTTCCGTCCGCCGACGCTCCTGTCCCGCCGGGTCGAGGTCCATGGTCGTCTCTGGTCCGCAGAGCGCGATCGGTGGCGACGAGGTTCGGCAACGCGAGCCGTCGCTCAGACCGGCCGCTGAGAGAGTTCGACCGCCGTCTCGGCCAGCACCGAGACGCCGATCTCGAGGCTCGTCTCGTCGATGTCGAACGTCGGCGTGTGGTGGTTCGTCGGGTGGTCCGTGCCGACGAGCACGTACGATGCGAGGCCGCCGTCGTCCTGAACATGGTCCATGAGGTAGGTGACGTCCTCGCTGACGCCGAACTCCGTCGACGGCACGACGCGCTCGACGCCGTCGACCTCGCGGGCGATCCCCGCGACGAGGTCCCGGAGGGCGGGATGGCTGTCCGCCCGCGGCGACTCGCTGATGACCCGCGGCGTGACGTCGCAGTCGTGCATCTCCGCCGCGGCGTAGCAGACCCGCTCGAGTTCCGTCCGCGTGTACTCCATCAGCGCGGTCGTCTCGCCGCGGACTTCGGCTTCGATGGTGACCTCCTCGGCGATGACGTTGCTCGCGGTGCCCCCTTCGATGTGGCCGACGTTCACGCGGGTCATCCCGTCGCTGTGCCGCGGGATGCCGTACGCGTTCTGGATCGCGGTTGCTGCCGCTTGCATGGCGTTTGCCCCCTCGTTCGGGGCCTTCCCCGCGTGGGCGCTCGCGCCCTCGAACGTCGCGGTCAGATGGGCCATCGCCAGCGGCTTCTCGATCCCGGCGACGATCTCGCCGGTCGGGTGGTCCAGCCCGATGTGGAGCGCCAGCAGGTAGTCAACGTCGTCGAGGTGGCCGCTCTCGGCCATCGCCTTTCCGCCGCCGGAGATCTCCTCGGCCGGCTGGAAGAAGACTTTCAGCGTGCCCTCGAACGCGCCGGTTTTGACCGCTTCGAGCGTGCCGAGCGCGATCGCGACGTGCGCGTCGTGACCGCAGGCGTGCATGTAGCCGTCGTGTTCGGAGCGGAACCCCTCCGCCGCCGGTCGGTGATCGCTCTCGTCGGACTCCCGCATCGAGATCGCGTCGAGATCGACGCGCAGCCCGATACAGGGCCCGCTTCCCTGCTCGAACGTCGCGACGACTCCCGTGTGGCCGCTGTCGGTCCGCTCGAGGATGTCCGAGCGAACCCCGGCGTCGCGAGCGCGCTCGAGCCACGGCTCGAGGTCGGCGTCGGACGGAACGGCCATCCGCTCGTCGGTCGCCAGCGCCTCGCGGCCGACGGCGATCTCGTCGACCCCGATCCGCTCGAGTTCCTCGACGACGCGCGCGGTCGTCCGAAACTCGCGCCAGCCCGGTTCGGGGTGGCGGTGAAACGCCCGGCGGAGGTCGCTCAGTCTGGTTCGCACGTCGTAGGACATTCTTGCCGGTTCCTACGCGCGCGAAATACTTAATCGTAGCCGATACTCGGATAGCGCTCGCGAATCCGCGAGCGAGACGGCCGCGGCGCTCGCCCGCTCAGCCCAGGTACGCGGTCGCGTCCAGTTCCACCCGGACGTCCTCGGGGAGCCGCGAGACCTCGACGCAGACTCGAGCCGGCAGCGTTTCGTCGAACCGCGCGCCGTAGGCCTCGTTGACCCGCTCGTAGTCCGCGAGGTCGGTCAGGTAGACGGTGACTTTGACGACGTCCGCGAGGGCGTCGCCGCCGGCCGCGTCGACGACCGCGGCGACGTTGTCGAGCGCGCGCCCGGTCTGGGTTTGGACGTCGCCGTCGACGACAGCGCCCGTCTCGGGATCGACGGGGCCGTAGCCGGAGACGTACAGCGTGTCGCCGGCGCGGACGCCCTGCGAGTAGGGATTGTCGTTGCTCGGTGCGTCGTCGGTTTCGATGGAATCGATATCGGACATGGAACCAGTGGTCTCGCCGCTCGCGTCTCAGGCGGTTCGTTTCGCTTCCGCGGTCACGTCCTCGATCGCTTCGACGACGACGTCGAGTGCGGTCTCGGCCAGCTCGTGTGTGAGCACCAGCGGCGGCAGGAACCGGAGGACGTTGCCGTGGCGGCCGGCCGTCCAGACGAGGACACCCCGCTCGAAGCAGTACTGCTGGATGGCGTCGACGAGGTCGCCGTCCGGCGTCCCGTCGGCGTCGACGAACTCCGCGCCGACGAACAGTCCCTTGCCGCGGACGTCGGCGAGCCGCTCGTTCCCGTCGCCGGCCTCGCGGAGCCGGTCCTGAATATACTCGCCGAGATCGCGGGCGTGCGCGAGGAGGTCGTGCTCCTGGATGTACTCGATGGCCCGCGTCCCGGCTCGCATCCCAACGACGTGGCCCCGGTAGGTGCCGGCGTGGTCGCCCGACCCCCACGTGTCCAGGTCCTCGTGGTACATGGTGGCCGAGAGCGGAAAGCCGACGCCGCCGAGGGCCTTCGCGGAGGTCATCGCGTCGGGGGTGACCCCCTCCCAATCGCTGGCCCACCACTGCCCGGTACGGCCGAGGCCGCTCTGGATCTCGTCGAAGACGAGCGTGACGTCGTTGTCGTCGGCGATGTCGCGCAGCCCCTGCAGGAAGCCCGTCGGCGGCGTGACGATCCCGCCCTCGCCCTGAATCGGCTCGACGATGATACCGGCCGGATTCGCCAGCCCGCCGTAAGGGTCCTCGACGATGGCCTGTACCTCCTCCAGGGCGTGGTCGACCGCTTCCTCGGGCGTCTTGTCCTGTCGGAACGGGTGCGGGTAGGGCGCGTGGACGACGTCCGAGAGCAGCGGCGTGTAGTGTTCTTTGAACTTCTTGTTCGACGTGACACTCATCGCACCGGTCGTCGCGCCGTGGTAGGCACCGCGGAACGCGATCAGGCCGTCGCCGCCGGTGTTGTACTTGGACAGTTTGATCGACGCTTCGATGGCGTCGCTGCCGGTCGGGCCGCCGAAGACGACCTTGTTCTGCCCCTGCAGCCCCTCGGGCGCGATCTCGTCGAGCTTCTCGATCAGCTCGAGGCGCGCCTCGGTCGGAAAGTCGACCGTGTGGACGAACTTGTCCGCCTGTTCGTGGACTGCCTCGAGCACGTAGGGGTTCGAGTGCCCGACGTTGAGCACGCCGATCCCCGCGAAGAGATCGATGTAGGTGTTGCCGTCGGCGTCGCGAACCGTCGCGCCCTTGCCCTCCTCGAAGGCGATCGGAATGTCGTCCGGGTAGGCGACCGCACTACTGTCGATCTCCCGCTGTTTCTCGAGCAGCGCTCGGGTGTTCGGGCCGGGGACGGAATCGACGGTCGGTGCATCCTCGAAGTGGAGTTCGTCTATCGGCGGTCCTGCCGTCATACGTATGCGAAAGTGGAACGCTCATAAATAATTTGTCCACAATATCCATGCAGACCATATACAGATACTGAACACAATCTGGGCCCGGTGCGGGAGAGCGATTTCGGAGCGGAACCGTCGCCAGTACAGGGGAGCGGTTCGGCCGAACGACCGCCGACGGAGAGCCGATACGCGAGTCACGTCCCGTACCGCGCTCCTCGTCCGGAGTCCCGATCCGAACCCTCCTTCGAGGGATTCAACCCGTCAATTTTCGGGGATCGTCAATATACTGCCAGAAGAATACGGATCCAGCAATGTAATCAGGGAGTTTATCACCACGACCGACACAAATCCGAATCAATGAACACCCCAAGTCGCGCACGCGGTCCGCCGAGACGATCGGTATCGAACGCGATCCGCCGACGGGAGCAGCGACGAAATCGACGCTACGAGGGTGGAGCCTCGGTTACCGGAGGAGTCGCCGGGACCGAGGCCGACGGAGGTGCTCCCGTATGAGCGCCGACGAGGAACTCGCCAAGGACCTCGGCCTGCTCTCGGCGATCGCGATCGGTATCGGTACCATGATCGGGGCCGGCATCTTCGTGCTGCCCGGCACTGCGGTCGCTCGAGCGGGGCCGCTCGCGGCGCTGACGTTCGTCATCGGCGGTGTCACCGCGCTGTTCACGGCGCTCTCGGCCTCGGAGCTGGGAACGGCGATGCCGAAATCGGGCGGGGCCTACTTCTACATCAACCGCGCGCTCGGCCCGCTGTTCGGGTCGATAAGCGGCTGGGCCAACTGGCTGGGACTGGCCTTCGCGTCCGCGTTCTACATGTACGGCTTCGGCGAGTACGTCAACCAGCTCGTCGGCGCACCGGCGCTCGGCCTCGGCCCGGTGACGATCTCGGCGGCCCAGACGATCGGGCTCGTCGGCGCGGCGCTGTTCATCGCGATCAACTACATGGGCGCCAAGGAGACCGGCGGCCTCCAGATCGGAATCGTGCTCACGTTGCTCGCGATCCTCGGCACGTTCACCGTCGTCGGACTCCTGAACGCCGACCTCGAGTCGTTGCGGCCGTTCGCACCGCCGGGAACCACCGAGCAGGTGCTCCCGGTGACCGCCATCGTCTTCATCTCCTATCTCGGCTTCGTCCAGATCACCTCCGTCGCCGAGGAGATCAAAAATCCCGGCCGGAACCTTCCGCTCGCCGTCATCGGTTCGGTCGTCATCGTCACAGTCGTCTACGCCCTGTTTCTCGTCGTATTGCTGGCAGCAGTACCGAACGAAGAGGTGGCGGGGAACAAGACGGCAGTTGTCGATGCCGCCGAATTGCTGTTCGGTCAGTACGGCATCTTCGGGTTCGGTCTGGGCACGGTCGGCTGGGGCCTGTTGTTGCTCGGGGGGCTCCTGGCGACGGCCTCGAGCGCGAACGCGTCGATCCTCTCGTCGTCCCGGATCAACTTCGCGATGGGGCGAGAGAAGATCATCTCGCCGTCGGTCAACGAGATCCATCCCCGCTTCGGGACACCGTACAAGTCGATCCTGATCACCGGGGGGCTCATCATCGCCTTCCTCCTCTTTGGCAACCTCGAGATCCTCTCGACCGCCGGCTCGGTCCTTCACCTGATCGTCTACGGCCTGTTGAACATCGCACTGATCGTCATGCGGGAGGCCGAGCCCGCGGACTACGACCCCGACTTCGAGGTCCCGCTGTATCCGATCGTCCCGATCATCGGGACGATCTCGTCGTTCGCGCTGATCGCGTACATCGAGCCGTTCGTCATCCTCCTCTCGGCGGGACTCGTCGTCTTCGCGGGGGCGTGGTACCTGCTGTACGCCCGCCAGCGCGTCGAGAGCGCCGGCGTCTTCGCCGGCTGGATCCTCGACCGGTCCGAGGAGTTACCCGACGCCGCGGTGGCCGCGGCCGACACGGTTCGGCCCGACGCCGCCAAGACGCCCGCCGCGGGCACGAACGGCGGCTTCCGCGTGATGGTCCCCCTCTCGAACCCCCGGACCGAGAAAGACCTCATCACGCTCGGCGGCGCTATCGCGAAGCAACGCGGCGGGACGGTCCACGCGGTCCACATCGTGCAGGTGCCCGACCAGACGCCGCTCAAACGCGCCGGACAGAACGAACGGATCGACGCCGAGTCCCAGAAGTTACTCGAGCAGGCACGGGCCGACGCCGAGACGTTCGGCGCGCCGGTCGAGACGCACACGGTACTCTCACACCGCTCGTTCGAGGAGGTGTTCGACGCCGCCCGGACATTCGACGCCGATCAGGTCGTGATGGGCTGGGGGCCTACCTCCCACGGCCGCGCGGAGTCGCGCATCGACGAGCTGACCCACGATCTGCCCTGTGACTTCCTGATGTTGAAAGGGCGGGCGTTCGATCCCAGCCGAATCCTGTTGCCGACGGCCGGCGGCCCGGACTCCGTGCTCGGCGCGGACGTCGTCCGGTTGCTCCGCGAGGAGTTCGACTCCCACGTGACGCTCCTGCACGCCCTCTCCGAGGACGAGTCCCAGGCGGAGGGGCGGCAGTTCCTCGAGGAGTGGGCCGCCGAGAACGAGCTGGCCGACGCCGAGCTGATCGTCGACGACCGGGACGTCGAGACCGCCATCGACGACGCGGCTACCGACGCGACGCTGGTCGTGGTCGGTGCGACCGAGCGCGGGCTCCTCTCCCGGGTCGTCCGGGGGTCGCTGGTGCTCGACGTCCTCGACGACGTCGACTGTTCGGTGTTGCTCGCCGAGACGGCCCGCGAGCGGAGCATTCGCGAGCGGCTGCTGGGCCTCGAGAAGGAGTAGCCGCCGGGCCGCCCGGGTGATCAGCCGCCGCGACCCGTTCGAGAAACGGAGGAACAATCTTAGGCGTGGCGGCCATTCTTTCTGATATGATCCCGCCGATCGCGAGCCGGTTCGTCGCGGGGGAGTCGCCCGCCGAAGCGCTCGATCACGTCCGCCGACTGAACGAGCGCGACGTCAAGGCGATCCTCAACCTCCTCGGAGAGCACTACGACGAGCGCGGCCCCGTCGCCGACGACGCCGCCGAGTACCGCCAGCTCGTCGACGATATCGCAGGGTCGGGGCTCGAAGCGAGCGTCTCCGTCAAACCCTCGCAACTGGGACTGGACCTCGGCGAGGACGTCTTCCGGTCGGAGCTGTCGGATATCGTCGACGCGGCGGCCGACCGCGGCGTCTTCGTCTGGATCGACATGGAGGATCACACGACGACCGACGCGACGCTGGACGCCTTCGAGGACGTCGCGCGCGAACACGACGGCGGCGTCGGCGTCTGCGTGCAGGCGAACCTCCGGCGGACGCGGGCGGACGTCGAACGCCTCGCGGACGTCCCCGGCAAGGTCCGCTTCGTCAAGGGGGCGTACGACCCGCCGGCAGACGTGGCCTACGCGGACGCGGAACGGATCGACCGGGAGTACCGGGACCTGCTCGAGTACGCGTTCGAACACTACGACGGCGGCATCGCGGTCGGGAGCCACGATCCGGAGATGATCGACTACGCGAAGGGGTTGCACGAGCGGTTCGGGACCGGGTTCGAGATCCAGATGCTCATGGGCGTGCGCGAGGACGCCCAATACGAGTTGGCCGAGGAGTACGCGGTCTGGCAGTACGTCCCCTACGGCGGCCGGTGGAAGTCGTACTTCTATCGGCGGGTCACCGAGGGCAGCAAGAACCTCCGGTTCGCGATCCGGGCGGTCCTCAGCAGCTGAGACGTCGCCGGGGCCCCGGTGCGGACTACGTCAGGAGGCCCCCGTCCTCGTCGATCACGAGTTCGCAGTCGTCACAGAGCCACCAGCCCACGAGCGGATCGCGGGCGGGGAGTTCGGCACCACACTCGGGGCACCGTTTCGACTCGCGGGCTCGAGGGCCAGTCCGGGTCATCCGTCACCCCCTCGAGCGGCGAGGTCGGTCTCCTGCGAGCGCTCGGTCGTGGAAGGGGCGGCCAGCGTCGGATAGAGGCGGGCGCGGGTGTGGAACGGTTCGTGGCCGCGTACGCGACGGGCAATGGCCTCGAGACAGTCGCGCTGGACGGCGGTGCGGTCGGTCCAGGCGGTGCTCCCGTCGGCTCGGAGAGCCGAGCAGGATTGCTTCGTCTCACTCGGCTCACCACCGTCAGAACGAAGTTCTGACGAGGATCGCCTCGGTCCACTCGGCTCACCGCCGTCAGAACGAAGTTCTGACGAGGATCGCCTCGATCCACTCGGCTCACCGACGTCGAAATTTCGTTCCGACGAGGATCGCCTCGGTCCACTCGGCTCACCGCCGTCGAAACTCGGACGATCTACAAGTGATGCGTCTCCTCGTGCGAGGCGTTCGGAATTCGTCCGCTTGTCTTCGAGCATGGCTTCCGAAGGGCGATTACGGTAGTTTCTCGCGGAACCAGTGTTCCGGAACCGATCCATTATTTCGGGACCTGTGAGAGTCGGGTCCGCGTCTCGCTCTTCACCCCGCATATCGATCAATATCGTAATAAGTGTTGACCTAATATATGGTCAGTATGGCACATAATCTGTCCAAGATTCGAAAATACCGGTGACATTATACGAGTACTACCAGTGATTGGTATCGTGCGTCATCGGCCTCGTTGGATGAGTAAGAACGACGATACGATCCTGGAGTTCTTAGCAGAGACAGGTGCCGCCTTCTCGAAACGCGGCCTCGAGGTGAATTTCGAACGGCGTGATATCGAGGTCTCCTACTCCACGATCAAACGGCGGATACAGAGACTCGAGGCGGCGGGGCTGACCGAATGCGTCGAAGACAGCGGGGGATACTACGAGATAACGGATTTCGGTGAGCGGTACCTGCATGGCGATCTCGACGATGACGAACTGGCCGAGCTGAAAGGACGGTCGCCGTAACCTGGCGTCGCTTCGGTGAGGTTGCGTCGCGGATCGAGGTTCGCTAGCGCAGTGAACTCGAGCGACACGAAGACGGAGTCAAGCGTTCTGCTCGGCCGGCAACGCGGAATTTCCACACCCCCCAACCGATTCGCCCGGTCATGCTTCCCTCGCTCACCCCTCGCGCAGCGTTGCGCCGCGGTTCACCGCGGCACGGCGCGTGCCACCGCACCGGCACAGCGCGCACCACCGCACCCGGTCGCTCGGTCCAGCGGAGTGAGTCGCTCGTGGAGTCGTGCCGAGAGGCCCGTGCCTCGAGATCAAAGGATAGTCTAAAGGCAAACGGCTCCATCGTGGTGGACATATGACGACGACGCTCGGAACGGCGAGCGCGGGGCCCGGCGAGATCGATACGGGGCGTCTCGAGATCGGGGAGACGCGGGACGGAAGCCCGTTCGGACTGCCGGTCGCGGTGGTAAACGGCGAGCGGGCGGGGAAGACCCTCTACGTGCAGGCGGCCAGTGACGGCGACGAACTCAACGGCGTCGGGGTCGTCCAGCGCGTCGTGCCGCAACTCGATCCCGCCGAGATTTCGGGGACGATCCTCGTCGTGGGGATCGTCAACTACCACGCCTTCCAGGTGGCCGAACACCGCAACCCGATCGACGACACGAAGATGAATCGGGCCTACCCCGGAAACGAGGGAGGGACCTCGAGCGAGCGGATCGCGGCCGCCACGTTCGACGCCGCGACCCGGGCGGACCTGATCCTCGACCTCCATCAGGGGTCGACCAGCCGGATGCTGAACGAGGTTCGCGTCCGCTGTGGAAAGCGCCACCGGCTCCACGACCAGTGTCTCGAGCTCGCGAAGGCCTTCGGCTGCGGCTACGTGCTCGACCAGAAGGGCCCCGACGGCCAGCTGGCCCGCGCTGCCCCCGACGAGGGGACGCCGACCGTCGACCCCGAACTCGGCGGGGCCGTCGGCTGGGACGAGGAGAGCATTCGGATCGGCGTCGAGGGCGTATTCAACGTCCTCCGGTATTACAACTTCCTGGAGGGCGACCAGCCCCTCGAGCCCCAGACGCGAGCGCGCGGGTTCGAGCAGTACGGCGCTCCGGCGGGCGGACTCGTGACCCTGCACAAGGAACTCGGCGATCGGGTTCGACCGGGCGAGACGCTGTTCGAAGTGACGACCCCCTTCGGCGAACCGAAGGCCGAGGTGACCGCCGACGGCGACGGCATCCTCTGGCGGACGCGGCGGCTCCCGCAGGTCGCGACCGGCGAGTACGTCTGTTCGGTCGGCACCGATATCGGTGAGTACTGATGGCGTCCGATCTCACCTGCCACGACTGCGGTGCCGTCTACGAGGCCGGCCCGGACGAGCCCTGGCGCTGCGCCTGCGGCCGCGCGCTGGAGTTCACCGAGCGGCCCCATCCGCAGGGCGATCCGCTCCCGTTGCACAGCCTCGACACCAGCGAGGGGCTGTGGACGTTCTTCGAGTTCCTCCCGATCGAGAAACACGTCACCTTCTACGAGGGCTTCACCCCGATGGTCGACGCGCCCGACTGGGACGCCCAGTTCAAACTCGAGTACGTCTTTCCGACCGGCTCGTTCAAGGACCGCGGCGCGACGACGACCCTCTCGCGGGCCGTCGAACTCGGCGTCGAGAAGGTCATCGAGGATTCCTCCGGAAACGCGGGCGCGTCGATCGCAACCTACGCGGCTCGAGCGGGCCTCGACGCGGACATCTACGTTCCCGCGGACGTCAAACAGTCGAAGCTGATGACGATCCAGCGGGCCGACGCCCGACCCGTTCGGGTCGACGGGACCCGCGGCGACGTCACGGCCGCCTGTCTCGAGGCCGTCGAAGGCGACGACGGGGACGACGGCGAGCCGGCGGCCGAGGGCGACGCGCCGTTCCAGACCGGCACGGGCTGGTACGCCAGCCACGCCTGGAACCCCGCGTTCTACGCCGGGACGATGACGTTCGCGTTCGAGGTGGCCGCCCAGCAGGGGTGGACCGTCCCCGACGCCGTCGTGCTCCCGATCGGACACGGGACGCTCTTCCTCGGCGCGTACCGCGGCTTCTCGCTGCTGAACGAGGCCGGTATCGTCGACGGAATGCCCCGCCTACTCGGCGCACAGGCGGCCGGCTACGCGCCCATCGTCGCCGCGGTCGGCGGCGAGACGACCGACGAGGAGGGCGAGGGGACGTCGATCGCCGACGGCATCAAGATCACCGAACCCGCTCGCGGAACCGAGATCCTCGACGCGATCGAGGAGACCGACGGCGACGCGATCGCGCTCGGCGGCGACCCGATCGAGACCGCGCTCGACCGACTCCACCGCAACGGGTTCTACGTCGAGCCCACCTGTGCGGTCGCGGCGGCGGCCCTCGATCAGTACCGCGAGACCGGCGTCCTCGACGCGGACGACGACGTCGTCGTCCCGCTGACCGGCAGCGGACTGAAAACGCTTTGAACCAGCAGTCACGACGACTCGATAGATGGTCAGCAGACCGCCGACGTTCTGTCCCGACTGCGGCACCCGCCTCGAGTCGACCGCGTTCGACGAGCGCGAGCGCATGCGCTGTCCGGTCTGCGCGACGATCGTCTGGCACAACCCGGTCCCCTGTGCCGGCGTCGCGGTGGTCGATCGGTCGGGGCCGGAGCCGGCCGTGCTCTGCGTCGAACGGGGCGTCCCGCCCGGGATCGGCGAGTGGACGATCCCGGGCGGCCACATGGAGATCGGCGAGGAGCCGTCCGAATCGGCCGCTCGCGAACTCGAGGAGGAGACCGGCGTCGCCGTCGATCCGACGGCGCTCGAGATTCTGAGCGCGTCCGCGATGCCGCCTCGAGATGGAAAACACGTCGTGACGGTTCACTACGTGGTCGAGCGCGCCGACGCGGCGGGCGAGCCGGTGGCCGGGAGCGACGCGGCGGACGCCCGGTTCTGGACGCCGGCCGAGTTCGACGCCTCCGGGGAGACCTTCCGCCCGGTCCACGAGGACCGGTTCCGCGAGGCGGCCGGGCTGTTCGAGTAGCCCCCATCGCCGACGACGCTCTCGGACGAACCGGTACACGGCGGGATCAGGGGATTCATTAGCGACCCGACCCAGGTCCGGACGATGAGTATACCGTCGTTCGCCATCGGGATCGCCGGCGGCACGGGTGCCGGGAAGACGACGGTCGCACGCACGGTCGCGGAGACCGTCGGCGAGGCCGTCACGCGGATCCCGCTCGACAACTATTACGAGGACCTCTCGCATCTGGCGTTCGAGGAGCGCGAGGAGATCAACTACGACCACCCCGACGCGTTCGAGTGGGAACTACTCCGGGAGCAACTCGACGCGCTGTTGACCGGCCGATCGATCGAGATGCCCCAGTACGACTTCGAACTGCACAACCGCACCGACGAACGCGTCACCGTCGAGCCCTCCGACATCATCGTCCTCGAGGGAATCCTCTCCCTCCACGACGAGGAGATCCGCGAGATGCTCGATCTGCGGGTGTACGTGATGACCGACGCGGACGTCCGCATCCTGCGCCGGATCGAACGCGACGTCATCGAGCGCGGCCGCGACCTCGAGGGCGTCATCGACCAGTACCTCGAGACGGTCAAGCCGATGCACGAGCGGTTCGTCGCCCCGACGAAGAAGCAGGCCGACGTGATCATTCCCGAGGGCGCGAATCGGATGGCGCTCGATCTCCTGATCGAGAAAGTGCAGGCCGAACTGCCGGACGACTCGGGGCGATCCGACGGCCCGGAGCGCGAACTGTCGCTCGACGGACAGGCGATCAACTGACCGCCGTCGAAACGAAACCCGACATTCCTTTACTCGAGCCCTGAATACGGGCCGGTATGTTCCTCACCCTACGCGCGGAGGTCGAGGACGCCCTCGAGCGGGCGCTCTCGGAACTCGACTTTCCGACGGACGATCTCGGAATCGAAGAACCGCCGGACGACGTCGACAGCGTTCTCGCCTCGAGCGTTGCGTTCCGCCTCGCGGGCGAGGCGGGCGCGCCCCCACCGCAGGTCGCCGGGCGGATCGCCGACGAGATCGACGCCGACGAGTTGACCTACGTCTCCGACGTGCAACCGCAAGGTCCCTATCTCAATTTCCTGCCGAGCGCCGCCTACCTCGCCGAGACGCTCGAGGAGGCGACCGACGAGACGTACGGACACCTCTCGGACCGCGACGAGTCGATCGTCGTCGAGCACACGAGCGCGAACCCGACGGGACCGGTCCACGTCGGCCGCGCGCGGAACCCGGTCATCGGGGACGCGGTGGCCAACCTGCTCGATTTCGCCGGCTACGACGTCGATCGCCACTACTACGTCAACGACGCCGGCCGGCAGATGGCCGTCTTCACCTGGGCCTACGAGACCTTCGACGAGGACGACCTCGACGAGCCGCCCGAGCGCGACCGCATCGAGTACGACCTCGTGCGCTACTACCGCAAGGGTAACGCCTACCTCGAGAACGCCGCCGAGGACGAGGTCGAGGCGGCCGAAGCCGAGATCGAATCGATCATGCAGGGGCTAGAGGCTGGCGACGACGAGGCCTACGAGCGGGTCAGCGAGGTCGTCGACCAGGTGCTGGGCGGCATGACGGAGTGTCTCGCGCGCCTGCCCGCCGAGTTCGACGAGTTCGTCAAGGAGACGCGGTTCATGCGCTCGGGCGCGACCGACGACCTCGTCGACCGCCTCAAGGAGCTCGACGAATCCGTCTACGAGGAGGACGCCTGGCAGCTCGAGCTCGACGAGTACGGGATCGACAAGAACCTCGTCTTCCTGCGTTCGGACGGCACCTCGCTGTACGCCACCCGCGACCTGGCACACCACGAGTGGAAGTTCGACGAGTACGACCGCGCGGTGACGGTGCTGGGCGAGGACCACAAGCTGCAGGCGAAGCAGGTCCGAACGGCTCTCGAACTGCTGGGCAACGAGACGGACCCGCTCCGGCAGGTCCTCTACTCGTACGTCAACCTCCCGGAAGGGAAGATGAGCACGCGCCGGGGCACCGGCGTCGACCTCGACGATCTGCTCGACGAGGCGATCGACCGCGCTCGCGGCGAGGTCGAGGACCGGTTGGACGACCGCATCCGCGACGACGAACTGGACGACGAGGACATCGAGCGCATCGCCCACCAGGTCGGGATCGGTGCCGTTCGCTACGACATCGTCGCCAAACAGCCGACGAAGGCGATCACCTTCGAGTGGGACCGCGCGCTGGACTTCGAGGCCCAGTCCGCCCCGTACGTCCAGTACGTCCACGCCCGGTGCTGTGGCATTCTCGAGGAAGCGGGAATCGACCCCGAAACCGGCATGGACGACGTCGAGACCGCCGTCGACGCCGACCTACTCGAGACCGACGCGGAACGGGACCTGCTCGAGACGATCGCCCGGTTCCCGGCCGTCGTCGACGAAGCGGCCGACGACCTCGAGCCACACCAGATCGCGACGTACACGCGCGAGTTCGCCGACCGGTTCAACGGCTTCTACCGGGAGTGTCCCGTCCTCGCCGACGACGTCGATCCCGCGGTCCGCGACGCGCGGCTGGCGCTGGTCGCGGCCTCGAAGCACGCGGTCGCGAACGCCCTGTCGATCCTGGGCGTGGCCGCGCCGCGGTCGATGTGAGCGGGCCGGTTGCCGTTGCTGTCGCTGTCGCCGTTACCACCCACCCGTCGTCCGATCACCGCCCGTAACGGCGGGCGACCGCGGGGCTACTCGCCGTTGCGGTCGAAAGAACGAGCGGTCTGTGTCACCGGGTCGGCGCGGACTACGTCTCGTCGGTGGTATCGAGGACGGTCTCGATGAACTCGTCTTCGCTCATCTCGTCGTTGATGAACGCGATCGCCCACTGGACGTCGACGTAGAACGACATCACCTTCGCGCCGTCGGACTCGAGCACCCACGTGACGCTCTTGATCTCGGCTTTGAACTTCTCGCGGTCGGTGATCGCCGCAGCGAGGGCCCTTCCGAGGGACTCGAGCTCCGTTCGCAGCCGTTCGGGGTCGGTCGTGGTCGTCGTCGCGACGACGTCGACCTCGTCGCCGTCCTTGTTGACGTCCTTGATCGAGATCTTGTCGCTGTCGAGTGTCAGTTTGTCGCTGTCGAGGCCCGGGACCTTCGGCTTGGTATCGGTCTCGGTTTCGTTGGTATCGCCGTTCCCGTTGCCGCCCAGTGATTCGTCATCGTTGTCGTCGCCGTCGTTGTTCGATTCGGAGTCGTCGCCAGTCTCGTCACTGGAACAACCCGCGAGCACGGTTGCGAGCGCTGCGCCACTGCCGAGGAGGATCTTTCGTCGCTCCATGGGCGACCCATCGAGAACAGTCATGATTAGTAATCAGTTCGTTATCGTCTCTGTCCTCGAGAGCGACTATTTCGGGCAGTTTCGAGAGCGACAACCGCCCCGGAAACGACCGACAAACGGTTCGAAACGAGTTGATTCCGCGCCGAACGGGTCGACACGCCGAGCACGACGTTCGTTCGGCGATGACGGTCACGTTCGGGTGGTAATCACTGCGTTCGAACGAAGCCGGGTCGGAAAATGACGGTTCGACGGCGGAAAGCACCGATTACCGACGGGGAGACCGTCGAGTTCCGGACTCTCGACGGTCACGCGCCACGAGGCGGTCAGCCGTCGGATTCCGCCTCGGTGATCGCACTCGAGACGTCGTCGTGTGCCGCCTCCCGACTGTCGTCGTCTCGCTCCGGACCGCCCCCGCTCGAGACGGCAGCCCCGTCGCCGTCCTGCTCGAGGTCGATGGCTGCGGACCCGTCGGGATCGCGCTCGCCGCCGTCGGTCGAGACCGACACGTCGACGCCGGTCAGGTCCGCCGCGAGCCGTCGGTAGGCGACCGCAGCGGGCCCGTCGGGTTCGAAGACGACCAGCGGCGTTCCGGCGTAGACGCTATCGCGGGCCTCCGGGTCTTCGGGAATCGTCCCGAGCAGGGGGGTCTCGAGGCGGCCGGCGATCTCCTCGTGGGAGATGTCGCCGTCCGGACGGGTACGGGTGAGGACGAGGCCGGCGATCTCACCGCCCGCGCGGTCGGTGAGCTCGATGGTCTTCGTCGTGTCGTGGACGGCGGCCGGCTCGGGCGTCGAGACGAGGACGACGGCGTCGGCCAGTCCCAGCGGGAGGACGGTCTCGTGGCTGATGCCGGCACCGACGTCGAGAAAGACGTAGTCGAACTGGGATCGCAGCTCTTCGACGACGTCGCGCAGCCCCTCGGGGGAGGTTTCGGCGTACTCGTCGAGGCTGGTCCCGCTGGGGACAGCGACGATATTATCCGCCAACCGATAGGTCGCGTCGTCGATCGATGCATCTCCGGCTAACACGTCGTAGAGGGTAGTGGAGTCGGGGTTGAGACTGACGAACCCGGCGAGGTTCGCCATGCCGAGGTCGGCGTCGACGATGGCGACGCGCTCGCCGGCCTCTGCGAGGGCCGTCCCGAGGTTTACCGTCGTCGTCGTCTTTCCGACGCCGCCCTTCCCGCTCGCGATGGCGTAGACCGTCTCGTGAGACATACGTGGATACTGTCCGGACCCTAGAACGGGAACACCTTAAATCGTGACCTCACCGCCCGCGTCGTTCCAGACTGGCGACACGTCTCTGACGGGGCCCGACACGGTCCGTTCCGGCGACCGCCAGGGCGGGCGACGTCGTCCGGAACGCCATTTCGTCCCACGCCAGCAGGTGTGTCAAAGGATTCTTACCCACAGCCCCGTTTTATACGGATAATGAGCCAGGAGGGCGAGCAGGAGCAATCCGACCGGAAAAAGTACGAGTTCCGGAAGGTCATCGAGGACCTCAAGGACTACGACGGCTCCGGAACGCAGCTCGTGACGATCTACGTACCCGACGACAGACAGATCAGTGACGTGGTCCAGCACGTCACGCAGGAACACAGCGAAGCGGCCAACATCAAGTCAAAACAGACCCGGACGGCCGTTCAGGACGCGCTGACGAGTATCAAAGACCGGCTGCGATACTACGACACCTACCCGCCGGACAACGGCATCGTCCTGTTCTCCGGGGCCGTCGACTCCGGCGGCGGCCGCACCGACATGGTCACCAAGGTCCTCGAGAGCCCGCCCCAGCCCATCGAGTCGTTCCGCTATCACTGCGACTCTGATTTCCTGACCGAGCCGCTCGAGGAGATGCTCGCCGACAAGGGCCTCTACGGGCTGATCGTCCTCGACCGCCGCGAGGCCAACGTCGGTTGGCTGAAGGGCAAACGCATCGAGCCGGTCAAGTCCGCCTCCTCGCTGGTTCCCGGCAAGCAGCGCAAAGGTGGCCAGTCCGCCCAGCGATTCGCCCGCCTGCGACTCGAGGCCATCGACAACTTCTACCAGGAGGTCGCGGGGATGGCCAACGATCTGTTCGTGCCACGACGCCACGAGCTCGACGGCATCCTCGTCGGCGGTCCCTCGCCGACCAAAGACGAGTTTCTCGACGGCGACTACCTCCACCACGAGATACAGGACAACGTCATCGGGAAGTTCGACGTCGCCTACACCGACGAGTCCGGGCTGAAGGACCTCGTCGACAACGCGGAGGACGCGCTGGCCGACGCCGAGGTGATGAAGGACAAACAGCAGATGGAGGAGTTCTTCGAGGAACTCAACGCCGGCGAGCTGGCGACCTACGGGTTCGAGCAGACCCGTCGGAACCTGATGATGGGGGCGGTCGATCGCCTCCTGATCAGCGAGGACCTCCGGAAGGACGTGATCACCTACGACTGCCCGGAGTGCAGCGAAACCGAGCGCGAAGTGGTCGACCGCCGCAAGTCGACGCCGACTCACACCTGCACCGAGTGCGGCACCGAGGTCGAGGCGACCGAGGAGGACCGCGAGGACGCGATCGACCACCTCATCGAGATCGCCGAACAGCGCGGCACCGAGACCAAGTTCATCTCCACCGACTTCGAGAAGGGCGAGCAGCTCTACAACGCCTTCGGTGGGTTCGCCGGCCTCCTGCGGTACAGCACCGGCGTCTAATCGTCCTGCACTCGCTGCTGTCGCGGATAGCGCTGTCGGTTTCGATAGTTTTCGATCGAAAAAAGGTGTTCGGTCACGGTCGGTCCAGCGACGTTCGCAGCAGGTTCAGATTCGAGTTGAACATGTGGATGTCCCCGCCGAACACCCCCGTATCGCCGGCTCGGAGGCTGCGGTCGCGAACGAAGAGAAATGTAGGTAACCCGGCGTTGTTTCCTCTGTGTCCCTCGTAGCGGATGATGTAGCCGGTCCACTCGTCCGGCCGAGAGATCTCCGGCACCGGGTCGCCGTCGACCTGCAAGAGTTCGACGGTCGTCCCCTGGTCGAGTTTGTCGATCACCTCGAACGCTCGCCCCGGGTAAAGGCATCGCGAGAACCCCAGCACCCGGTTGCTGGTCTGGGCCGATGCCGATCCCGTCGCGGCACTCGTGCCGAGTGCGAGCGCGCCCGCTGCGAGGCCCGCACGCTGCAACACGTCGCGGCGTTCCAGGGTGGTTTCGGTACTAGCGCTTTTACTCCTGTGTGGCATTCTCATCCCCTCCCGCACGTAGGTGGTTCGGTCGAATACCGCATCAAGTCATCGGATGAACACGTTTCACACCCCGATTACTGGGTGGTCGTCGGTCACGGGCCGGGCACGATTCACCGCGTGACCACAGTGTCGCTAGTTGCGGATCGACCGGCCCCGCTTCTCGCGATGCTGATCACGGGTATCGATCGCCCGTCCGTCGCTGGTTTCATCGATGCTGGAGACGAAATCGGCATCCTCGAGACCCGCCTCGAAATCGTCTTCCAGACGTCCCCGATCGGCGAGGTGCTGCGAGCGGTCGCGAGTCGCCCCGTCACGCCCACCAGACGATCCGACGCCAAACGAAATCCGAGGTGATTAACGCTCCCTCGTGGAATCGTCGACCATGACTCTCTCGAACGGACGCGTCCTCGTCACCGGCGGTGCCGGGTTCATCGGCTCCCACCTCACCGAGCGCCTGCTCGAAGACGGAGCCGACGTAACGGTCGTCGACGACCTGTCGAACGGCGACGGTGACCGCGTCCCCGACGCGGCCGACTTCGTCGAGGTCGACCTCACCGACCCAGACACCCTCGTGGGCCGCCTCGACGATATCGACCTCGTCTTCCACCTCGCGGCGTCGAAACACGTCGACACGAATCGGCCCCACGGTCAGTTCGACGACAACACGCAGATGACCCGCAACGTTCTCGAGGCGATGGCCGACGCTGACGCGACCGAGATCGCCTACACCTCCTCGTCGACGGTGTACGGGGAGGCCCCGCGACCGACGCCCGAGGACTACGCGCCGCTCGAGCCGATCAGCGCCTACGGGGCGAGCAAACTCGCGGACGAGGGGTTGCTCTCCGCGCGGGCGCACAGCCACGACCTCACCGTCTGGAACTTCCGCTTCGCGAACGTGGTCGGGCCGCGGCTTCGCGGGGCGGTCGTCCCGGACTTCGTCGAGAAGCTACGGGACGACCCCGAGCACCTGACGATCCTCGGCGACGGCCGCCAGGAGAAGTCGTATCTCCACGTCGAGGACTGTCTCGACGCCATGCTGCACGTCGTCGAGCACGCCGACGACGCGATGAACACCTACAACCTCGGTACGCGCACGACGACCTCGGTCGATCGGATCGCGGCCATCGTCGCCGAGGAGTTGGGCGTCGACCCCGAGCGCGAGTACACCGGCGGCGAGCGCGGCTGGACCGGCGACGTGCCGAAGATGCGGCTCTCGATCGAGAAGCTGTCGGCGCTGGGCTGGGAGCCCCGACTCTCGAGCGACGAGGCGGTCCGTCGCTCGACGCGCGAGATCGTCGACGAACTGCGGTGAACGTCGGAACTGCGAACAGCCGCCATCTCGGAAACGTCCTCGAGAGCGAACGTCGGACCCGATCGGCGGCGTTTTAGGTGGGCTTAAATATGTGCGCTCGAGAGGATGCGCACATGAACGACGGGGACGAGCGGTCGGGGTTGGGGTCGGGGTCGGACGCGGCCGGTAGCGAATCCGGACGTGCCGGGGTCGCCACCGTCCTGACGCGCCGCCGGCTGACGGTCGCCGGGACGATACTCGTCCTGATCGGCCTGTTCGTCGCCCTCCGAGAGATCGATCTCCGGACCGTCGTCGCCGAGATCTCGAGCGCCGATCCGCGACTGCTCGGGGCAGCGGCCGCCGTCTACGCCGTCTCGTGGCCGCTCCGCGGGCGGCGGTACGGCGACGTGCTGGCCGCGATGGGACACCGCGGCGGGACGGCGTTTCCCACGCTGGCGATCTTCGTCAGTCAGACGGCGAACCTCGCGATTCCGGCGCGGGCGGGCGACGCGGTCCGCGCGTACGTGATGAACGCTCACCGTGAGGTTCCCTACACCGCCGGGTTCGCGTCGCTCGCCGTCGAACGGGTGTTCGATCTGGCGACGATCGCCGCGCTCGCGGGGCTCGCGACGGCGTGGCTCGCGCTGAGCGGCGCTGCCGGTCCCCTCCAGATCGTCGCTGAGGCCGGGGGCGCGCGGACCGCGCTCGTCGCCGCGGCGGCCGTGAGCACGGCGACCGTCGGTGTCGGGGTCGTCGTCGTCACGTCCGCCCGGGCGGATCACGGGCTGGGGTCGCGGCTCCGTTCGCGGGCCGCCGGCCGACCGCGCCTCGAGCGGGGGCTCGAGACCGTGCTCCGGTTCGCGGGGGACGTTCAGGTCGTCGCCCGCCAGCCGAGAGCGGTCGCGACCGTCGGGGTCGGGAGCCTGCTGGTGTGGGTACTCGACGTGCTCACGGCGGTCCTCGTCCTCGCGGCGCTCGGCAGCGGGCTCGCGGTCGCCACGCTGCTCGCGGTCGGCACGCTGGCCGTCAGCGTCGGCAACCTCGCGAAGGTCCTCCCACTCTCCCAGGGCGGCGTCGGGCTCTACGAGGCCGCGTTCACCGCGCTCGTCGTCGGCCTCACGCCCGTCGGTGCGGGGACGGCTCTGGCCGCGGCGATCGTCGATCACGCGCTGAAAAACGGCGTGACGCTGGTCGGCGGTGCCGGCGCGGTGGCGTCGCTGGGGATCTCGCTCTCGGACGCGGCGGAGCCGGAGACGGCGCGGGAGACCGACAACTTTTTAGGCGAGCCTAAAAGATAGCGGAGCAATGAGTCAGGATATCTGTGTTATCGTCCCCACGATTCGGGAGTACGAGTGCATGCGCTCGTACTTCGCGAACGCGCGCAATTACGGGTTCGACCTCTCGCGACTCCACGTCGTGCTCGTCACCGAGGACTTCTGCGAGACCGACGAGATGGCAGCCATGCTCGACGAGGAGGGCGTCTCGGGCGAGGTCTTCGACGGGAGCCGTCGCGAGGAGTGGTACGCCGAACACGACGTCGAAGCGTACAGCCACGTCGTGCCGGCGGCGAGTCACGCCGAGACGAGCTTCGGGCTGCTCTACATGTGGGCCCACGAGGAGTTCGACTACGGCTTCTTTATCGACGACGACACCCTGCCACATCCCGACGAGGACTTCTTCGGCACGCACATGGCGAACCTCGCCTTCGAGGGGGAGATCGAGGAAGTCTCCTCGGACGAGCAGTGGGTCAACGTCCTCTATCAGAACGCCGACGAACACGGCCTCTACCCGCGGGGCTACCCCTACTCGGCGATGGACGAGACGGTCGAAACGGGGACGACCGAGATCGACGGCGGCGAGGTCGTCGCCTCGCAGGGACTGTGGACCAACGTCCCCGACCTGGACGCCGTCCGCATCCTCATGGACGGCGATCTCGAGGGGCAGGCACAGACCCGAACCTCGAGCGACGACTTCGGGGACGACTTCGTCGCCGCGCGGGGCAACTACCTCACCGTCTGCTCGATGAATCTCGCCTTCCGGCGCGAGGTGATCCCCGCGTTCTACCAGCTTCCGATGGACGACAACGAGTGGAACGTCGGCCGGTTCGACGACATCTGGTCGGGCGTCTTCCTCAAGCGCGCCTGCGACCTGCTCGGCAAGCGGATCTACAACGGCGCGCCGCTGTGCGAGCACAACAAGGCTCCTCGAAGCACCTTCGACGACCTCAACAACGAGGTGCCGGGACTCGAGCTGAACGAACACCTCTGGCGGATCGTCGACGGCGTGGAACCGACGGCTCAACGGGCCGCTCGGACGGCAGCGCCGTCCGCGGACGAAGTCGGTGCGGACGCCGACTCCTACGCCGACGTCTTCGAGGCGATGGCCGACGAACTCGCCGACGGCGACTGGGAGGCGTACAACAACGGCGCGTTCTTCAACTACGTCGGCGAACACATGCGCGACTGGCTCGACTGTCTGTCCGCCCTCGAGCGGACCGCGCCCGTTGCGGGGAATCGACGCCTATAAGTACATTTAGGCGAGCCTAAAATACATGACGAAGCAATACGGTTCGGCGGGTCGGCGAGCGTTCCTCGCCGGATCGGCCGCGCTCGGAACGGCGGGGCTGGCCGGCTGTACGGGCCTGATCGGGGGAGAAGAGGAAGACGACGAGGGGGAGAACGTCTTCAATCAGATCGGCTCCGGCCGCGCGGGTCGCGGCCAGCCCGGCGGCACGCCGATGTCGGAGCTTCCCGCACTCGAGGGGGAGCTGCACATCTACTCCGGCCGAAACGAGTTCCTCGTCGGGACGCTCATCAGCAGCCTCGAGGACATATACGACGACTTCTCGGTCGAGGGCCCCCGATACGCCGACTCCTCGTATCTGGCGAATCAGATCGCGCAGGCGGGCTCGGCCACCGACGCGGACGTCTTCTTTACGGTCGACTCGGCCGCGCTCGGTGAGGTGGCGAGCGAGGGGCTGTCGAAGAGCCTCTCGGACGACGTCCTGGAGATGGTCCCCGCGGAGTTCCGGACGGACCAGTGGGTCGGGACCTCCGGCCGTATCCGGACCGTCCCGTACAACTCGGACGCGCTCTCCGAGAGCGACATGCCAACGAGTATCGACGCCTACGCCGACTTCGAGGGCGACCTCGGCTGGGCCCCCTCCTACGGCTCCTGCCAGTCGTTCGTCACCGCGATGCGCCTCCTCGAGGGAGAGGACGCGACCAGGGAGTGGCTCCAGAGCGTCGTCGACAACGGGATCACGGCCTACAACGACGAACTGGCAGTCTGTCAGGCCATCGAGGACGGCGAGATCGACGCCGGCTTCACGAACCACTACTACATCCAGCGGGTCCGCGAGAGCACGTCTGATCCCGCCATCGAGACGGCGTTCACCGAGGGCGACGCGGGTGCGACGTTCGACGTCGCAGGTGCGACCGTCCTCGAGAACACGTCGAACCCCGACCTGGCGGAGAACTTCGTCCGCCACCTGCTCTCGGCGGAGGTCCAGGAGTTCTTCGCGGTCGAGACGTTCGAGTACCCGCTCATCCCCGAGGGCGAGCCGGTCGGCGAACTGCCGTCGGTCGACGAGTTGGACGTCCCGGATATCGATCCGGCGGAGCTGTCCGACCTCCAGCCGACGCTGGACCTGATGCGGAGCATCGACGGCATCAGCATCTAACCGGGCAGCACGCTCCTCGTGATTCGCGATCCGATTCGCCGGCTTCGGTCGTCCGACTCCGTTCTCGACCGACCGCGCCGCGTCCAGCTCGCCGCGCTCGCCGTCGTCTGTCTCGCCGGTCTCGCAGTGTGGACGCTCGCGACCGACCTCTTTCCCTACCACTCGAGCAACGACGACGAGGGTGTCTACCTCCTGCAGGCCGCCATGCTGCTCGAGGGACAGCTCGAGCTCCGGGCCGGCGACCTCGCCGACGCGTTCCGGCCGTGGTTCTTCGTGCAAGACGGCGGGCGACTCTACTCGAAGTACTCGCCGGTCGTCCCCGCGATGTACGCCGTCTCGATGGCGCTGTTCGGCGAGCCGCGGGTGACGCTCGTCGCCGTCGCGCTGGGGAACGCGGCGCTCGTCTACGGCCTCGGATCGATGGTGTTCGATCGATGGGTCGGTGTGGTCGCCGCGGCCGTCTTCGCGGCCGCCCCGATGACCCTCCTGACGTCGTCGGTGTTCCTCCCGTACGCCCCGACGACGCTGCTGAACTGCGCCTTCGCGGTGTGGTATCTCCGCGGCGTGCGCGAGGGACGGCTCCGTCACGCCGTCCTGGCCGGGACCGCGATCGGGCTCGCGTTCTTCGCTCGGCCGTACACCGCCGTCCTGTTCGCGCTTCCCTTCATCTGTCACGCGGGCTGGTCGGTGCTGCGATCGGTTCGCGACCGCTGGTGGGACCGCGGACTCCGCCCCCTCCCGGACCCCGTTCGACGAAACGCCGCTACCGCCGCGGTCGGATTCGCCTTCGTCGGGCTGGCGCTCGCGTACAACGCCCGGGTCACGGGCGCGGCCCTGACCTTTCCGTACGCGGCGTTCGCCCCGCTCGACGGACCCGGGTTCGGCCACCGCGAACTCCTCGATCACTCGCTCGAGTACACGCCGGCCGTCGCCCTCGAGGCGAACGGCGCTGCCCTCTGGTACTTCGCCACGCGCTGGTTCACGGCGGGGCCGCTCGGAACGGTCGCCGCGCTGACGGGAACGGCGGTCGCGCTGTGGCGGTGGCTCCCCGTTCCCGGATCGGACGAAGCGGGCGGCCGTGGAAGCGACCGGACCGCGGGCTTGCTGCTGGCCGGCCTCTTCGTCTCGGTCCCGCTCGGTAACTTCGCGTTCTGGGGGAATTACAACGTACACGCCGGCGTCGGCGATCCGACGACGGGCCTCCTCTCGAAGTTCGGGCCGTTCTACCACTTCGACCTGCTCGTGCCGCTGTCGATCTTCGCCGGGTTCGCCGTCGTCGTCGGCTACCGACGGTGTCGCGACGCCGCGATCCGACGCCGGATCGCGACCGTCGCATCGCCGCGGGCCGCTCGAGCCGTCGTCCTCGCCGTCCTGCTCGTCGGTGCGCTCGTCGCCGGAGCCGCGAACGCCGCCCTCCTCTCGGCACCGGTCGAGCGCAACGCCGCCCACACGGACCGGTTCGAGTCCGCCTACGAGCCCGTCGAGGAGCGCGACCTCGAGAACGCGCTGGTCTTCCTGCCGACGCCGTACGGCCAGTGGCAGAACCACCCGTTCCAGGCGCTCCGGAACGACGGCGGCCTCGACGGCGAGGTGGTCTACGCGCTCGACGGCGCTCCGAGCCGCGATTTCGCCGTGCTCGACGCCTATCCGAGCCGGACGTACTACCGCTACAGCTACCGCGGCGAGTGGACGGCCACGCCGAGCGACGAGATCACCGCCCGACTCGAGGAGCTGTCGGTTCGGTCGGGCGAGCGACTCGACGGCGAAACGACCGTCGGGATCGCCGATCGAGTCGACCGGGTACGGGTTCGCCTCGAGAACGACGGCCAGGTCGCCGACTACACCGTCGCCGACGCCGGATCGGCGCTGTCCGTCGCGTGGACCCTCGAGCGCGGCGCTGGAACCGAGAGCGACGCGACCGCGAACGGCACCCCCGTGGGCGTCGCCCGCCTGAACGAGTCGCCGAACGAGTCGGTGGCGTTCGACGCCGCCGACGAACTCGTCCTCACCGTCACGCAGGTCCAGCCGGAAGGCGCGACGTACACCTACCGACAGGAGGTGACCGTCCGAGCGACCGACGACGGGGTCGACGTCGTCTGGCCGCCCGAACGGACCGGCTGTCCGCTCGTCGCCGACTGCGGGACCGAAGGGACCTACCTCCCGGACCATCCGGAGAGCCGTAGCGACTGGGAGACCTTCGAGACACGACTCGAGGTGGCGTCGGCGTCGTCGCATCGGTCCGGCCGTCGGCGAGTCGCGAGCGGGATGGGGCAATTCAGGCACCAGCGTTAGGGATCGAGTGCGCGGCAGAACGCGTATGGCCGAAACGCGTTGCAGGTACGTCACGAGCAGTAGCGGCGTGGACGACGCCGGGGCGATCTGTTGCTGGCGATCCACGTGGGAGGACACCGACCGGTGCATCTGGCACACCGAGACCACCGTTCCGATGGCGGCGTACGAACGGGACCCGCCGGAGCCGGGCGAACGGCTCGACGGGGCGAACTTCCGGGGAGCGACGTTGAGCGGTGCGTCGTTTCTCACGGGGCGGTCGTTCGTCGACGCGGATTTCACGGAGGCGGTCCTCGACGGAGCCGACCTCTCGGCGGCCGACCTCCGCCGGGCGACGTTTCGGGACGTCGACGCCCACGGGACGTCGTTCCGGGCCGCGAACCTCCACGACGCGGTGTTCGTCTTCGCCGACCTCCGCGGGGCGGACTTCCGAAACGCGAGGCTCTACCGCGCCGGCCTGACCGACGTTCGGATCAATCTCGAGACGGCGTTCGGCGAGCGGTCGGTGTACGAGGCGGAGCTCGAGCGGGCGTCGGCGGACGAGGACCTGTGGGATCGAGTCGACTCCGCACAGTGGCTCTACCGCGAACTGCAGCGGCTCTACGACGAGAACGCGTTCCCGGAGCGGGTTCACACCTACTACCTGCGCGAGATGGACTTCCGCCGACGGCAGGCCTGGCGGGTCGGACGCTACCTGCAGGCGATCAAACTCGCCGGCTCGCGCTGGGTCATGCTGTACGGAACGAGCCCGTGGCGGGTCGTGACGACGTCGCTGCTCCTGATCCTCGTCTGCGCGGGGCTCTATCCGCTGACCGGCGGCATCCAGGAGGTCGGGGCCGACAGCGCGGTCACGTACCAGATCGACGATCCCACCGATGCGTCCAGCCGCGTCCTCGTCCGGGCGTTCTTCAAGAGCCTCTACTTCAGCGTCATCACCTTCGCGACGCTGGGATACGGGGACATCCAGCCGGTCGGCGAGTGGGCTCGCGCTATCGCCGGCGTCGAGACCCTGCTCGGATCGCTCCTGATGGCACTGCTGGTGTTCGTGTTGACGAGAAGCGTCCACTACTGACGCTCGCGGGCGTCGCCCGCGGGGTGGCTCACGAACCGATCCGCGAGGCACGTCGGCAGAGAGCAGTCGAACGTGGCGACCCGTCGAGCGGGTCCCGGTCGGGGTCGTTACTGCGTCGGTCGGTGCGGCAGCTCCCGGAGTCGCTCCTCGAGCGAGACTTTGACGATCGACCGCGCGATTTCCGCGCCGCCTTTGAGCGGATCGAGCTTCGTCTGGCCGGCGCGCTCGCGGTACTCGATCGGGTGTTCGCGAACGTCGTAGCCGCGCATCAGCGGGCGGATCAGGAGTTCGGCCGAGAGGCCGGTGTTCTCGGTCCACTCGATCGATTCGACCACGTCGCGTCGGTAGGCGCGCATCCCGGTCGTCGTGTCGTGGACGCGCGTTCCCATCAGGACGCTCGCGAGCGCCGCGAAGACCTGATTGCCGAAGCGATTGAACCCGGGCATCGCGTCGGCCCCGTGGTAGAGCCGATCGCCGCTGACGACGTCGTGGCCGTCGTTGATCAGCTCGAGGAACTCCGGAAGTTGCTCCATCGGATACGTGTCGTCGCAGTCGGTCGTGACGACGATCGGTCGATCGGGCTCGAGGATCGCTGCGCGCACGGCGACGCCGTACCCCTGTGGTCGCTGTTCGATGACCGTCGCGCCGTGCTCGCGGGCGATCTCGGGCGTGCGGTCCGCGGAGCCGTCGACGCAGACGACGTCGGCCTTCCCGTCGGTGACGTCGTCGACGTCCGAGAGCACCTTTCCGATCGCTTCCTCCTCGTTGTAGGTGCCCATGACGACGCTCACGTCGTCGAAGGTGTATTCGTCCCCGCTGCTTCCGTCCGTTCGTTTTGACTCCTCCCCACTGCTCATTGGCGGTACTCTCTGCTCCCCGTATTTATGCGTTTAGGTTTGCCTAAAACAAGCGCCGGGTACCCCGACTGGCGGTGCGGCTGTGGATTCCGGGGACGAGCCGGACGGGAACGAGCGTCACGATGACTGTGCCGACGAGCAGCGGTCCGAGTTCGTATTCTCGAGCTCTCAGACACGGCATCGAGAATAGAAGTCGTGGAACCCGCGGAGAGAAGCGTGATACGTCGACATGGGTCGTCAGGGGAGGTATGCAACGACTACCAACTGGTTCGTCTGTGCCTCAATCAGCGGAATGGGACGGATAGTAGTACGTATATATGGCAGCAAACGTGACGAAAACCGCAAGCGAACCAACTATCGCACCCATCCAATTTGCATACGGGACTCCGATCGAGGTAAATACTATCATGGCTGCCTGGGCACCATGAGACATTCCAATAATAACTGCCAGTCCGAGTATAAATCGCGTTACGGGATTTTCTTCGACCGGGTAAGAGTACATATTTGATCGTTCATTCCCAATCGGTATTAACCTTTCCTTCAGTACCGATTGCGTATTTTACAGCACGGCTTGAATTATTTCTCGTATGATAGTCAAATAGCCCTAGCGGGCGTCTGCTATATGATCCGCGGCCTTCAGCGCGAGCGCGGCGATCGTCAGCGTCGGGTTCATCGCCCCGGCGGTCGGGAAGACGCTGCTCGAGGCGATCCAGCAGTTCTCGAGGTCGTGGGTCCGCAGCGTCGGATCGACGACGCTCTCGGTCGGATCGGTCCCCATCCGGGTCGTTCCCATGTGGTGGTTGGTCGGGACGACATCGTCGGGGCCGTCCTGCGAGGTGATCGTCGCACCGAGTTCGTCGAAGATATCCTCCTGGATCTCGTTCGCTCGCTCGATCGTCCGCAGCGCCCGGTCGCCGACGGTCCAGTGGACGTCGGGGACGGGGTTGCCGCGGTCGTCGGTCCGGTCGGGGTCGAGGCCGACGTAGCTGTCCTCGCGCGGGAGCTGTTCGACCAGCGCGCCGACGGCGACGTGGGTGCCGTAGTCGGCCCGGATGCGCTCGAGCAGGTCGTCGCCCCAGTCGTCGCCTGTCAGCGCCATGCCGACCGGCGAAGGGCCGGCGTAGTTGAAGAACTCGAGTTTGAAGGGGGCGAACGCCGCGTCGGCGTCGTCGTAGAACTGGTGGGACTCGCTGGTCGGGAAGCCGACGTGGTTCTGCCGGGTCGGCTCGTCGAGGACGCCGAAGGTCCCCGCGAAACAGTGCTCCATGAAGTACCGGCCGACGCGGCCGCTCGAGTTAGCCAGTCCGTCGGGGTAGTGACTCGACTCGGAGAGCAACAGCAGGCGGGGCGTCTCGACGCCGCCGCAGGCGATCACGAAGGCGTCGGCTTCCTGTCGGTGGCGCTCGCCGTCGGGAGTCGCGTAGACGGCCGCCGAGATCGAGTCGGCGTCGTGCTCGAGGCGCTGGACGGGCGCGCGGTCGATCACGGTCGCGCCCGCCCGTTCGGCGCGCTCGACGTGGACCGTCGCGTCGTACTTCGCGCCGGAGGGACAGACCGGACGGCAGGTGCCGTAGCCGACGCAGGCGCTGCGATCGTCGTAGGACTCGGAGTTGCGCGCGTTCGGCACGGAGTGCATCGCGATCTCGAGTTCGTCGCAGGCCTCGGCGAACAGACTGTCGCTGTAGGAGGGCGGAAACGCCGGCATCGGATGCGGCTCCTCGCGGGGCGGCGCGAAGGGGTTGTCGGCGGCACCGGCGACCCCCAGTTCGCGCTCCGCCTGCGCGTAGTACGGCCGGAGGTCCGCGTAGTCGATCGGCCAGTCCGCGCCGACCCCGCGGACGCTCCGGGCGTTGAAATCGGCCTCGTGCAGTCGCATCACCATCCCCTGCCAGTGGAGCGTCGACCCGCCGACGCCCTTGACCCGGGCGCGGTTCAGCGGGTAGTGGCGGTCGCCCGACGCCGAGTACGCGTCCCGCTCGGGATCGCCGTCCCAGACGGCCGGCCGACCGTACGACGGCCTGATCGCCCGTTCCTGTCTGGCGAGCCGGTCGGCCGGATCGAACCGCGGGCCGGCCTCCAGGATCACGACCTCGCGGCCGGCCTCGGCGAGTCGGTCCGCGACGATCCCGCCGGCGGGACCCGCGCCGATGACGCAGACGTCGGCGTCCGCCACCGGCGTGCGGTCGGCGTCCGCGTCGGTAACGGGCCGCGCCGATTCGGCGGGCGGACGGCTGCCGCTCACGCGTCCGGCCCCCGCTGGTAGCTCTCGAGCCCGCCCGGGTGGCCGATCGGGTTCTCGATGCCGACCAGTTCGCCGCCGGTCGGCGAGGTGTACAGCGCCACCAGCAGTTCGTTGACGACGTAGTAGCGCAGCCGTTCGCGAGTCCGCCCGTCGGGGTCCTCCGCCGCGGAATCCACGCCGAGCTCCCGCAAGCACCGGTCCCGGTCGGCGGGGGAGAGGGCCGGAAACGCGTCGCCGAACCAGTCGTCGGCGCGCTCGTTCAGTTCCGCGACCGCGGCGTCCACGTTCGCCGCGTGAGTCGGGTCCTCGAGTCGGCCCTCGAGGAACGTCTCGACGAACGTCGCCGTGCCGGTGACCTCGCTGGGATAGACGACCGCGGCGGCTGCGACCAGCGTCTCGCGAATTCGCTCGGTGTCGACGTCGGCCGCCGGATCGCCGTCGCTCCCGCCGGGGGCCGATCCGGTCGGGGCCGCACAGCCCGACAGCGTCCCGCCACCGACGCCGAGTGCGGCCAGCGCGGCGACCGCATCTCGTCTGGTCAGCTCCATGGGAGCGGATTAGGTAAACCTAAACCTTATACTCGTTGGAACGGGACGCTCCGGTATCGATCGGCGCGACCGACGCGGGGTCCGCTGGCGGCCGGAACCGAGGACCGCGCTCGGTCGCCGGCCGGTGCCGGCGAACGGGTTCGGCCGTCGACCGCGAGAGCGGCGGACCGGTCGGATCGGAATCGCCACATATACCGCCGTGTCCGGCCGAGTGTCACAACACACGTCACCAGTCGTCCGAAGTACCCTGTACGACCCCGACACCCATCTATGAGATCGCTCCGCTCACGACGACGCGAGACGACCGACGGACCGCCGCTCGGACTGTTGCTCCTGTCCGGCGCCATCGCCGTGAGCGTGCTGTTCCCGCTCACGTACCTCGTGGTCGAGGCGACGACCGTCGACGCGGACCGGCTCTGGGCGATGCTCGTCCGTCCACAGACCGCGACCATCGTGACGAACAGCCTCCTGCTCATGACCGGCGTCACGGCGCTGTCGGCGCTGATCGGCGTCCCGCTGGCGTGGCTCACCGTCCAGACCGATCTCCCCTTCCGCCGGTTCTGGTCCGTCGCCGTCGCCCTCCCACTCGTCGTCCCGAGCTATATCGGCGCGTTCGCCTTCGTCTCGGCATTCGGCCCGCAGGGCGAGTTTCAGTCGATTCTCGAGCCCCTCGGCGTCGAGGAGTTGCCCGAGATATACGGTCTCCCCGGTGCGACGGTCGTCATCACGCTCTACACCTATCCCTACGTCTACCTGACGGTACGAGCCGCCCTGCTGTCGTTCGACACGACGCTCCTCGACGCCGCCCGAACGCTGAACCACGATACGTGGACCGCGTTTCACCGCGTGACGCTCCCGCAGATCCGCCCCGCCGTCGTCGCCGGCAGCCTCCTCGCGGCGCTGTACGCCGTCTCCGACTTCGGGACGCCGGCGATCATGCAGCTCCCGGTGTTCACGCAGCAGATCTTCCTCGAGTACCGCTCTTTCGGCCGGGACTACGCGGCGTTCCTCTCGCTGCAACTGCTCGTGATCGTCCTCGTCGTCCTGGTCCTCGAGTGGTGGGCCCGCCCCGATCGGACGGTCCAGGGCGACGGCTCCGAGGGCTCGAGCGGCCCCGTCGTCGAACTCGGCCGGTGGCGCTGGCCGGCGACGCTCCTGCCCGCAGGGGTCACGGGCGTCGCGCTACTGGTCCCGCTGTGGATCCTCGGCCTCTGGCTCGTGACCGCCGATCCCGACGCGCGACCGGAGCTGGCGTTCGAACTCGAGTACGCCGTCAACTCCGTGATGGTGGCCGGGGCGGCCGCGTTCGTGGCCGTCCTCCTCGCTCTGCCGGTCGCGTACGCCGCGGCCAGACACGACTCGCCGCTGTCGACGATCTTCGAGCGATCGACCTACGTCGGCTTCGCCGTGCCGGGGATCGTCCTCGGGCTGGCGCTCGTCTCCGCCGCGACGACTTACGAGAGCGTCCGTCAGGCGTACGACTTCACCGCCCTGCCCGCCCTCTACCAGACGATTCCGCTGCTCGTGTTCGCCTACGTCGTCCGATTCATGCCGCAGGCTGTCGGCTCGATCCGAACCACGACGCTCCAGGTCGACGCGAAACTGGTCGAGGCCGCACACACGCTGGGCGAGACGCCGTTTCGGACGTTTCGAAAGGTGACGCTGCCGCTGATCGCGCCGGGCGTGACCGCCGGCGCGGCGCTCGTCTTCCTGACGACGATGAAGGAGCTTCCGGCGACCCTGCTCCTCCGACCGACCGGCTTCGAAACCCTCGTCACGATCATCTGGAAGGCACAGGGCGAAGCGTTCTTCCAGTACGCCGTCATCCCCGCGCTGCTGTTGCTGGCCGTCTCCGGGCTCTCGCTGCTCGTCCTCCTCTCACAAGGCGGGCGCGAAGGGCTCTGAACCGTCCGCTGTACCGCGCCGTCTCGCATCGGAGTCCGAGACGCCGTCTCAGACCTCCTCGAGCGGGTCGATCAGCGACGGCTCGTCCGTCGACGGATCGTTCACCGCCGTCGAGACCGGGTCGGCCCGCATCCCGTCGGCTGGAGCCGGCTCGAGCACCTCGCGACCGGCGTCGCCAGAGAGCCACCGCCGCTCGGCGTCGGGCTCGAGGATCACGGCCATTCTGTGGTGCAGGTCCGAAACGAGCGCGTTCGGCTCGGTCGTGACGACGGTAAACGTCTCGAGCGGGCCGCTCTCGGCCTCGTCGTCGACGCCGCCACCGAACGCGGCGAGTCCCGTCTGGGTCGTCTCCGGTTCCCATCGTTCCCAGAGCCCGGCCATCGCGAACACTCGATCGTCCTCGAAGGTGACTCGATAGGGTCGTTTTCCATCCTCGGTCTCGACCCACTCGTAGAAGCCGTCCGCCGGAACGAGACATCTCCGTCGCTCGTACGCCTCGCGAAAGCTCGGCTTCTCGTCGACGGACTCCGCTCTCGCGTTGATCAGCCCGCCGCTGTCGTCGTCGGCCCACGACGGCACCAGCCCCCACTCGAGGCGTCGGAACGTCTCCGGGTCCTCGTTCGTGATCACCGGCAGCTCCTGTCCGGGGGCCATGTTGTATCGCGGCGTGAACGCGCCGTCCGATTCGGCACCGGACTCGTCCCGGAAGCGGGCGTCGAACCGCGACTCGAGATCGTCCTGCTCGACGACGAGCGTGTAGCGACCGCACATACTCGACCGTCGGGCCGCCGGACCAAAGGGTTGTCCGGTCGCGATCGCAGACGACGCCTCGAGCCGCCGCCGAGCGGACACCGATCTACAGTCAGTATGCGGTCCTTACGCGGCACCGATCGACCGGTACGGGCCCCGTTACGATAGTCGTTCCCGGCGGAGTCGATAGCGGGTCATCATGGACGACCGGTACGAAATGGTGGTGTGTCAGAACGGCCGTCTGGAACTCAGAGATCCGGATGACCCCGGCTGCTGGATCGCGACCGATTCGCCGCTCGAACTCGAGCGCTAGTCCAGCTCCGTTTCCCCGTGTACCCCTCCCCTTCCTCATCCTCGGT
Source organism: Natrinema salaciae (assembly GCF_900110865.1). Classification (NCBI taxonomy): domain Archaea; kingdom Methanobacteriati; phylum Methanobacteriota; class Halobacteria; order Halobacteriales; family Natrialbaceae; genus Natrinema; species Natrinema salaciae. The sequence goes on from NZ_FOFD01000004.1 coordinate 97,440, forward strand.
GTCGACGCCGAGCGAAATCTCCCCGTGACGGGTGCCGTCGAGCGGATCGGTCGCGACAGAAAACGCCAGGACAGGGATGTGAACAGCTGCGAGACGGTCGGCCTCACTCCGTTCGGCCGCATGCGACTCTCGTGTTCGAGTCCGATCCGTGTCGGTTCGTGAGTGTGGGTTACTCGCGCCGCGACGCGCCGCTCGTAGCAACTAAAATCACGAAAACGCCAGGACAGGGATTTGAACCCTGAATCCCAAAGGGAACACGCTTTCCAGGCGTGCGCCTTACCGTTCGGCCATCCTGGCTCAGGTCATCCTAACCGCGTCCGTCGTTTAACCCTTACGAGATTCGTTTCCCCTCGAGCGATCGGCCGCCCACGCGGCGAATCGCGGCTCGAGCAGGTACGCTCCCGACCCCGCGCCGAGGCCGACCGCAATCCCGAGCGCGAGCGCCTGCGTGATCGTCACGAGCGGTGTCGCGAACAGGGCGTAGCTCTGGACGAGGACCAGAAACGACAGGGTCCCGACGACACCCCAGAGGAACGCGGACTTCGCGCGGGGATCGATCCCCATCCGTCCGGCGGGATAGCCGCTCACGCTGACGGCACCCGGCTCACTCGAGGCTCGCGACGGCTTCGATCTCGACGCCGACGCCCTTGGGGAGGGCGGCAACCTCGACGGCGCTGCGGGCCGGCGGTTCGTCGTCGAAGTAGTCGGCGTAGGCCTCGTTCATCGCGTCGAAGTCGCCGATGTCCTCGAGGAAGACGGTCACCTTGAGGATGTCCGCGGACGACGCGTCGGCCTCGTCGAGGACGGCGTCGAGGTTGTACAGCGCCTGCTCGGTCTGGGTCGCGATCGGTTCGTCGTCGAGCAACTCGCCGTCGGCCGTCATGGGGATCTGCCCGGCGGTGAACAGCAGCGAGTCGTTCCCGGCGGCCTGACTGTAGGCACCGACCGCGGCGGGCGCGTCGTCGGTTTGGATGATTCGTTTCACACCCGATGCATCGAACCGGGACCGCTTAAAGGCAGGCGAAATCACACCCCGTTCCCGCCGGGAGAGGGGAGACGACACGGAAAGAGCGAGTCGGTACGGACGGGGCGTCGACCGTGCTCGCGGCCACTGCTCGACTCTCGTCTCGGCACCTCTCGGGACGACGACCCCTTAGTGGCTGTCGAATTGCAGGTCAACGCATAGAACGGTTCCCGAACAGAGCACGGTATGCATGGCGACCGTTGAGAACGTCCTTTCGTCGGTTTTCAGTACGATCCCTGAGCTTCATTCCGGCCAACTCGGCGTGCTTGCGGGGGTGGTCGTCGGCCTCCTCTACTGGCACGGATACCGCCAGTCGTCGCTCGTCCTCCTCGCCGCGTTCTACCTGCTGGCGCTCGGTATCGTCCCCGCTTCCGCGAGAGGGCTCACCGTGGTGCAATCCAAACCGTGGTACTTCTGTTCGTTCCTGGTCCTCACCTCGCTCACCGCGATGAGTACCGCGGCCGCGTGGGCACGACTGTCGCTCTCGACTCGGCCGCGATCGCTGCCGGACGGTCGAAAGGACGTCTGACCGGGGGACACGCCGCGTCGCTGCGACGACCGAAACCGGCCGGCGCTCGGACCCGCGACGTCGATCGGTCTCAGTCACTGTCGCGAGCGATCGGCGATCGAACCGCGAGACCCGCTTTCCGAAGCCACCACGTGATCTCGAGCGCGGCCCAGGTCACCCCCGCCAGGAGTCCGCCGGCGATGGCGGCAGCCTCGGGTTTGCCGACCCAGACCGGCGCGACGAAGATCAGCGCGTTGTAGATCCGGTGGGGGAGGATGTTTTCGATGAGATCGCCGAGAAATTCCACCGGTCGAACGTCACCGCCACCGCCACCGCCGCTCTCGGCCGCCGTCCGCGACTCGAGGCCGAGTGCGGCGGCGCTTTGTCCGCCGTCGCTTTCGGCACCGGTCTCGAGGCGTTCGGCCTCGTAGGGGAGCGTCGAGCCGACTTCCCAGACGATGTCGCCGGAGGCGTTGACCTCAATGACGCGATTGCCGTGGGTGTCGGTGATCAGCGTGTTACCGTTGGGGAGTCGATCGACGTCCCGCGGCCACTGGATTCGATCGTCCTCCCACTCCCAGGAGCGGTTCCACTCGCCGTCCTCGCGCTGGAACTCCTGGACGCGGCCGTTCTCGGAGTCGGCGACGACGACGGCCGGACCGCCCTGACTTTCGGGAATGTAATCGGGGTTGTGCTGTTCGTACTGGACGTCGTAGTCGTTCTCGCTACCGAGCGTCCACGCCTCGAGCAGGCCCTCCGCTCGGTCGAGGAAGACGACCTGATCCTGGTTCCGGAGGCTGACCACCACGCGACCCCCCAGCCCGCCCCCCTCGATGTACTCGACGTCGTTGATGTGGGCCCAGTCGTTGGGGTAGGCGTGACCGCTCTCGAGCGAAAATTCGCTCTGGGCGTCCCAGAGCCAGTCGACGACCTCGGTCTCGGTGTCGACGATGAACACCTGGTTCGCGACGATGTCGGCGACGACGACGTGAGTCTCGTTGATGCGATCCGCGTCGTGCCACTCGCCGGCGGTCTCCTTGTAGTCGTACCGTTCGTAGAGAACCTCGACCTCGCCGGTCTCGAGGTCGGCGCGCTCGATGACGTTCCGCGCGCATGGCGGGTCGGAACAGGTCGGCCCTTCGGTGTGGATCGTGTCGGTCGCGGTGTACTCGACGGTCAGCGGGTCGCCCTCGACGGGGTCGACGTCGAAGTACTTCGTCCGCGAGTTGTTGTAGTACAGTACGTCGCCGTCGGGCGCGTAGGCGGTGATCGTCCCTGCCCGTCCCGACTCGGTCACGACCGTATGGTTCTCCGTCGCCGGGGCCTCCGGAACCGTCTCTCTCGAGGCCGTCGAGAGCCCACCCACTGCCGCGTCGGCGACCAGCGCGGCCGAGACGAGAACGAGGATCGCGAATCCGATCCGGAGTCGGGCGCGCGTGACTGCCGATCGGACGCGAGCGAGCGATGGACGTGAGCGGCCGGTCATCGAGATGCCTCCCGTCGAGCGCTGACACTCGGTTCCGTTTCCGTTCCGGGGCTGTACTCGGTAGTCAACACTCCACGATGTCGGCGACCAGCGCGGTAAATCAACACCCTGTCTGCTCAGGGCACCGGGAGCGCCGTCGATCGGCGGTCGGGTCGTGAGGTCCACCGGACGGCCCCGCGACGGAGACGCGAACGGGACCCATCGGTCAGGCGAGCACGTCGACCTCGTAGCCCGCGTCGCGGAGGTCCGAGAGGAAAGCGTCGACGTGGTCGGGGCCGCGCATCTCGAGTTCGATCTCGACTTCGGTGTCGCTCATCTCGACCTCGCGGGAGGTCCGGTCGTGGTGGATGGCGTAGATGTTCGCCCGGTGGGCGGTGAAGATGTCCAGGAGGTCCTCGAGCGCGCCGGGTCGGTCTTTCAGGACGGTCCTGATCTTCAGGTAGCGGCCGGTCTCGACGAGGCCGCGGACGATGACGTTGGTCAGCGTGTTGAGATCGATGTTGCCGCCGCAGAGCGCGGGGACGATCACCTCGTCCGCGTCGTAGTCGAATCGCTCGAAGAGCACCGCCGCGAGCGGGACCGCGCCCGCGCCTTCGACGAGCGTCTTCGAGCGCTCGAGCAGGTAGACCAGCGCGACGGCGATCTCCGGGTCCGAGACGGTGACGACCTCGTCGACGTACTCCTGAATGTACGGGAAGGTCCGCTCGCCGACGCTGCGGGTCGCGATGCCGTCCGCGATGGTGTCGACGCCGTCGAGGGAGACGCGCTCACCCTTTTCGAGGGACGCCGCGGCGCTCGAGGCCCCCTCGGCTTGGACGCCGATCACGCGCGTGTCGGGCTTCTGTTCCTTGATGGCGGTCGCGATGCCGCTGATGAGTCCCCCGCCGCCGATGGGGACGACTACCGTGTCGACGTCGGGGCAGTCCTCGAGGATCTCGAGGCCGATGGTCCCCTGCCCGGCCATGATGTACTCGTCGTCGAAGGCGTGGACGTAGGTGCGGTCCTCCTCGCGCTCGATCTCGTGGGCACGCTCGGCGGCCTCGTTGTAGTCCCGTCCCGAGAGGACGACCTCCGCGCCGTAGCTCTTGGTCGCCTTGACCTTCGAGATCGGCGCGTGCTCGGGCATGACGATCTTCGAGTCGACGCCCGACCGCGTGGCTGCGAGCGCGACCCCCTGCGCGTGGTTGCCCGCACTCGCGGTGACGACGCCCGCGTCCTTCTGGGCCGCCGAGAGCGTCGCGATTCGGTTGGTCGCCCCGCGGATCTTGAACGCGCCCGTCCGCTGGAAGTTCTCCAGTTTCAGGCGGATGTCGGCGCCGGTCATCGCGGAGTACGTGTGCGAGTGCTCGAGCGGCGTGTGTCGAGAGGTCTCACGGACTCGCTCGCGCGCCTCGAGAATATCGTCGAGTTCCAGCATACGCTCGTCTACTCGGCGTGCGGTGTAAGGATTACTGTCGGGGTCGGGAGGGCCGCTTCGGACCCCCGCCGTCGCCCCTACAGTGGTGTGCTGTCAAGCCTGGACAGCACGACAGGGAATACAGGGAATGCACGGCGTGTGACGTGCGAATAGAGAAGGGAACCCAGGCCATATAAATCTCATGCACCCGCGGCGAAAGTGAAACCATGTGACTGCATCGGGGAAATGACAGCGTCAGACGCTGGACAGACGGGCGTCATTCGTGGGTCTCTACCACGATATCGCCGGATAAAATGAACGTTCGAACGCGGTCACGAAACGAGCCGTTCCCGGGCCAGGTCGCGTCGGCGTCGAGTCGGTTCGGGTCCCCGACGTACACCCAGCATCGGGCGGCGGCGCTGCTCGCGGGGGTCGCGACCGGGACCGCGACGCGAACGTACAGTCCGTCGTCGACCCCCTCGTACCGGTCGAGACGTTCGAGTCCCGCGTCGTCGACCGCGAGTAGCGTTCCCTCGACGCTGCCGCCGGGCGCGAGCGTCGGATAGCTGCCATCGACGCGGTGCAACCCCTCGAGCGTCGCGCGGGCCACGAACGCGTCCGCTGCGCTCGAGGTGTCCATCTCGAGGACGGTCGCGACTCGCTCCGGGTCGGTCAACGTTCCGTAACCGAAGACGCGCACGTCGGACCGTTCGGGCTTCGGGCGTTTGCTCGTACCGCTTCGGTTCGCGTCGCGCGGATTCGTTCCCCAAAGACTACACAAAGCACTTATCGGTCTGCTTGAAGGTCTCCGACATGAACCGCGAGTCCATCCTGGCCGTCGCGACGCTCGCGGTCGTGATCGGCGCGTTCACGACCCTTGCTCTCGCCGGTGCCGTGTCCGATCCCGGCGAGTCCGAGACGGCCGCCGACGTCGAGCGGACCGGCCACGCTTCGCTGACGGAGCTCACGATCAGCGCCGACGAGATTACCGGCGGCACCGCCACCCTCGTCGTCGACACGCACCTCGAGCACCGCGGTGCGCCGGTCGCGAACGTCACCGTCGTTCATCGGGCGACCGATACGCGGACCGGGCTCGTCGAGGACACGACCGAGCGGGACGTCGAGACGCTGGACGACGAATCCGAAGTCGTCGTCTCGGAGACGGTGACGGTCCCCCGGGAGAGCAGCTACGAGATCGAGACGTTCGTCTACCGGGATGGAACGCGGACCGAATCGGCCAGCCACACGGTCGAGGGCGTCGACGCGCTGACGCCCGCCTACGCCGACACGAACGTCGAGTTCCACCGCTTCGGCGGCGATTCCGGCGGCAGTCTCGCCGACGTCCCCGCGATCAGCTACGCCATCGCGTCGACGACCGACGAGACGGCGACCCTGGAGGTCGACAGCTACCTTACCAACACCGGTGACGACACCGAATCCGACTTCGAGCTCGAGGTGAGCGCTCGGCAGGCCGACTCGAACGTCGTCGCCGACTCGGCGACCGTCGGTCTGTCGGCGATCGAACCCGGCAAGACCGCGTCACCGACCGTCGACCTCGAGGTTCCCCAGGAGTACGACTACTACCTCGACGCCGTCCTCTGGCGGGACGGAACCATCGTCGGCACGAACCGCGCGGTCGCCAATCTGGGCCCGGGCTCGCTGTCCGTCGACGAGACGAGCAGCGATAGCGGGCTCGAAGTGAGCGACTTCAGCAGCGGCGCCGCCAGCGACGCGGGCGACGGGGCCGCCGATGGCAACGACCGGGATACCGACGACGACGGGAGTGCCGACGGAACCCCCGGATTCGGGGTCGTCGCCGCCGCCGCTGCACTGCTCGTAACGGGAGCGCTCGCACGGAGATTCCAATGACTGACACACCAACGCAAACGCAGGCCGAGACGTCGATCGACGCCGAGACCGAAGCGACCACCGACCGATCCGGCGGGGAACCGGACGCGGTTCCGTCGACGACCGGGTCCGACGCCGCTGTCGGATTCGGTCCCGGCTCGGACGGGATACAACGCTATCTCGCCTGGGGCGCGCTCGGCGTCTGTTCGTTGCTCGCCGTCTTCGCCCTGATCCAGTTCTACGGGAGCGTCACCAACGCCATCGATCTCTGGGTCGACGCGAAATACCAGCCGCTGATACGCGCCGCGTTCAACCTCGCCGTCCTGCTGACGTCCCTGATCGGCGTCTCGCTGCTGGTCCGAGAGCTGAACGCCGGAAGCGCCGACCGGTAGTGGCCGCCCGATCCAACGGCTATCGGGAGATCCGCGACTGGACGGTCGCTGCCGGCGGGTACAGTGATTGGCCTGCTAGCGGTCGCAATCGGCGTGCAGCGTCGCTCGAACGCCGTTCGGGAGCCGCGTCGCTGTACGCCGTCTGCGTCGCGACCGCACGGAACGGCGACGACCGTCAAAAGAGGGGCAAGAGACGCGGCTACCGGTTTACCGGTCTTCGATCGGAACGAACGCCTGGTCCTGCGGTCCGGTGTATCGGGCGCGCGGGCGGATGAGTCGATTGTCGGTCTGGTACTCGAGGACGTGGGCGATCCAGCCGCCGGTGCGGCTCATGGCGAAGATGGGGGTGTACATGTCGATGGGGATGCCGAGCTGGTAGTAGACGGAGCCGGAGTAGAAGTCGACGTTCGGGGCGATCCCCTTCTCGCCGAGGCCCTTCTCGTCGGTGAGGTACTGCTCGATGGTGGTCGTGTAGTTGTACCACTTGTCCTCGCCGTTCTCGGCGAGTTCCTTGCTGCGCTCCTGGAGGATCTTCGCGCGGGGGTCCTTGACGTTGTAGACGCGGTGGCCGAAGCCGGGGATGCGCCGGCCCTCCGCGGTCGCCTGCTCGACCCACTCGCGGTGATCGAGGTCGCTCTCGTCGATCTCGATGAGGACCTCCATGACGTCCTGGTTCGCGCCGCCGTGGAGCGGCCCGGAGAGGGCGCTGATGCCGCCGGTCACGGCGCTGTAGATGTCGGCCATCGTCGAGCCGATGACCATCGAGGTGAACGTCGAGGCGTTCAGGCCGTGGTCGGCGTGCAAGATGAGCGCCTGATCGAACGTCTCCGCGGCGATGTCGTCGGGCTCCTCGCCGGTCAGCATGTAGAGGAAGTTCGCCGCCAGCCCCAGTTCGGGGTTGGGATCGACCGGCTCCTCGCCGAGGCGGTAGCGCTCGAACGCCGCGAGCGCGGTCGGGATCTTGGCCGTGATCCGACGCCCCTTCCGGAGCGTCGCGTCGAGGTCGTCGGGTTCGGCGTCGTCTTCGGGCTCGTACGCCGAGAACATCGACACGGCGGTCCGCAGCGCCGCCATGGGCTGTTCGTCGGCGGCGGCGAGCGTCTCCATCGTCGCCAGCACGTCGTCGTCGACCTCGCGCTCGTCCATGAGCGCGTCCGTGAACGGCTCGAGCTCGTCTTCGGTCGGGAGGTGACCGTTCCAGAGCAGGTACAGCACCTCCTCGTAGCTCGCGCCGCGAGCCAGGTCCTCGATCGTGTAGCCGCGATAGATCAGCCGACCGGCATCGCCGTCGATCGAGCTGAGCTCTGATTCGGCAACCAACACACCCTCGAGCCCTTTCTTGAGGTCGTCAGACATAGTCAGGGATTTCGGACGCCAATGGAAAAGTATTATCGTTTGCCCGGTGCCGGCGGTCGACACGTCGGATGTGTTTGTTTTGCCGCTATCTCGAACACGTACGAGTGATATTTCTACCCTGAAACGGACACACAGTCAGTCGATGCCCGAAGCAGTTACTATAATCGTCTTTCGTTGAGGTTCCGCAAGCGATCGCCGCGAGGGCGACGCGGAAATCCGCCGGCGGTGTCCGCATCGAAACCGGTCGAAACGGTCGCGTCGCCACGCTTTTTGCGCCCCATCGACGAAGGGTATCGGGTGATGGACCGGTCGTACTGGCGGACGGTGTCGCTCGTCACGACGTGGCAGATCGCCGCGAGTATCTGTTACTACACGATCTTCGCCGCGACGCCGTTCTTCCGGGACGCGTTCGGACTGTCCCGGTTCGCGGTCGGCATCGTCGTCACGACCCTCACGCTCGGTTACGCCGTCTTCCTGTTGCCACTGGGTGCGCTGACGGACCGGTTCGGCGAACGCCTGACGCTGACGGTCGGTCTCGTCGGGCTCGCGACGGGGACGCTCCTCGTCGCGGGCGCGCCGACGTACGCGCTGTTGCTGGCTGCGGTGTTCGTCCTCGGATCGATGTACGGAACCGCGATGCCCGGGACGAACAAGGCGGTCTTCGACAACGTCGACCCGGGCCGCCGGAACCTCGCAATGGGCATCAAACAGGTCGGCGTCACCGGCGGCAGCGGCATCAGCGCTCTCCTGATTACCGGCCTCGCCGGGGTGCTCTTCTGGCGCGCGGGCTTTCTGATCGCCGCCGGCGTCGGCTCGGTCGTCGCCGGCGGGTTCTATCTGCTCTACTCGAGCGACAGCACCGGAGAGACGGCCGGCTTTCCCGATTTCGGTGCGCTGCTGTCGAACCGCCCGTACCTCCTGTTGACGACGGCCGGGCTCTTTCTCGGCGCGGCGCTGTTTACGACGACCGGATACACCGTCCTGTACGTCGAGGAATCGATCGGCGCGTCAGTCGCGTTCGGCGGAATCGTCCTCGCGCTCGTCCAGCTGTTCGGGAGCGTCGGCCGCGTGCTGACGGGCTGGTTGAGCGACGTGCTCCCCGGCGAGCCCCGGGTCAGGATCGGACTGGTACTGCTCGCCCAATCGCTGGGCAGTGCCGTCATGTTCGCCGTCGTCGCGTCGACGACCACCGAGCTCGGTGCCGCGGCGGCGTTCGCCGCCCTCGGCTTCTTCGTGCTGGGGTATACCGGCGTCTACTACTCCGTCATGGCGACGCTCGTCCGGGCCGACGAAATGGGCGGCGCGACCGCGGGTGGCCAGCTCGCGCTCACGAGCGGTGCCCTCGTCGCACCGCCCGCCTTCGGCTCCCTCGCCGACGCGGTCGGCTACCGCGCCGCCTGGCTCTTTCTGGCCGCCGTCGTGACGGTCGCGGCCGGCCTCCTCGTGCAGGTCGTCCGAACGCAGCCGTCGGTCGCGAACCCCGCTGCGGCGGACGCCTCCGAGAAGTAGTGCGGTGGGCTCGCGCGGGCGACGACCGCCGTCGCCGCGCCGTCACCACCCCGCGCCGCCGCTCACTCGAGTGCTTCGACGAGTTCGACGACGTAGCCGTCCGGGTCCTCGACGAAGGCGACGCGGACGCCGATGTCGGCCATCGTCGTTGGTTCCTCGTGGACCGGCGGCTCCGCCCGCTCGAGCAGTCGCTCGAAGGACTCGCCGGTGTCGTCGACGCCGACCGCGACGTGTGCCATCGACCCCGAGTCGATCGCCGGTCCACCCTCGGGGTCGTACTTGAACTGGAGCTCCGCGTTCTCGCCGCCGATGTAGACGTTTTCGACGCCGTCGTCGGCAGTAAACGACCAGTTCTCTTCCAGTCCGAGGCCGTCGACGTAGAACTCGCGCGTGCGCTCGAGATCCGATACCCACAGAGCCGTGTGAATGACGTCCATACCGCGACCACGGGGGCGGCCGCCAAAGGCGTACCCCCCTCGAGCACTCACTCCTCTCGACCGTCCGCCTCGAGAATCGCGTCCATCAGCTTCGTCTGGGCCGCTGCCAGGTGTTCGGTGAACGTCGACCGGGCGACGCCGAGTTCGTCGGCGACGTCCGTCGCGTTCGCCCCTTTCGGGTAGTCGAAGTAGCCCATCTCGTGGGCCGTCTCGAGGATCTCCCGCTGTCTGGTCGTGAGTGCCGCTCTATCGACCACGACGGGATCGGCGTCGACATCCTCGTGATCCTGCGTGAGCTCTTCGACGAGGACGCCGTCGAAGTACATCCGCAGTTCGTCGACGATTTCGGCGATCTCGGCTAGCTCGAGGGTGCGAAAGGAGAGGAGCAGCGACCCGTTCTGCCCGCGGACCGAGGTGACCGGCGTCCCGGTTCGTTCGATGACGTCGCAGGCGCAGTCGGCGCTGCCGTCGCGTTCGAACCGATAGATCTCCTCCCGCTCGTTCGACTGGACCGGCGTCAACTCGACGTCGTGGTCCCCGTCGATCGAGGCGTCCGCGGCGATGCCGAACTCCTCGACGACCGCCCCGTCCGTCTCCCGCGACGATCGGGAGACGGAGTCGACCGGTTCGTCGGTACAGGCCGAGACGGCGGCGACCGGACAATCCGCCGGATCGTTGACGACGACCGTTGCGCGAAAGCCCGTCATATCGGTTCGTACGTCAGGTACCGGCATAACCGACGCCGGAATTCCCGCCGGGTGAAAATCACTCGCCCGAGCGGAACGGTCGTGGTAACAGTACCCTCGGAACACTTATCCCGCAATCGGCCATACATTCGTTTGTAATGGCGAAAGGTAGCGTTGATTTCTTCAACGACACAGGCGGTTACGGTTTCATTTCGACGGACGACGCGGACGACGACGTGTTCTTCCACATGGAAGACGTTGGCGGTCCGGACCTCGAAGAAGGCACAGACATCGAATTCGATATCGAACAGGCCCCCAAGGGTCCCCGCGCGAAGAACGTCGTCCGAACGTAAGTTCGACGTCGATTCGTCGCTTCCGGCGATATTCGACTCCCGATTATTTTATCGACACCGGACGCTGACAGCGGCGGAACCGATACGGTCCGCTGGGCAGCGTCGCTGCGACTGGCTCGGAGAGGTCGACCGAAGGAGAGTCGAGATCGAGCCGATGAGAACGTGATACCGGCGTTAGAGCTTCTGTCCCAGTTTCTCGCGGCTGATGCGGACCCCGGTGGGCGTGATGATCATCTGATCCTCGCCCTTCCGGACGATGTCGCCGTCGACCTCCTGAGCGACCTGCCGCAGTTCGTCGACGATGTGTTCGACGGTGCTGTCCTCGGTCCGCAAGCGAGTGATGTCCGCGATGACGATGTCGCCGTCGTAGACGGCGTCTTTGATGTCGATCGCGTCGGCCTTGGTGCCGACTTCCGCGATGTGCACCTGCATCGTCGCCTCGGCCGACCCCGCAGAAACGTCCTCGAGGTTCAGTTCGGCGTAGTCCTCGACGGTTCGGGACTGGTTGCCGCCGAGAATTTTGCTCATGAGTCCCATTGGCGATACCCACCGTCGCCGTCAGTATAGTTCTTACGTCAGACACAGTCCCGTCCCCGACACTGTCAGGAAATCCGCCAGCTCGAGGCTGCGAGCGGCGCGGTCGGCCGACGGCTCGGTTCGGCGGACCGGCGATCCGCGACCGAATCCGCCGTCCGTACCCTTTTGCTCTCGTGCGACGTACGCGCAAACTATGACGTTCAGCATCTGTGTTCACGAAGCGTACGAGACCGAGGACGGCGATTCCCACCGTCGGTTCGGCGTCGCGGTCACGACGCGGCTGCCGGGCGTCGGAACCCTGTGCCCGTTCGTCAGCGACCGCGGTGCCGTCGCGACCCAGAGCCTCGTCAACGTCGCCCTCGGCGAGCGCGGGATCGACTACGTCGACGACGGACTGGCCGTAGACGACGCCCTCGAGGCGCTGCTCAACGCCGACGACGGGGCGCCACAGCGGCAGCTCCACGGCGTCGACGGCGAGACGACCTTCGCCTTCTCCGGCGACGAGTGCGTCGAGTGGTACGGCCACCGCGAGGGCGACCACTACACCGTCGCGGGCAACATGCTGACCGGGGCGGGCGTGCTCGAGGCGGTCGCGGCGGCCTACGAGGCGACAGCCGTCCACGAGACGACCGATCCGTCGACCGGGCCGAGCGCCGTAACGGAGGACCACGGGACTGATCCCCTCGCGAAACGCCTGATCGACGCGCTGGCGGCCGGCGACCGCGAGGGCGGCGACAAACGCGAGGCACTCCCGATCCAGAGCGCGGCGGTGCGCGTCGAGACGACCGAATCACACGCCGTGGAGCCGCCGTACAACGATCTGCGGCTCGACGCGACCGAGACGCCGATCGCGGACCTGCGAGAGACGTACGAACTCGCAGTACAGGGGTACAGAGATACGCTCGCACGGTACGAAGGCGCGTACGAAGCGGACTCGCTGGACGACGCGACTGAGTGAGGGGAGTCGGGCGATCGGTATCGGCCCGTGTCCCATCGCTCGAGCGGCCTATCCGGCGAACTCGTAGAGTTCGTCGCCGACGTGGTGCAGCGAGTCGACGACTTTCCCCTCGTCGCCGACCATGTCCGCACCGTCGACCCGGGCGCGGCCGACCGCGAGCACCTTCCCGTGGGACTCCTCGGCGATGACGACCAGATCGGCCGGCGAGATGTCGTCGGTCGCGTCCGTGATGCCGGGTCGCATCACGTCGGCCCCGTCGCTGACGAACGAGATGGCCCCCGAGTCGACGGTGACCAGCCGCCTGTCCGGCTCGTAGGCGTTGGCCCCGCGGACGGTCAGGAACGGCTCCTCGTCGAAGTAGGCGACTCGCGGCTCGCCGTCGATGAGAACGACCTCCCAGTCGGTCTCCTCGAACTCGACGCGCTCGTAGGCGTCGCCCGCGGGCGAGACGCCGAGTTGCTCCTCGAGTGTCTCTTCGAGATCGGAGACAGCGTCGCTGCGGAGGTGGTGTCGAGACTTGACCTGCATACTCGTGCTACCGGGCGGACCCATTTAATAGATAAGATTCGGGCTGCGGGAGATCGGCGGTCGCAACACGGGGCCCGGCTGAAGAAGCACCAGCACGCCGAGACGCGGTTCTCGCGACTCCCAGGTGTACTGCCCCTCGGTTCGGCTGAACGACGTTCGAATCTTCGCCGAGCGCGAGCGCCAACGGCGGCACTACCGACGCGGATTCGGCGCGGGACGGTTCCGAGAGCGTCGACAGCGGTCGCGATCGGCGACCGTAGATCGATTCTGACCGTCAGGATGGGGGACACGCGTGCCAATCGCTAAGTATACTCGGACCGTCGACCCGCGTATGTGGCCCTCCCGGAACCGGACGGAGACGGTCACGTGCCTGGCCTGTGGCACTGACCGTCCACGCGACGAGGCCCGCGAGTACGACAAGTACGGCGACCGCTGGGATCGCGAGGGAAAGACCTTCGAACACCTCTGTAAGTCCTGTCATAGCGATCTCTGTCACCACCCGCGTGACGAGCTCGAGGCGCTGCTGGTCGATCTCGAGGCCGGCCGGCGGAACCGAGACGCCTTCCTAGCGCGATATCTCTCGACGGTCGAGGAACGGTACGGGCCGCTCGAGGAGGAGTCCTGACCCTGTCTCGGCGTCGCGACGGGGTCGGCCGCAGGGACCGGTACGGACGACCGACCGTTCGACAGCCGCCCGCGATCGCGGCGGTTATCGGTCGACGGACGCCGGTCCGTCCACCGAGTCCGCCAGGACCGAATCGTCGATCGCGAACTCGAACCGGGCACCGCCGTCGTCGCTCTCGCCGACTCGGATCGACCAGCCGTGGCCCTCGGCGATCCGACTGACGATCGCGAGCCCGAACCCGGTGCCGGTGTCGGTCGTGGTGTGACCGTACTCGAGGACGTCACGTCTGTCGTCGACGGGAATCCCGGGGCCGTCGTCTTCGACGATAAATCCGTCCGCGACGGTTTCGACTCGCACGTGGACGGCCGACTCCCCGTCCTCCGATCCCCCGTGCTCCACGCTATTCCGAAACAGATTCTCGAGCAACTGGAGCAACCTGTCCTCGTCGGCGACGATCGGTCGATCGGCCGCGACGGTCAGCGAGGCCCCCTCGGTGTCGACGTGTGCCCACGCTCGTTCGACGACCCGCTCGACGTCGACGCGATCGGTTTCGCCGATCGCCTGTCCCTCGCGAGCGAGGACGAGCACGTCTTCGATGATCGTTTCGATGCGGTCGTGTGCGAACTCGATGTCGTCGTGATACTCGCAATCGACGGCGTCCCTGGCCGCCTCGAGATAACCCTGTGCGATCGTAAGCGGGTTCCGGAGGTCGTGACTGACGACGCCGGCGAACTCCTCCAGCTGGTCGTTCTTTCGACGGATCTCTCGCTCACGCCGCTTGCGTTCGGTGACGTCGCGGGTGTTCAGGACGACGCCTTCGACGAACGGGTCGTCGAGCAGGTTGCGACCGACCGTCTCGACGTCTCGCCACTCGCCGTCCGCGTCTCGGATCCGGTACTCCGCTCGCTCGATGGTGTCGGACCGATCGAGGTTGTCGTGAAACGTGGCCACGATCCGGTCCCGGTCCGCGGGATGGACGAATTCGACGTAGGCTCGATCGGCGAGCGCCGACGGATCGTACCCCAGTACGTTCGTGACCGACGGGCTCTGGTAGCGGACGAGACCGCTGCCGTCGAGAACCGTGATCAGGTCGGAGGTGTTCTCGATGAGCGCCTGGTATCGCTGTTCGACGGCGTGCTGTTCCGTCACGTCCCGGAGGAGGAGGAGCCGAAACCGATCGTCGTTCGAGAGCCGCTGGACCTGGACGTCGAACGACCGGCTGCGGTTCTCGCCCTCGACGACGATTTCGGTATGGTCGGTCGGCGAGTCGCCGCGAATGATCGGCGAAACCTCCGGAAACACCGCGGTGATGTCGCGGCCGACGATCGACTCGAGACCGTCGGGAGAGCCGTGCGACCGAACGGCCGCGTTGGCGTCCCGAATGCGGTTCGTTTCGTCGATGACGAGGAAGCCGTCGCGCATGTTTTCGACGACTGCGGTGCGAGCGACCGGAACGATATCCAGGAGGTGGTGACGCGATATCGCGACGGCGTAGACGAGCCCGGAAACGACGAACGCGACCGGCGTGAAATCGAGGTTCCCCATCGGTCCCAGATTGAGAAACCAGATGACGTTCGCGAGCAGCGGAACGAAGATGCTGAGCAACACCGCGCCGGCTTGCACTCTGTAGACGCGGTCCGACCTGTAGATCGTCCTGAGCAGGAACCCGGCGCTGATGACGAGGAGCCCGTACAGATACAGGATGTGAACGAGCCCGATCGGACCGAACGTCCGTTCGATCATGACGAGATCGGAAACGACGACGGTGTCGACGCGTTGCGTGTACAGGTTTCGATACTCCGTCGTGAACAGGACGAACGCGACGGCCGGCTCGATCGCGAGCACGCAAACGGTTCGGCGGGACAGCAGCTGTTCGTTGCCGGAGTACGCGATCGCGAACGAGAAACAGGAGAGCGCCACCAGTACGGAGCCGATAAACGCCACCGTCAACCACGCCAGTTTAGTCGGGATGGTCGCACTCAGTAACTGCATCGCGTACGCACCGGCCCAGAGCGAACACCCGACGTTCAGGCCGACGAACGCCCGAACACCCGGCTCGTTCATCGCGTCGGCCCACGCAACGACGGTATAGACGGCCAGTCCGCCCGCGAGAAGCATCGAGAGGAAGAGCACACCGACGTACGGGAGGATTTCGGGAGTGTACTGCCAGGTCATATCGGGTCGATAGTCACCGGACTATTCTACCCCGAACGTATACCGATTTTGGCCGCCAATGCGCCCGAAACGGCCGTGAAATCCACTTGACAACTAACGGGTTCGACCCGATCCGCGTCGCCGAACGGGACCGCGGCGTCCGGGCCCAATCTGACTCGATTCGCATCCCGACACGACTTTCACCCTCACGTCCGTAGCACTCATCATGAGTGACGACGCACAGGCCGACGCCGGAACGGTGGAAGGCCAGGGCCCCGTCGAAGTCTCGGAGGAACTCGCGCGACATCTCGAGAACAAGCGCGAGGAACTGTTCGAGAAGTTCGAACTCCGGGACGAGTTCCCGCCCGAGGTTCTCGAGGAGGCCGAAGCCCGGACGGAGGGCGTCACGGCCGAGATCAGCGACGAGATCGACGAACGGAACGATCTACGCGATCTGACGACCTGGACGACGGACCCGATCGACGCCCAAGACTTCGACGACGCGCTGTCGATCGAGGAGCGCGACGACGAGTACGTCCTCTGGGTTCACATCGCCGACGTGACCCACTACGTCAATCCCGACACCGCGATGTGGGACGAGGCCGTCGAGCGCGGCAACACGGTTTATCTGCCCGGCTATACGGTTCACATGCTGCCGCCGGTGCTGGCCGAGACGGTCTGTTCGCTGGTCCCCAACGAGGATCGGCTGGCTCACACCGTCGAGATGCACCTCGACAAGGAGACCCTGAGCTACGAGAACATCGAGATCTACAAGTCGGTCATCGAATCCGACGAACGGCTCACCTACGCGCAGGCCGAAAGCCGGCTCGAGGAGCCCGGTGCGCCGCTCCACGACGAGAACGTCTTAGTCTACGATCTCGCCGAACAGATGCACGAACAGCGCAAGGAGGACGGCTCGCTCGTCCTGAACCCGAGCCGCGACCGCGCGCACACCATCATCGAGGAGTGCATGCTCAAGGCCAACAAGGCCGTCACGCACGAACTCATGTGGAACCGCGGCGTCGAGGCCATGTACCGGGTCCATCCCCAGCCCAGTCCCGACGAGTGGTCGGAGGCACTCCGGGAGATTCAGGATCTCGACGGCGTCTCGATCCCCGGCAGCACCTGGGACGACCCGCGGAAGGCGGTCAACGCAACGCTCGAGGAGGCACCCGGCCGCCAGCTGGACAAGATCCAGTGGGCGGTGATGAAGGTGATGCCCCGGGCGCGGTACATGAACGACCCGTTCGGCGGCCACCACGCGCTGAACTTCGAGATCTACGGCCACTTCACGAGCCCCATCCGGCGGCTCTCGGACCTGATCAACCACTGGATCGTCTACCAGAACGACGTCCCGGAGAACCTCATCGAGCTCTGTGACCGCGCCAGCGATAAACAGAAAGACGCCGAGCAGTGCGAACGCGAGTACAAGACCTTCCTCCAGGAGGTCGGCCTCGATCCGATGGCGGTCAACAACCGCGGGATCGAAGTCGTCGACGAGAGTGAGGCCGAGAAGACGCTGTAGCGGTCTCGTCGGCGGCTCTCTCTCGCACTCGACGGATAGACAGCATCTGTCTCCTGTTCGTTTCGGGTGGTCGGCGGAGACGACGGCGACCTCGATAGTCACAGTAGAGCGAGACACGAGTTCGGTGTTCGGAACGAGTGTGAAACTCGCGCCAAGTAGGGTCACGCAGGTATCGGAACAGCAATCTATTCTCAGGTATGGCGAGCGGTGAGTGAGGCATCTGTCTTGATTCCCTGCGGACAGTTGTCGGCCGCACACCCCCTATTACTGGCAGATCCGTGCGCCGTTTTTCGAGCGAGTGCCACCACTCCACGCAGAAGTGGGGACCGAAACACGATCCGGCACCTCGACTGAATTCAAGATCCACCAGTCGCATCACTGTTGTTTCCTTCTCGTGGAGACGAACGCATCTCGTCGTCCTCGATGTGACTCGTCACGTGACTGTGAGGCGGCTCTCGTCGCGACGACTGCTCGTCTTTCCGGCTCGGCCGTAGCACGCGCCACATGACACCGGGACGTAACAGCGAAGTGGGGGATTGCTGCATCGAGAGGACGCGAGTGAAGGCATCGGTCAATACGCTGTCAGTATGGGCCTTTCGCAACAGCCGGTCCAGATACCAGTTGAAGAAGGCAGTTCCGCGAGGTCTATCGCCGTCCGTCTGTGGGAAACTGAAGTCCGCGCCAGTCGCCAGCATCCACGCGGGCTCGACGACGTCTGCGGCACGATCGAAAAAGCGAAGGCCGACCTGCGCCCG
This sequence comes from Natrinema salaciae, assembly GCF_900110865.1. Classification (NCBI taxonomy): domain Archaea; kingdom Methanobacteriati; phylum Methanobacteriota; class Halobacteria; order Halobacteriales; family Natrialbaceae; genus Natrinema; species Natrinema salaciae. The sequence goes on from NZ_FOFD01000004.1 coordinate 115,517, forward strand.
ATCGTCCGTCGCAAGCGTGTGGTGAAGCAGCAGCGCTTCGAGCGCGGCCACTGACATGCCTTGTCCGTAGATCGGGTTGAAACTGGCGATCGCATCACCCACGACGACTAGACCGTCCGGGAAGCGCTCGAGATCTTCGTACCGGTATCGGCGGTTCGAGGGGAACGGATAGACGGCGATCTCCTCGGACACCCTGGGGCGCTCGTCGAGGAGGGCTTTCACGATCGGGGTGGGCAGACTCGCCGCGAAGTCTTTGGATTCCTCGACATCCGTCGGGGGATGGTCTCCGTGGAGCCCGTGCAGGTTCACCAGCCAGCGATCGTCCTCGACGGGTACCACTGCCCCACCACGGGTACGCGGTGCCTCAGCCAGCACACCGATCGTTCGATGGTCGTCGGCAGGTCGCTCAATACGGCTGGCGCTGTAGGCTAGGTCGACGTGTACCTCGTCGATGGCAGGCGGCGCGTACCCGTACTTCTCTAGCCAGTTCGGCGTCCGGCTCGTTCGGCCGGTGGCATCGACGACCAGATCGGCGGCGAGTTCCTGCTCGGAATCGTCGTCTCGGACCACCACACCGTTCACGCTAGTCGCTCCATCGTCAGCGAGGTACTCGAGAAATGGACAGTTGCCCCGCAGACGGACTCCGCTGAGTTCGGAGACATGTCGTCGAAGCACCTGTTCGTACAGCGGTCGCGTCGCTGCGTAGAGTGGAAACGGTGCCGACCCGGCAGCGAGGAAATCGCCGTGACTGTACATGTAGAAGTCGCGCCGACCATCGATTACCACCCCACCAGCGGTACGCAACGCTTCGCTGTAGCCCGGGAAGAGTTCTTCCAGCGTCGCTCGTCCGGCTTCCCACAGAATATGGATTTGGCGGGCCTGGGGGACGCCGGGGCGTACAACTGGCTCATCGGGAAGCGGATCTCGATCGAGCACCGTGACCGTATCAAACGCATCCGCAAGGACACGGGCAGCCACCAGACCGGCTATGCCCGCGCCGACTACTACCGCATGTCCCTCTCTGTCGGAGAGCTGTTCACTGTCGTACTGCGGTACAGTTGCTAATGTCATGGGATTACTCATTTGCTTGCCTGGCTTCACGGTTCGATTGAGCGAGAAGACAGTCCCCAGGCCGTACTCCTCGACGTCGCCGCTCGCACCGCGACCACGCCGAGCGAGCGCGTCGGCCGTGGAGTAGTCCACCAAGGCAGGACGGACGTCTGACAGATCCAACCGGTGCGATCGCCGGCACTCCCGTGAACGAGCACGAGCGGCGGTCCGCTTCCCGTCCGTTCAAACGAGATTCGGGTTCCAGCCGAGGGAGGTGACGGTTTGCATCTTTCCCCTCCGCCTGGTGGTGTCGTCTCGGCCATAGTGATTCCTCCCGCTCTCAACTGTGTGGGTCAGCCACATACCTTCATCCCACGAACGACCTGCAGGCGGCGACAGCGATGCAATGAGTGACGATGAGGCGGTGAACGATATCCGCGGTGTCTCTTGCATGGTGTCGGTCGATCTCCGCAGTATCTGTCTCAGAGTCGGCGTGACCGATAGAGAGCGCGAGTCGGTCACGGGCGAGTGGTCGCTGACGAGTCGATCGAATCGTTCGATATAGCGGTCTTAGTGGTAGATAGAGACGAGTAATTTATTTGCAGCGGCTATTTACTATTCTGCATACACGAGAGTTCGTCTGCACTCGGGGCAGACGTATGGAACTGGTGTGAGGAGGTCGTCTGCCCGGAGGCCGCTAAGAAATCCGTCGTCTGACGCGTCTGAGACGATAGAGAGCGTTCCCATGACGTCGGTTCCGTGTAACTCCATCCGCTCTAACGATTCCTCGCAGTCCGGGCAGACCGTCTCAGATGGCATGTGTGTAGTACGCCCATTACTCCCAACAGTTATTTTACTTTGTGCTCTCACTCGGTTTCGGCTGGACCCGTTCTCACGTCGATCAATACGCAATCTCGGATGTTGCAGTCGAAACAATTCAGATAGCCTGAAAACAAACGAAGCCGTCGTGCTGAATAGCGGGCGCGAGTGCAGCACGAGTCAGAACGTGATCGACAAGAACGGCGATCGCTCAGTATCGGGAAAACTATCCCCCTTTGTGCGAAATTTGACAACATGCTTGAACAAATGCAGGCAAGCGCTCTATTCAGTATTCGCAGAGCGGTATTCACGTACTGCCTCGCGTTTCTCATATCCTTCAGTGACAGGTGGCTCATCCAGGTTCTAGGAATCAACACACCAGAAGAACTTCTGATCCAAACGCTTGTTCACGGAACTGGCTTCTATCTCGGCTACACTTTCACCGCCTTGGTAACGAGGCCAACTAGATCCCCTCACTGAGCAACTTGCAGACGTCGTTCCCGGGGCGCACTGTGTCCGAAAATACGAACAGGGCCGGCCGGACGATCTCGAGTCACCAGCAAGGACAGACGGAGGACGTATCGCTTCGAGATGTCCAGTACAGCAGATCAATGGACTACTGAGTCAGACTCTGGCTCGGATCGGTTTTCGGATGAAAGATGGTCTGGTATCCCGTTTAGAATGGTGACGATGTTGTTACCGATGCCGATGGTAACGACTTGCCCGTCACAGCTGTCGACCGCCGAAATCTGTTGGTCGGATCTGACAGTATGATCGAATTGACATTCGGCTTCGGTTCGATACGTTCCGTATGCATCGTACACGCTTTCAACGACCTGGTATGTCTCTCCAGGGATTTCGATGGTCTCGAGAAGAACATTCGTCCATTCGCCATCGTTGAGTAACCCGTCTCCCTCTTTGAAAACACGGATGTCCACCGTTTGAGTGTCCGAGCGCTGATTTTCGACATACAGATGGTTCGACGATTCGTCACAGTTATTCGAACGAAGACAACCCGAAGCAGCCGCGATACCGGGAGCAGCGGCAGTGAAAAGGAACTCACGTCGTTCCATACGCGTACTGTTCATTGAAACGACAAATGCGTTATGGGTTTCGCTATCGAACGCCGATCAGTTCGAATCGATAGTTACCGCGAGCGCTGTGTCCGAGGCCGACTACAACGTCGGACGACCGTCCTCGAGTTAGCAGGACGGATAGCCGAAAAAGTGTACGCTCACCGCGAGCGACGACGGGAACGAGCGGGCCGCCGACCGACCCTCGGCGGAGGAGTGGTTCTCATCGGAGCGTTTCCGAGGGCGTGGTCGGTAGCGCTCGCACAGAGGAAAGTGTTCGTTCCGCACCGATACGTACCGAACTCGGCGTTCGATCCGAGGGCGGTCGTCACGACGGATAGGACGCTCGACTACTGTTCGGAAAGCGGCGTCTCGTAGACGTGCTCTTCGAGGCCCGTGCCGAGATCGGACGGTCGCGTCCCGACGCGGTCGAACCCCCGCGATTCGTAGAACGAGATCCCGATATCGTTGGCGGCGAGGACGGCCAGCCGGAGCCGCTCGAACCCCGCCGAGAGCTCGGCCTCGAGACCCTCGAGCAGCGCAGTTCCGACCCCCTCGTTCCAGCTGTCGGGCCGCACGTACAGCCGGGCGAGAAACGCGACCGAGGGGTCCTCCGGCCAGGGGACGGCGTGTGCGAACCCGCGGCAGTCGGTCTCGGATTCGGTGCCGTCCACGGTCGAGTCGTCCGCCGACGGTTCGGCGACGAGGAACGCGGCGTTGTCGCGGTCGCTCGTGTCCGTGATCGACGACTCGAGGTCGCCGATCGCGTACCAGTCGTCGACGACGTCGTCGACCGTCTCGGGACCGAGTACGTCGTCGTAGGCGGCGTGCCAGCTCTCCCGTGCGATTTCGTGAATGTCCCAGACATCGTCGAGCCTCGCCCGCCGGACGTCTCGAGTCACGGGAGTGGGTAGGACAGCGGCCGGCAAAAAGCGATGCCCAACCACCATCGATCCGGTACGGTCGGCGGACGATGAATCCGTCCGTCTCGACGCGATGTCGCGATCCGCTCTCGAGGGCGGGACCGGCCTGTCGCTCCGGCGATCGGTCGAACCGTCGGGACGGTCGCCGCGACGCTCGAGGCGTCTCAGCGACTCGGAAAATTGGACATCGGTCCGTCGCTGCGTCGACACCGCACCGACGGGGCCGTGGCCGATCGAGGAAGGCCCGTTACCGTCGGAGCCGTGCGGCAGTCCCGATCAACATAGCGACTAGCGTCGCGCCGACGCCGAAGCCGGGCACGCTGTCGCCGTCGGACTCGTCGGTCTCGTCGCCGTCCGTCTCGCCGTCGGAGCCGTCGGAGCCGTCGCTCCCGTTCGCAGTTCCGTCGCCGTCCGCGCTATCGATCGTCACCGTCCGCTCGGAGAAGTGGTTGACCGCGACGTAGACCGTCGCTTGCCCCTCCGCCTGCGTGTCCTGAACGACGACGTATCTGGATTCGTTGCCGCCGATCGCGCTCTCGAGTTCGGTCCGCGAGGACGCTTCGACGGCGGCCTCGCCGCCGACGGCAACCGAGAGGTTCTCGAGGCTGCCGACGGCCTCCTCGGAAACGGTCGTCAGCACGACCGTCCCCTCGTGGGTAGTGCGGTCGATCGTCATCTCGACCGTGTCGTTGGCGGTCGTCGCGACCTCGGCGGACGTCTCCCGCCCGAAGGTGGCGGCGTCGGTCACCGTCTCGCCGTCGCGGCGGTCGGCGGTGACTTCGACGGCGGCCGATCCCTCGGCGATCAGCGACTCCTCGTACGCGGCCGTGTCGTCCCGGTCGCCGTCCTCGTAGGAGCGGAACGCGAGCGTCGCGCCCGCGCCGAGTTCCGCCGTCACGTCGCCGTTCTCGTCGACGGCCACCTCGCCGTCGCCGACGACGAGGAACGATCCGTCGCGGCCATCGGTCTCGACGACGACGCGCTCGCCGTCCTCGCGGGCCTCGGCGTTCGCCGCGAGGTCGGCCTCGACGTACTGGGCGTCGTCGCCGCTCTCGACGACCAGCGTCCCCCGCTGGTTGTCGTGGGCCGACAGCGTGGCCCCGCTGTCGGCCGCGATTTCGGCGCTCGCAGCCGCCCGGGTCTCCAGCGACAGCCCCGCGCCGTCAAGATCCGTCGTCGCCTCGAGGTCGGTATCGGCGTCGAGCCCCGCCCCGGCGTCGGTCTCGCTCCGGGATTGAACGGCGACGGCGGAGAACGTCGGATCGCCGTCGACGCTGTAGTTCGCGATCGCGTCGCCCTGGACGTCGAATTCGACGTGTGCCCCCGCGTAGGCGGCAGCGTCGCTCTGGGTGGTCGTACTCGATCCCGTCTCGGTCGTCGTCGCTGCACCGGCAGCCGCGGCCATCGTCACGGTACTCGCGACGACGAGCAGTGCAACCAGCAGTGGTGCGCCACGATTCATTGTACGCCGTGGCTTTCAACCCCACGATAAAACCCGTTCTGGCAGATCCGTCCAAACGTCTCCGAGCGCGTTCGGCTCGCACGATCGGTACGGGACCGACACGGCGCGATCGTCGGCCCGCCCGGAATCGGGCGGGTGTCGCCGCTACGACAGCGGACGCGCTACCGGGAGATTTCTTCGCTCTGTTCCGAGACGACGGTCTCGACTTCGTCCGCAGTGACGAGCGCGACGTCGCCCGGGATCGTCCGCTTGAGCGACGCCGTCGCCGCGGCGTACTCGAGGGCGGTGGGCACGTTATCGCCGTCGAGTCGGCGGGCGATGAACGCGCCGGTGAAGGCGTCGCCGGTTCCGATCGGGTCGATGGTGTCGGTCTCGTAGGCGTCGTGATCGTGGACGACGCTATCGTGCCAGCCGACCGCCCCTTCGGAGCCGCGGGTGACGACGACGGTCGTGAAGTCGTACTGGGAGCCGAGTTTGTGGGCGAGTTGGCGGGGATCGCCCTCGAAGCCGAGGACGGTGCGCGCGTCGCGAGCGGCGATCACGAGCACGTCGATACCCGGGAACAGCCGAGTCAGCGTCTCCCGGGCCTCGTCGGGCGACCAGAGCTTCCGCCGGAAGTTGAAGTCGAAGGCGGTCGTCGTTCCGCCCTTCCGGGCCGCTTTGAGTAGATTGAGCGTCGTATCGCGGAGCGTCGAGGAGAGCGCGGGCGTGATGCCGGTCGTGAAGAAGACCTTCGCGTCCTGAATCCGGTCGATGTCGAACTCGCGGGCCTCCGCCGTCGAGATCGCGGTGTCGTCCCGGTCGTAGATCACGTTCGTGCCGCGCGGTTTGCCCGCGTGCTCGAGGTAGTACGTCCCCTGACGGCCGCGATGGCTCCAGACGACGTCCGTCTCGATGCCGTGTCCGCGGAGTTCTCCGACGACGCGCCGTCCGAGCGCGGTCTCCGGAACCTTCGAGAGCCACGTCGCAGAGGCACCAAGCCGACTTGCGGCGATCGCGACGTTGCTCTCCGCTCCGGCGGCGCGCACCTCGAACTCGTCCGCGTTCTCGAGCCGTTCGTTACCCGGCGGTGAGAGCCGGAGCATGGTCTCGCCGAACGTGACGATATCGCTCTCGCTCACGGTTCCACCCTCCGAATCGGTCGGCAGCGACTGGCAGTGTCTCCGTCGGCCATGCTCGAGGCAACGGTCGGCGCTGTTATAAGTTGTGGCGATATTTCGACGGTCGACGACATCCATCAAATCCGGTGTCTCGCCGCCGAAGCGGACGACGGCGTCGATGTTCTCCGTCGCTCACGACCGCGAGCGCGACGGCCGCTGGCCTACTCGTCGCCAGCGAGCGGCGACGCGACCGAGACGATCGCCGTCTCCCCCGCTCGCTCGCGTTCGACGCCGACCCCGAACGCCTCGAGCAAGTCACAGCGCGTCTCGACGTGATCGGTCACGGCCGGGATGCGGACTCGCCCGCCCGCGAGCGCGAGGAACGAGAGCAGTTGATCGGCCATGTGCCGATCGACCGGCGCAGATCCGCGGCAAAAGCGGTTCGCGTCGTCCGCGGCGTCCTCGCCGACGCGCTCCGCCGGCTTGCCGCGCTCGCCGAGGGCGGCGAAGCCGGCGATGCCGGTCCCGTGATCGACGCGGAGCACGAGCGCGGAGCCAGGTGAGGGACTCGCCGCTGTCATCTCGCAGCGCTCCGTGACATCGAGCGCGGGCTCGCGATCCAGCCGCTCGAGCGCGCCTTCGGCCTGTCGAGTGGCGACGTCGCGGTCCGCGAGCGACGCCGATTCGGTCGAGTAGACGCGCAGTCCCTCGATCGATCCCCGCTCGACGAGGTCGATCCGTTCGAGGCGCGAGGGCGCGAGCCGAAGCGTCGCCGCGCCGCCGCCGTCGGGGTAGAATCCGCGGCGGTCGACCTCGCAGGTGGCCGCGATGCCGTACCGGCGCACCAGCGGGAGCGTCACGTACCGCAGGTAGTCGAGCGGCGGCGACCACGCCACGTCCGTGCCGCCGGAGACCGTCACCGAGAGCGGCGACTCGAGGACCGTCGCCAGCGGCAACAGGGTGTTGAACAGGAGCGTCACGCTGCCTGCGGTCCCGATGTCGACGGCGTAGCTGCCGCCCTCGAGGCCGCCGCCGGTGCCGCTCGAGGGTCCGTCGACAGCGACGGTCTCGAGTCCCGGCTCGAACGCGATCGTCTCCGATCCGAGTTCGGCCCCCGAGACCGCGGCGTCAGCGATCCCGGCCATCGTCTCGAGGACCGCCAGATGCTGGTGGCGCAGTCCGGGCGTCGATCGATCGCCGCGGACGTTCTCGAGGCGAACGGGCTCGTTCTCGAGGATCGACAGCGCGAGCGCGGTCCGGAGGAACTGGCCGCCGGCACTCGAGCCGTCGAGTTCGCGATGGGGTGCCATAGCGGACGGTACGGACTCGATCCACCTACCGATACCGACACCGAACGTGTCTGAACCGTGTCACTATTTCGGTCCCCGATACCGCCGTCCATCGAACGATCCCGTTTCCGGATTGTGAACCTTTTCGGTGCTTCGAGGGGAGGTGTGTTGACATGCGACTTTGGCGCGATCCACTCCGCCGGCGATGGGTGCTCTGGGCGGCGATGGGGACCCTCTTCCTCCTCGTGAACGCGAACCGTCTCTCTACCGCGGTCCTCTCCGAGAACCTCATGGCGGCGTTCGGGACGACCGGCGCACAGTTGGGGACGCTCCACGCCGTCTTCTTCTGGGTGTACGCCGTCATGCAGATCCCGACGGGCCTGCTCGCAGACCGGGTCGGGCCACGACTGACGGCCACGGCCGGCGCGGTGGTGATGAACGCGGGCGTCATCTGGTTCTCGCTCGCGGACGCCTATCTCGTGGCGACGCTCGCCCGCGGTCTCATCGGCCTCGGCGGGAGCGTGATCTTCGTCTGCATCCTCCGGTTCTGTGCCAACTGGTACCGCGCCGACGAGTTCGCGACGATGAGCGGCGCGACGTTCGCCGTCGCCGGCTTCGGTGGCGTCTTCGCGACGACGCCGCTCGCGCTTTCGGTCGACGCGTTCGGCTGGCGATCGACGGTCGGCTGGCTCGGCGTCGTCGGCCTCGCGATGGCCGTCCTCGTGTTCGCGCTCGTCCGTGACTCCCCCGTCGACGCCGGCTTCGAGCGCATCGAGGGGGTCCCCGGCCAGGAGACGCTCACGACCGCACAGCTCCGGGCGTCCCTCTCGGCTGTCCTCCGTGATCGCTGGCTCTGGGTCATCAGTCTCATGCTGTTCTGTTCGACCGGCGTGAACCTCACCCTGTTCGGTCTCTGGGGTGTCCCCTACGTCGTCCAGACCTACGACGTCTCGGTGACCTACGCCTCCACACTGACCCTGCTCGGCGGCGTCGGCCTGATGGTCGGCCCGCCCGCGGTCGGCTGGCTGTCCGACCGACTCGAGAGCAGGGTCGAACTGATGGTCGCCGGCAGCGCGTGCTACGTCGTCTGTCTCGGTCTCATCGCGGTCGTCGGGGACCCGCCGCTCCCGGTCGTCGGCGCGGTGTTCCTCCTCGCCGGCGTCATGCTCGGGACGTTCGTGCTCGGCTACTCAGTTGTCAAGGAGCGCCATCCGAGTAGCGCGAGCGGCATCTCGACCGGAACGGCCAACGGCGCGGCGTTCTTCGGCGCGGCGATCCTCCCGACGCTGATGGGCTGGGTGCTCGACGCCTACTGGACCGGCGAACTCGTCGGCGGGGTTCGAGTGTACACGCGGACGGGGTACCGAATCGCGTTCGGTATCGCCACCGTCGCCGGCGCGATCGCCTTCTGCTGTACGCTCTGGCTGTACCGACGTGAACGGGCGACCTCCCCATCCGAGGAGTCGACAGTCGACGGCGTCACCGGGGAGTAACGAGGGGCCACCGCGACGACTCTCCCTGCGTTCGTAGCCGCCGAAAGTCACTACCCACCTGCCCGCACGACGGCGTTCCGGTCGGTGTGAAACTCGTTTCAGTGACGACTATCGGCGAGCGAAACCCGTCCGGAGCGGACGTCGGACCCGGGTTCTGCGGTCATCTCCGCACCGACTGTGACGGTCGAATCCCGAATCGTTACGGATGAGAAAGCTATATACCATCCCCATCGGTAGTAACCGATAATGGTGCCGGTGGCGTTTAAAAATGTCACAAAACAGTTTTCGGATACTACCGTCGTAGTCGATCTCACGTTTGAGATAACGACCGGTGAGACGGTCTGCGTTCTCGGGCCGAACGGGGCCGGGAAATCGACGACGTTCGGTCTCTTGCTGGGAGCACTCAAGCCGAGCAGCGGTACGGTGGCCGTGTTCGGAAACGATCCATTCGACGAACCGTCCGTTCGCTCCCGTCTCGGAGCATTACCGGACGGGTTCGACGTCTATCCCCGTTTGACCGGTCGACAGCACGTTCAGTATGCCGCTCGATTGAACGGTGACGACCGTGATCCGGCGAGACTGTTAGACCGCGTCGGGTTAGCGGCAGCGATCGACAAGCGAGCGGGGAAGTATTCGCTCGGAATGAAACGCCGCCTCGGTCTCGCGCTCGCACTAAGCGGCGATCCGGACCTCCTCGTTCTCGACGAACCGTCAGCAGGTCTCGACCCGGTCGGGTCGTATATGCTTCGAGACATCATTCGGGAGGAACAGGACCGTGGAACGACGATTCTCGTCGCGAGTCACAATCTCGAGTACATCGATGATCTCTGCGATCGGTTTATCGCTATTCTGGACGGACGCGTTCAGTTCAACGACACCGTTGCAGCGCTTCGGGAGCAGGCCGGTACTGGGATCCGCGTATCGATTTCGGTCGAAGCGTGTCCGGACCCCTTCGTAGAACGGATCGCGACGATGACCGGCGTTTCGAACGTCAAGATCGATAGCTCTCGGATACGGATCGACTGTACCCCGTCAGCCAAGCCGTCCGTCATTGCTGCGCTCGACGATTCGAACGTCCGGTTTACCGACATCGATATCGAAGAACAATCGACGATGAGTGCATTTCGGCAGTTTCTCCACGAGGGCACGCAATGAACGAGAGAGTCATCGCGGCGAAGGAGTTCCGGGAACTGTTCTTCGGATATCACGGCTGGATTTGGAGCGTATTCCTGTTGTACCCAGGATACGAGATGCTGGTTTCCGAGGCGACGGTACCGTCGCTCGGAACGGTAGAAGCAGTTGCCGCGTATCAGGGACCGGTGTGCATACTCTTGGGTTTCCTCGGATGCTTTCTCACCTACCGAACGATCGTCGGAGAGCGGGAGTCGGGAACGATCTTATTCCTCATCTGCCAGGATTGTTCACGACTCGAGATCGTGCTGGGAAAGCTGCTCGGACGAACCGCAGTTCTCGGGGCATTTCTCCTCGTCGGCTTGTCGGCATCGCTCGTCGCGAGCGGTCTCGAGTACGGGGCGATCGCACCCGGGACGACGCTCCTGTTCGGTTTCGTCTCACTACTGTATCTGTGTTCGATCGCGAGCGTCGGTGTCGCGTGGTCGATGACCGTGTCGACGAGTCCGCGGGCACTGTTGGCTACCTTCGGGACCTATGCAGCGTTCGTCGGCTGGGGCGACCTCGCTGACCAACTGTACGCTGTGATCACCGGTACGACTCTCGACAATGGCCCGCCACAATCCGGTCTCTACTTCTTTAGCCGTCGTCTCGACCCGCTCAGTTCGTATCGAGTAGTAACGAATTCGCTGTTCGACGTCGGAAACGCTGCTGGCGACTACACGTTCGCATACGCAACGGTTCACGATGGCTCAGTGACGAACGTTGTGGCAGCGGAAGCGACGCTCAGCCACCTTCCGTGGTATCTGTCGGCGTGGGTCTCTCTCGTCGTTTTGCTGCTTTGGATCGTCGTTCCAACAGGTCTCGCATACTGGCGATTTCGGTCGACTGATCTCTATTAGGGTGCTAACCCCGTTTCTATTCACAATCATGTCTGTATAGGTAACAATCACAATATATTAATAGTAATTAGTAGTAGCAATTTCCGTAGCGCCCAGCGCTACGACTACAACAATGAGATGGAAACGAACCGGTGCCACGCTGATGGCGACGATGCTCGTGCTGAGTACGCTGGCTATTGGTGGTGCCCTCGCGCAGGAATCGACTACGGAATCACAGGCGAACGGTGACTTCCTCGCTCAAGAACTCGACCAATCTGGCGACGAGGAGTATTCCACGCAGGACGTGTATACGGACAGTTCACGCCAGTACGTGAACGGTGATTACATCAGGCTCGAGTCGCGGATGGTCAGCGATTTCGGTAGCGGGATAAAAGCGACGTATCACGCAGACGGAGAAGCGACGGCAACGTGGGAAGGCTCCGGCACGCCGGACGAGATCGATCTCGAATCAACCCTCTCCATCGGTGGCATCGAAGTTAGCGTCCAGGCCCCGTCCGGTGCCAATTTCGAGCCCGGGTCCGGCTATAGTTACGTCTTCGAGGACTCCGTCACCAACGGCGACAGCATCCACTTCGAGTACCGCGACTTTTACGCGGAATCGTACGTTGCACTGTACAACGGGAAGCAACGGGATAGCGCGACGTTCTCCTGGGGTTCAGATAGCTACTCGCTGAACAACCACATGCAGAACGACTAGCGCTCCTGGTTTCATTTTTATGAGAGACTCGATACCGACGCGATTGATCATCATCGTCGTACTCGTCGTGGGAGTGCTCGTGCCTGTTTCAGTGATGTACCTGGATGATACTCCCGAGGAGCGCGATGGAGAGCGCGCGCTCTCGCGAACACAGCTACCGGTAGCCGAGCACCAACGGACGGCGTTCATCGTCAACCAGTCGAGCGAACCGAATGGGGGATACACGGAACTTCCGGTACAGAACCCGGACCTGTATTCCACGTACCACTTTTTAGCGATACAAGAGCACGAGGGGATCGATACTGACGCTGCACATGCTACCGCAACCGAAGAGTGGGCTCGCGAACTCGTCGCAGAGCGGTTTGCGGAGTCGGGGCCCCACCCGACGTCGTCCAACGAAAGCGTGGTTTCTCTTTCGGACTACTACTACGCTGCCGGTATCTTGGCACAACTCTCCGATGACAGTGCACACGAAAGACAGGTTCGCGAGAACGTCTCCGAATTCAGACTGGCCGATGGATCGTACTGTGCAGAGCGGTTGCGAGACGGAGCGTGCGTTACCAATAGTTCGCGGGTGCTTGCAACGTATCGCGCCGTCACGACGCTCGACACCGTTGACGGGCTCGCTGATGACGAACGAAAACGGACGACGGAATGGGTACGGTCCCAGTGGGAACGCCACGAAATCCGGAACGAGAGCAGTCTCGGGACGGAATATCGACTGTTGGCGACACTCGAAGCGCTGGATGCGGACATCACGGAGCAGCGGTTATACGACGAGCGTCGATCAAACGTCACGGAGTACTTTTCGGGGCAGAGCCGTCCACTGTACGACAATATCGCCGAGTTGGAGAACCACTATTACCTTCGGCAGTACTACCACCTCGAGGACGCTGCGTTCAATCGTCGTGCGATCGCGTACCTAAACGAATCTCGACGTGCAGACGGTGGATACAACGTTCTGGGATACAATTACTCGGATTCGAAGGGGACCGAAATCGCCACACGAGTTCGGAACGCAATCGCTGACGAACTCGAGGTCCCGCAGCGGCAGCAAGCGGACATACGGACGTTACTCGCGAAATACCGCCTCTCTGGTGGTGGATACGCGCCGGTTTACAGGCAGCGTGTATCCGCGAAAACGACTCACTACGCGCTCGAGATCGGTCAACGATTCGGGTACGACGAGCGTGCTAGCAGGGACCGCGCTCAGATCGATTCGCTCGACGAGAGCGATTTTACTCGAGCCACTGACGTCGAATCGCTCTATCGACACGCGACCCTTCTCGAGGATTCTCGCTCGGAACTGTCCGGGGCGGTCAATAGCACACTCATCACCGTTTTCGACGAGGAAAATCGATCGCTGCGCGACTGTTACTATGCGATTCGACTGTCGAACCTGTACGAATACAGCTTGAACGAAGACACCATCATGTCGTACGTCCGCTCCCGACAGAACGACGATGGGGGATTCGGCTCGCCATCGAACACAGAAGAGACGTACTACGCGGTGATGATCGCGTCCGAACTCGACGCAACAGCGTCGCTCGATCCGACCGTCGTCGACTGGCTTCGAAACGGTCGAAACGAGAGCGGCGGATACCACGCTCGAGTCGGCGGTGACGCAGCGTCCGTTCCCGATCTCTATAGTACGCACGCGAGCGTTCGCGCCCTCTCCGCCCTCGGCGAGAAGCCAGTCGATCCGACGACGCAACGACAGTGGGTCGACTCGCTCGAGTCGCCGAACGGTGGCTTCTACCAAACGAAGCACGAGACAACGACTCCGACGATGCAATCGACGTACTGGGGCATCGACTTGTTGTCGCTGCTCGCACCCGCTGCGGGGGAATAGCAGGGGCTGGCCTACTGCGGCTCTCGTTTATCGTCGGCGACCCACACCCCCGAGATCGGCACTACTTACCCGCGATGGCCCGGATAATCCCGCTCGAACCGCTCTTCGATCTCGCGCTCGTCGAACCGGACGATCACCGGCCGCCCGTGCGGGCAGGCGTAGGGGTTCTCGCAGCCGTCGAGCGCCTCGAGCAGGTCGACGACCGAGCCCTCCGTCAGCGACGTGTTGCCGGTGATCGACGGATAGCAGGCCAGATCCCCGAGGAACTCGTCGGCCAGCGCGTCGACGGTCTCCGTGCCAGCCTCGCGGTCGCCCGCGACGAACGACGCGAGGACGTCGCGCAGTCGATCCGGCTCGAGCGTCTCCTCGAGCACCGCGGGGACGGTCGTCACGGCGACCGTCCGATCGTCGACGCGGTCGGCGTAGAAGCCCAGCCGCGAGAGGGCCTCGCGGTAGTGCTCGAAGGCCTCGGCCTCGGCAGCGGTCAGCTCGAGTTCGACGGGGTCGGCGAGCGCCTGTGCGGTGGAATCGTCGGCGACGGCCGCCCGGAGCCGCTCGTAGTTGACGCGCTCGTCGGCGGCGTGCTGGTCGATCAGGACCAGCCCGTCGGGCGTCTCACAGACCAGATAGGTGTCGTGGAGCTGTCCGAGCACCCGCAGCGAAGGCAGCGAGTCGAACTCGGTTTCGTCGCCCGTCGCGGCCTCGCCGGTCAGCGTCCGCTGTTCGGTCGGGGCGGCGAACGATCGCTCGGAATCGGTGCCGTCCGCCGCCGAGGCATCGTCTCGGCCCGGATTTCGGGGGCTCGAGTTCGAGTTCGGCCTCGTCGCCGTCGAGTCCGACCCCGGCTCGGTCGAACCGGTCGCGTGGTCGCTCGCGTCGGCGGCGGTCTCCGCACTCGTACCCGGTTCGGTCGTCGGCTTCCCGTCGCGAGTGTTCGAGGGCGAGCGAGAGCGCGAACTCGCGGATCGGTCGGCGACGCCGGCGTCCGGACCGCTCGAGTCGCGGTCCCCGCCCGCGCTCGCAGCGTCGGCGGTCGACGGCTCGGCGTCCAGTCCGGCGTCGCCGTCACCGCCGTCCGAGCCGTCGGTGGGCGAGGCGGGTTCGACGCTGCGCTCGAGGGTCGTCGGTTCCGAGTCGGTCGAATCGCCCCCGTTCTCGTTCTCGGTCCCGCGAGCGCCGGGTTCGACTCGCGCCTCGCTCGGTGCCGACCGACCGCGGGGGGCCCGCGAGCGGAGCAGACCGTGCTCGAGCAGCGCCGACTCCACCGCGGCGTCGACCTGCCGGCGGACCGCGTCGTCGTCGTCGAATCGGACCTCCCGCTTGCGCGGGTGGACGTTCACGTCGACCGCGTCCCCGGGCACCGTCAGGAAGAGGGTGACGAAGGGGTAGCGGTCGCCGCCCAGTTGCGTGCCGTAGGCCCCCATGACCCCCTCGCGGACGGCGTCGGCGGTCACGGCCCGGCCGTTGACGTACGTGGCGAGGTAGTCACGACTCGAGCGGTTCGTCTCGGGATGGGAGACGAGCCCGGAAACGGCGTCGAGCGGCCCCGGCGGGAGGTCGTCGCCGTCGGCCTCGACCGGGATCATAGCGGCCGCGACTTCGCGGCCGTAGACCGACATGACGGCCGCCTGCAGATCGCCCTGCCCGGTCGTGGAAAAGACCTCGCGGCCGTCGTGGGTCAGCGACACCGCCACGTCGGGGTTCGCGAGCGCGTAACGGGTGACGACGCGGTTGACGTGGGCGAACTCGGTCGCCGTCGTCTTGAGGAACTTCCGGCGGGCGGGCGTATTGTAAAAGAGGTCCTCGACCTCGACGATCGTCCCCGCCGGACAGCCGGTCGGCTCGACGCTCGTCACGTCGCCGCCCTCGTAGACGAGTTCCGTCCCCGCGCCGTCCGCCTCGCGGGGTCGCGAGCGGATGGTCAGCCGCGAGACCGAGCCGATGGTGTGCAACGCTTCGCCGCGAAATCCCAGCGTCGCGACGCCCGACTCGAGGTCCTCGAGCCCGTCGATCTTGCTCGTCGTGTGCTCGCGGACGGCCGCGCGAACGTCGGCCTCGGACATGCCCCGGCCGTCGTCGGCGACCCGGATCAGTTCGGTGCCGCCCTCCTCGACGGTGACGTCGACGGTGTCCGCGTCGGCGTCGAGGCTGTTCTCGACGAGTTCCTTGACGGCGCTGGCGGGTCGCTCGACGACCTCGCCGGCGGCGATGCGAGCGACGGTGTCCTCGTCTAACTGGTGAATGTCGGTGTCGTTCTGTGGTGGTGTGCTCTCGTCACTCATGATTATCCGGCGTCGACACGACAGCCCGTCCCGACGCGCCTGAGATGCTACCTCCGTGTAGCGATGGCGGCTGGTTATGTCTTCCGCCCCGCACGGCGACGCCGCCCACGAGACCCGATGCGATCGTCGACCGCTCTCAGTCCTCGAGTCCGAGGTCCTGCGACATCGAGTTGCCGGCCCGCGGGACGCCCTTCACCGTCACGGTCTCGCCGTTCATGAAGGACGCGGCGGGACTCGAGAGGAACT
Organism: Natrinema salaciae; assembly: GCF_900110865.1. Taxonomy (NCBI): domain Archaea; kingdom Methanobacteriati; phylum Methanobacteriota; class Halobacteria; order Halobacteriales; family Natrialbaceae; genus Natrinema; species Natrinema salaciae. The sequence goes on from NZ_FOFD01000004.1 coordinate 131,836, forward strand.
GGACGACGTCGGCGATCTCCTCGGTGTGGCCGATGCGGCGGTCGGTCTCCTCGCGGGGCGGCATGTCCTCGCTCTCGATGCCGAGCGTCTCGGCGACGCCGGGGGTCTGGATCAGGCCGGGAGCGATACAGTTGACGCGGATGCCGTCCTCGGCCCACTCGACGGCGAGGGTCTCGGTCAGCCGGATGATCGCCGCCTTCGACGCGCCGTAGTGACTCTCGCCGGGCGCGGCGTGCTGGCCGTTGACGGAAGAGAGGTTGATGATGACGCCGCCCGACCCCTCGCGCATGACCTCGCCGGCGAGCTGGGTGCAGTGGACGGTGCTGTTCAGGTTGAGGTCGACGATGGTCTGCCAGCCGTTCGCCGAGATGTCCTCGAACGGCGCGACGAACTCCCCGCCGGCGTTGTTCACGAGGATATCGACGTCGCCGAACTCGTCGACCGTCTCGTCGACGAGGTTCTGTACCTGCTCGCGCTCGCGGACGTTGCACTCCACGGCGAGCGCCTCGCCCGCGCCGTCGGCCTCGTTGATCCCCTCCGCGACCGGTCCCACGCGGTCCATCGACCGCGAACAGATGGCGACGTTCGCGCCGCTCGCAGCGAGCGTCTCCGCGATGGCCTGGCCGATTCCCTGACTCGCACCCGTGACGATGGCGGTCTTCCCCGACACGTCGAAGTCCGGTTCGTGCATGGTGTTACCTGGGAACCTGCCGTATCATAACAATACCGCTACCGATCTCGACGCGGGGCAACGATTCCGGGTCCGTGCGACCAGCGATGGGACGATCGCTCGAGGCGAGTTCGAAACGGGAAGCCTCCGTCGAGGGGATGATTCGCAGTCGCGATCGAATCGGCGCTCACCGGTCGCTTCGTACCGATTTAGCGGGACCCGTCTCGGTAGTTGCGACGGGAGAAGCGGGCAGTGAGACGAGCACGGCCACGAGAAGGAACAGAACGCCGAGCAGTCCGATAGCGGTGATCGGCGATGTGGTGTCCGCAGCGTAGCCGGCGAGGGGCATCAGCGGTGCTCGAACGAGCGCATACACCATCGAGGCGCTGCTGAGTATCGTTGCCCGGCCGACCGAATCGGCGTGATCGTTCAGATACTGTCCGACGAGCGAATGGTACATCGCGGACGTGCTTTTCACGAGGAAAAACACAGGGATCGCAAGGAGTGGAACGAACACCGGAGCGATGAACGCGATGGCGGTGATCGCCGGAACGAGGAGAATCGCCATCCGAAGTCCGACTGTCGACCGAAGCGTCTCGGTGTGATAGCTGGCAACTGAGGCTACCAGCGCGAATCCTGCATAGATGAGGCCAAGCACTGCCGGTTCGGCCAGTTCGACACCGGCAATCGTGTCTCCGCCGACGAGTCCGTCGATGAGATCGACGGTAATGGGCTGAATGTACTCGTCGGCCGCCCTCGAGATGCCGAAAAATACCGCAACGTAGACGACGAATAGCCGCATGCTCGGCTTCGAGAACTCCGTCCGAAGCATCGACAGTGAAGCAGCGATCCCGACGGTATCCGCATCAGTCTCGTCCCTGTACGACTCGTTTTTCGGCATCGAGAGGACGGCGACGATACCCGAGGTATGCAATATAACCGACGCGATAAACGGATAGGTCGGGTGCACAACGTAGAGGAGTCCGCCGAGTATCATCGTCACTGCGGACGCCCACTCGTGAACTGCACCGCCTCGACCTCGAACCTGCGTGAACCGTTCGTCGTCGAACTCCTCCGCGAGCGTCTCGTACAGCCACGCGTCGGCCGAGCCGGAGTGAAACGCGAGCGCAACTGACCAAAGCGAATAGAGGAGGACGAATTCGAACAACGCGTCTGCAAGGACGAAGCCCGCGAGCGAGAGCGACATCGCCGCCATTCCGAACGCGATCGCGTTTCGTCGTCCGACCCGATCCGCGATGTATCCTGTCGGAATTTCGAGGACGACCACGAGAACAGCCGAAACCGAGCCGAGTAATCCGATCTGCGTGTACGTGAGGTCGTTCCAGCGCAAAAACAGGGTGAAGATGGGCCAGATGAATCCGACTGAGTATGTAACCTGAAAAACGTAATATTTGAGGAGTGTCGAGGGTGGAGTCCGCATTCCGAACATAAATTCAATAAATAAGATATCTTTCTATAATTGCCCGTAATCCCAACCGAGAGGATGGTTTGACGGTCTCCATCTACCGAATATTAGTGGGCATTTCCCACCGTGGCTTGATAATCGTTAATGCCCAGACGAGAGAGGCAACCACGTTCAAACATACTTCTTTCAGGTTCTGCATCCGCGACGGGTTCGCTCCGTCGCTCGAGACGTCGTCACCGTCATCGACGAGCACAACGTGACGTTCATCGCGGGGAGTATCGCCCACGCCGCGTTCATCTCCCTGCTGCCGCTCTTGCTCCTGTTGTTCATCGTCGCGGGCGCGGTCGGCAACGAGTACCTGACCGACCAGATCGTCTCCGTTGCTCGAGACCACCTCAGTCCCGCCGGCCAGGGTCTCGTATACGAGGCGTTAACCCACGCGTCCAGACGGGCCGGTGCATCGTTGATCGGTATCGCTTCGCTGCTGTGGGGTATGCTTCGTATCTTTCGCGGCTTGAAAACCGCCTTCGACGAACTGTACGGGGAAGGTGAAGGGGCTCTCTCCGGAACGGTCGTCGACGGGATCGTTGCCTTCGTCGTCATCCTGTTCGCCACGATCGGAGTCAGTTTCGCGACGGCGACGCTGGCGACGGTCGATCACCTCGTCGTCGTGGTAGTGACCCCGCTCGTGCTGTTCTGTGGGCTGATCGTCGCGTTCTTCCCTGTGTACTCCGTCTTTCCGGAGCCGGACATCTCGGTTCGCGAAGCCTTTCCCGGTGCCGTCATCGCCGCTGCGGGCTGGGTCGTCCTCGAGGTGATCTTCGGCGTTTACGCCGACCTCGTCGACACCGTCGGGACCTTCGATACGTTCGGTGCGGTCATCCTCCTGCTCATCTGGCTCTACGGCACCTCGTTCGTCCTGCTGGTCGGCGTGGCGGTGAACGTCGTGCTCGGCGAGTCCCATCCGGATACGACCCCCGATCCCGGCGACGAACGGGGGTCGGCCGGCTCCGATCGCGGGTGACCGACGAGAACGGAGTCGTCCGGTACTGCCCGTGTCAGTCCCGTTCCGTGGGTCGGCGAAAGCTCTACGGGCCTGGCAGTGGTCGACACCACTGTCGAATTCGGAAACGGAGGGTCCAACGCATGTGCAGCTATACCATCGGCGTCCCCGACGGGGGAGAACGCGGAATTCGAGTCGAGTGTGACGACCACGGCGAGTGGGAGGAGTTCCAGCCCGGGTATCGGACCGTCACGTTCTACTGCGAGGGCTGCGGGCTCGAACTCGAAGTCGACCTCCGCGATCCCGCCGACTGGCGCGATCTGGGCGAGCGGTGCTGACACCGTCCTCGCCGCTCGAGAGTGACGGTTACCCCTCGCTCTCGTCGGCTTCGGTCGCGCCGGCCTCGCTCTCGTCGGCCAGTTCGGCCGATACCGCTCGAGTCGTCGCTCGAACCTTGTGCATGTACTCGGCGAGTTGGGACTCGACGCGCCCTTCGGTCTCGAGATCGATCGTTCCACCCTCGGTTTCGATCAGGAGGGTCGCGGTCTCGACGGCTTCGTAGAGGATCGCGTCGAGCTCGTCGGCCGGTGTAGAATCCGGTGAGCGCGCCGTACAGCATGGTGTTGGCCGCCATCTGGACCTTCTCGTCGAACCGGTGTTTCGCGCTGCTGACGGACTGTCCCGAGTACGTGTCCGTCATGAACGGGACGAGGTCGGGGAGGTTCTCGCCGACCGTTCGCATCGGGACGCCCGTGGGGGTGCGGAAATCCTGACAGGCGCGGGCGATCGCCCACTCCCGTGCGGTGAACGTGGTCCTGTCCCTGAGGAACTCGTTTACGCGGTCGTACTCGGCCCCGCGGATTTTCGTGAATCGCTTCCCGTTCGGATTCCCGGCGTACGTGCTCGCCGATGCGCCGTTGGTTGGTGGAGGTTCGTCGGACATGGTGTGGTTCAGGTGGTCGTCCGAAGCCCCGCCGCGGGAACGATCCGTGGTGTGCCAGCCGGGGGTAACGTGACACCGCGCGCGAACCACCGCGCCCGCGACGCGAGTGCGTCTCTATAAACGCGCGAGTCGAAGTTAAGGGGGAGCCAAGCGCGGTGAAAGTGGACGTGGAACGTCGCCCGTGACTGCGCTGCAAACGGCACACGCCGCTCTGTTACGGTGATTAACACCGAAGCCGACACCAAAAGCGCAGCGTCACAGCGACGCGTCCGTCCTCGTCGGCCGCCGACAGTTCACCGGAAACGCGGTGTGTCACGACGTCACTCGGCGGTAGTGGAGTCCTCGAGTCGCTCCTGTAGCTCCTGTACTTTCGAGACGAGTTCGATCGGCGGCGTCGTGTTCACGTCGATCGACTCGAGGTCCGCCAGGACCGCCTCGGCGTCGGGATCGATCGACTGGCCGTCGGGTTCGGCCCCCGCCGGACCGCCGTCGGTCGACGTCGCCTGTGCCGGCGCGCGGTCCCGCCCCTGGGTCTGCATCGTCCCGCTCCCCAGGTCGAAGACCGCCTGAACGGGCTCGCTCGAGCCGCCGCCCTTCGCCTCGATGGCCTTCTCCTCGCGCAGGCGCTCGAGGACGTCTCTCGAGCGGTCGACGACGGGGTCCGGGACGCCGGCGAGATCGGCGACGTGGACGCCGTAGCTGCGGTCCGTCGGACCGTCTCGAACGGTCCGGAGGAACGTCACCTCGCCGTCCCGCTCGTCAGCGGCGACGTGGACGTTGGCGACGCGGGGGAGGTTCTCCGCGAGCCCGGTCAGTTCGTGGTAGTGGGTGGCGAAGAGCGTCTTCGCCCTGACCTCGTTGTGGAGGTACTCCGTCGCGGCCCACGCGATCGAGATGCCGTCGTAGGTCGCGGTGCCCCGCCCTACCTCGTCGAGGATGACCAGCGACTCTTCCGTCGCGGTGTGGAGGATGTTCGAGAGTTCGCTCATCTCGACCATGAACGTCGAACGCCCCTGCGCGAGTTCGTCCAGCGCGCCGACGCGAGTGAAGATGCCGTCGACGAGCCCGATTTCGGCCTCCTTCGCCGGGACGAAACTGCCGACCTGGGCCAACAGGACGATACAGGCAACCTGTCGCATGTAGGTCGATTTCCCGGACATGTTGGGACCGGTCACGACCAAGAATCCACGATCCTCGTCCAGTCGCACGTCGTTGGGGACGAACTCCGTCGTCTGCTCGACGACCGGATGGCGACCCTGCTCGATCTCGAGGCGATCACCCCGGTGCAGTTCCGGCTGGACCCACCGGTTCTCGGCTGCGTGCGTCGCCAGGCTCGCGAGCGCGTCGATCGTCGCCAGCGCCCGCCCGACGTCCTGCAGCAGTTCGGCCCGCGCCGCGACGTCGTCCCGGAGGGTCGCGAAGAGTTCGTACTCGAGCTCGCCGCGCCGTTCCTCGAGCCGGAGGATCTCGCGTTCTTTCTCCTCGAGTTCGTCGGTGGTGAACCGCTTCGAGTTCTTGAGCGTCTTGATCTCCTCGTAGTGATCGGGGACGCCGTCGGCGGCGGACTTGCCGACCTGCACGTAGTAGCCGTCGGTCTTGTTGCGATCGACCGTGACGTGGGAGAGGCCGTACTGGGCTTTCTCGCGGTCGGCGAGGGTATCGAGCCACTCCATCACTGCCTCGTGGCGCTCGATCACCTCGTCGAGTTCGTCGTCGTAGCCCCGCCGGAGGAGTTCGCCCTGGGTCACCGTCGAGGGTGGGTCCTCGGCGATCGCCTCCTCGAGCGTCTCGCGCAGTTCCCGCGCGGCCTCCCGATCCGGTCGGTCGACGATCGCAGACAGCGGGGAGTCGGCCAGTTCCGGATTCGACGCGATCGTCTCGGCCAGCGCCGGGAGGACCGCCAGCGTCTCCCGAACCGCGACCAGATCTCGCGCATCCGCGCTGCCGTGGGTCGCCTTCGAGGCGAGCCGGGCCAGATCGTACGCGTCGCCGAGCGTCTCCTGCAGCTCGTCGCGAGCGAGCGCCGCCGTCGAGAGCGCGGCGACGCTCTCCTGACGCCGCTCGAGGGTCTCGAGCGAGCGCCGCGGGCGCTGAAGCCACTCCTTCAGGCAGCGGCCGCCCGCGCTCGTCGCGGTGTGGTCGATCGTGTCGAACAGCGACCCGTCGCGCTCGCCCTGCATCGTTTCGGTCAGCTCGAGGTTGCGCTGGGTGGTCGCGTCCAGCGTGACGTGATCGTCGCCGTGGTGGGACTGGATGCGGGTCATCGAGGCGAGCACGCCCGTGCCAGTCTCCTCGACGTAGGAGCGGATCGCGCCGGCCGCCGCGACGGTCGGCTCGCCGACCGAGAGCCGGTCGACGGTTTCGGCGCCGAACTGCTCGCGAACTGCGTGGGCGGCGCGCTTCGGCGCGAACGCCTCGGTCTCGTGGAGCGTGAGGGTCGCGTCGACGCGCTCGCGAACCTGCTCGAGGAGGTCGTCGTCGGTCCGCACGTCGGGTCCCGGCAGGACCTCGACCGGATCGAACCGGTACAGCTCCGTCAGCGCGTCGTCGACGTCCGCGGCGTCCGCGACGAGGAATCGACCCGTCGTTACGTCCGCGAAGGCGAGGCCGTACGCGCTCTCGGAGCCGCCCGAACCGCCGCCGTGTCCGCTCCCGTCGACGACCGCCGCGAGGTACTGGGCGTCGGCGTCGCTCGTCTCGAGCAGGGTTCCGGGGGTCACAACGCGGACGATTTCTCGCGCGTGTCCGGCGTCGGTCTCGTACTGGTCGGCGACGGCGACGCGGTAGCCGCGCTCGACGAGGGCCTTGAGGTAGGGAGTGAGGTCGTCGACCGGCACGCCGGCCATGGGGTACGACGAGCCGTGGGACGACTTCTGGGAGACTTTGAGATCGAGTTCGTCGCTGACGGTCTCGGCGTCCTCGCCGAAGAACTCGTAGAAGTCGCCACACTGCATCGCCAGTAGCTCGGCGTCGGTCCCCTCCTTCAGCGAGAAGAACTCTCCGACGATCCCCGTCGCCTCGGTCATATTCGGAGACTGTTCTTCCATCGCAAAAACCCTGCGGGATCCGCGGTGAAAGTGGTTGGGTAGGGGTCGCCTGTCAGGGAGCGTCGCCGCTCGGTATCGCGGTCGACAGCGACGACCGACGGGTACGGATGTGCCGTCGGGCTCCGGACGAGCGGTCGGCTACCGGGTGTCGTCGACGGCCTCGAGACCGCGACTCTCGAGGGAACGACTCGGACTCGTCGGGAAACCGTCGGCCGGAAGCCGACGGCGAATCCATCCGGTGTGTGGTAACAGGCAGGTGGAAGATCGGAATCGATGGGTGGTGTGCCCGACGTGGAACGATATCCGACCGGTGGCGAGGGGACGGCGATGTCTCGGGATGATCAGACGGTTCGGATTGGCAACGACCGGATCCGTCCCGCCTCGCCACACAGGCCTTTCGAGGGTTCCGGATATACTTATTCGGCCGTTAAAACGATCACAGGCGCTGAAATGGGGGGTTTTGATTTGGTTCCGTTCGGCCGGGGACTGCGGCGACCGACCCGCCGAGCGATCCGATCGTGCGACCGACTCAGTACAACGTCCCGCCCAGCGGCACGTCCTCGTCCGGCGATACCAGGACGGGATACCCGTCCTCGCTGGGGACGCCGACGGTCAGTGCCTCGGATTTGAAGCCGGCGATCCGCACCGACCCGAGGTTCGTTGCGCACAGCACCTGGCGACCGATGAGGTCCGGGGCGTCGTAGTGGTATTCCAGTTGGCCGGCGGACTGGATCTCATCGTCGCCGAGGTCGATCCACAGTTTGGTCATCTCCGGCTTCTCCGCGTCGGGAAACGGTTCGGCGTCGATCACTTCGCCGACCTCGATCTCCACGTCGAACGGGCTCTCGACCATGTGCCGCGGTATCGCGGCCAGCGAGAATTAGCTATCGGTTCTCGGTCCGGTCAACGCCGAGACGTATCGGGGCCGCGCTCCCGGTGCCGCTGGCCGGGTTCGGCGGCCGTCGGCGCTGTCGGCCACGCGGATTCGCGGCGAGGACGCCCGCGACGCGCCCGCGGGGATATATTACGGTGACCGTGGTAGATGGACGGAACCGACAGCCATGGCATCCCCTGACGATCACCGCGTGCTGGTACCGGTCGACGTTCTCGAGGGAGAGCCCGTTCCGGGGACGATCGTCGACGCGTTCGCGTCGATTCCGGTCGTCCTGCTCGGCTACCACGAGCTCCCCGACCAGACCGGGCCGGACCAGGCCCGCGACCAGTACGGCGACCGCGCGCGCGCCGAACTCGAGGAACTCCGGACGGTGTTCGAAGACGCCGGCTGTGACGTCACGTCGCGACTGGCGTTCACTCACGACCGGTTGAAAACGTTCGAACGCGTCGCCGTCGACGGGTCGTGCGACGCCGTCTTGCTGCTCAATCCGGCACCCGTCCTCGAGACGGTGCTCGTCGCGGTCCGGAGCGACGTCAACGTCGAGCACATCGCCCGCCTTCTCGAGACGGTCCTCACCGACACGGACCTCGAGGTGACGCTCTTTCACGTCGCATCGGACGAGGCGGGTCGGGACGCGGGAACGGAACTACTCGAGACGGCGCGCTCGGAACTGGTGGCTGCGGGGGTCGATGGCGATCGGATCGACAGCACGGTCGTCGTCGACGACTCCGCCACGGACGCTATTCTCGAGGCCGCGGCCGATCACGACCTCCTCGTCGCGGGCGAGAGCCGCCCGTCGATCCGGCGCTTCGTCTTCCGGGATCGCGCCGAGCGACTGGCTCGGAGGACGATCGATCCGGTCCTCGTGATTCGCGGGGAGTACCTCGAGTCGGACGAAGAGACGAGCGGCGGCGAGCCCGACTGATACCGTAGCCGGCTCGGCGTCGGTCCCGAAACCGAGCGAAATCACTGTCCTTGAAACCGGTCCCTCGGCAACGGTCACGAGTTCTCGAGACGCGGTGGTCGGTCGGCGTCCGGCGGTCGATCACCGCGTGCTGCCGTGTCGTCGGCCTCCTCGAGGGTCCGGACGACGAGCACCGGACCGATGGACTCGGCGGCGACGCGTTCGGCCTCGTCTCCGAAGACGAGCGATCGGAGCGACGGTGCCCGTTCGCCCATGACGATCGCGTCGTGGCCGGCTGCGGCCTCGACGAGCGCCTCGGTGGGGGCAGAACTGACCGCGAGTTCGGTTCGTACGTCGATACCGCGCTCGGAGAGGGTCGCGGCGGCGGCCTCGAGCGATTCCCGGCCGCCCGCTTCGTCGTCCGTCGCGAGAAAGACCGTGAGCACGATCTCGCGGTCGCCGACCAGTTCGGTGACGAACGAACTGATCCGTTCGACGGCGACGTCGCCCGTCAGCGACACGAGGAGCCGATCGATCGGGCCAGTTACGCCCGCGATGGCGTAGGCGTCCGCCGCCGTCTCGGCGGCGACGCGATCGATCGTTTGCGCTCGGTCGTGAGTGAACACGAGACGGTGATCGGCGCTCCCACCGGCCGCCTCGAACGCCGCCGCGAGGTCGACGAGGGCGTCGGTCGCCCTGTCTTCGTACTGGAGTCGCGCCTGGTCCGGCGGCGTCTGCTCGGGCAGGACGTGGTACCCCAGCACGGTCACGTCCATCGGCTCGAGCAGCGTCGGGAGCCCGGTCGAGACCGATTCGCCCTCGAGTATCGCCAGCGGAACGAGGACGCGGGTCATTACAGCGCCCCCTTCAGTTTCACGTCGCGGGCGTAGTAGGCGTACCACCCGGCGGCCACGATCATGATCGCGATACCGGTGAGTTGGGAGACGGGCTGCATGAACCCGATCAGCGCGAAACTGGCGACCGCACCGATCGCCGGAACGACGGGGTAGCCCGGTGCCCGGAAATCCGGGTCGTACCACTCCGGTTCGTCCCGGCGCAGTGCGAGCAGCGCCACGCAGATCAGTCCGTACATGATGAGATGCAGGAACGAGGCGACCTCCGCGAGCAGTTCCACGCGGCCGGTCGCGACGAGGACGAGAATCGGCCCGCCGGCCAGCCCCAGCGCGACGTGTGGCGTGCCGTACCGGAGGTTGATGCGGCTCGCCCGCCGCGGTAACAGCGCGTCCCGCGAGACCGCGTAGATGGATCGAGAGGTGCTGAGTACCGACGCGTTGGCGCTCGACATCGTCGCGAGCAGCCCGCCGAAGACGATCGCGAACGCGCCGATCGAGCCGAGATAGTGTCGGCCGACGTCGACCATCGCCGTCTCGCCGAACGTCGAGAGCTGTTCGCTCCCGAACGCACTCGTCGCGACGAAGATGGTCACGACGTAGAGGCTGCCGACGACGAGCACCGAGCCGACGATCGCCAGCGGGAGGTTCCGACCGGGGTCTTTCATCTCGCCGGCGACGGTCGCGATCTGCGCGAAGCCGAGATACGAGGTGAACACGAGCGCCGCCGTCGTCAACACGGGCATCGTGCCGAACGGTGCGAACCGTTCGGGGGCGGCCCGGTCGCCGACGAGTCCCACCGCATCGAGGCCGCCATACCCGAGAAAGAAGACCAGAATCGAGAGTAACAACACGACGATTCCGTTCTGGAGCTTCGCCGCGTTTTCCGTTCCCGTCACGTTCAACGCGGTAAAGCCGGCACCGAACAACAGTGCCAGCGGAATGACGAGGCCCTCGCCGACCGCGACCCCGACTTCGGCGAGCGTGTCGACGGCGTAGTAGCCGAAGCCGACGAGGTAAAACGCCGTCGCGAACACCAGTCCGAACCACAGCGACAGCCCGACGACGGCGCCGGCGAGCGCGCCCAATCCGCGAGAGATGAAGTAGTAGCCCCCGCCGCTTTTGGGCATCGCCGTCGCGAGTTCGGCGGTCGGGAGCGCGACCAACAGCGCCACGATCGCACCGATGGCGAACGAGGCCGCCGCCGCGGGCCCGGCTCGGCCGGCCGCGAGCCCCGGGAAGACGAAGATACCGGCTCCGATCATCGTTCCGATCCCGATGGCCAGCCCGCCGGTGAGCCCGAGCGTTCGCTCGAGTTCGGCGTCGTCGGTGATCGTGGCCTCGTCGGTCTCGATCGTCGCCTCGACCTGTGGGGACTCGTCCTCGATGTTGGTTCCCCCGGCCGACGGCGGTGCACGGTCCATATGGTAACACGAGTCACGCCAGAGAGATAGTACTACTGTCACGTTCGGACGATTGTCATCGGGACCGTCATATTTCGGCCAGCGAACGCGAGTGCCGGTTCTCGAGGCGGGGGCACTGTGTCGCGTTTCGAGCCGATTACGCGAGCAGGTCGTCCGCCAGCAGCGACAGGCTGTCGTCCCCGTCCGCGGCCGCGTCCGGAACCGCGAGCATAACCTCCTCGATACCGACGTCGACGTACGCTTCGAGACGCTCCCGGACGTCTTCGGGCGTCCCCGTCGGCGCCGTCTCGACGTACCCCGAGAGGAAGAACTCGCGGGGCTCGCCCGGCCCGTCCGGCAGGAACTCGGTCCGGAACGCCTCGCGCTTCTCCTCGGCCGCCGCGGTCGTCTCGCCGACGAAGACGAACAGCTCGGCGGACTTCCGGATCTCGTCGTAGCGGTCCTCGCTCTCGCAGTGCTCGCGCAAGACCGAGAGCTTCTCGGCGAAGCCCTCGGGCTCGAGCGTCCCGTAGTTCCAGCCGTCGGCGAGTTCGGCGGTGTACCGCAGCGTGAACGTCTCACCGCCGCCGCCGATCCAGATCGGTGGGTGGGGGTCCTGCACCGGCTGCGGTTCGCAGAAGGCGTCCTCGAGATCGATCTCGAGGTGCTCGCCCGCATGGCTGTAGGTCTCCTGGGTCCAGAGCCCCTGCAGGATCTCGACGGTCTCGGCGAGTCGGCGGAGCCGCTCGGCCGGCGGCTCCCGAAACTCGTAGCCGAACCGATCGTACTCGTCCTCGTACCAGCCCCCACCCAGCCCGAGTTCGAGCCGGCCGTCGCTCACGCGATCGACCGTCGCCGCCATCTTCGCGAGCAGCGCCGGATGGCGGTACGACTGACTGGTGACGAGCGTGCCGAGTCGCACCCGATCCGTCGCCTCGGCGACCGCGCTCAGCGTCGTCCAGCACTCCTGGGTCGCCCGCCGCGGGTCGCCGATCCACGACTGGAAGTGGTCCTCGAGCCAGACCGCGTCGTAGCCCAGCCGCTCGGCCTCGAGCGCGGTGGCCCGAACCGTGGCGCTGTCGGTGCCGTACTGCGGCAGGATCAGGCCGACGTCGAGGGCGGACGTGTCGCGCTCGGCGGCGCTCATTCGGCCACCTCGGCCTCGAGCGCCAGCGTTCGATCCGCGAGCGCCTCCGGATCGGCGGCGACGAGTTTGACGAGCGCCTCCTTGCCGACCTCGCCGCGGTCGACGATGGCGACGGGGGGGTCCTCGCGGCCCGCGAAGGCCTGCCGGGCACCCCAGCCCATCGTGTTGCCTTCCGTCTCCTTGACGTCGTCCGGCTCGTCCCCGCGGTCGTACTCGGCGAGCGGCCACTCGAGGGATTCGAGCGCCGCCTCCACGTCGGCGTCGAACCGACAGTTGACCGCGAACCGGAGCTCGGGGACGAACTCGCGGGCCGAGAGGAGGAAGCGAGCGACGTGACTCGAAGCGCCGAACCGGACCCCGCGGTTCGGCTGGACGCCCGAGAGCGTCCGCGTGATACGGCCCTCGACGGCGGCGGTTTCGGCGACGGATTCGGCGTAGGGCGTCGCGCCGACGACGTTCATCCCGACCTCGGGGACGAGTCCGGAGACGTCCGCCTCGACGAACCGGTCGACGACGGCCTGCACTTCCTCGGCGGTCAGCTCTCGAGCGGCCTCGTTTCGCAGCGGGGCCATGTGGTTGACCGCGCCGTGTCCCTCGCCGACGTCGTAGTGGTATCTCACCGCGCGCGCGAGGAAGTCGGTCGCGCCCTGCACTGCGGGCTCGAACGACTCGCCCTTCGCGAGGCGGGCCGCGATCGCTGCGGCGAGCGCACAGCCGGAGCCGTGGGTGGCGTCCGTGCCGACGCGGGCGTGCTCGAACGCGTGGACGGTGTCGCCGGTGACGAGCACGTCCCGGACGCGCTCGCCGGGGACGTGACCGCCCTTGACGAGGACGGCGTCGACGCCCGTCTCGAGGATCGCCTCGCCGGCCTCGCGAGCGCTCTCCCGGTCGACGACGGCGATATCGGACAGCACTTCGGCCTCGTCGGCGTTTGGCGTCGCCAGCGTCGCTTCGCCGAGCAGCCGCTCGTAGGCGCGTTCGGCCTCGGACTCGAGCAGGGGGTCCCCGGAGGTCGCGACCATCACGGGGTCGACCACCAGCGGGAACTCGAACTCGCGGGCGGCGTCCGCGACGGTTTCGATGACGTCAGTCGTCGCAAGCATGCCGGTCTTCGCCGCGCCGACGGCGAAGTCGTCGGTGACGGCCTCAAGTTGCGCCTCGATCTCCGCGACCGGGAGGACGTACGAGGAGGCGACGCCGCGGGTGTTCTGGGCGGTGACGGCGGTGATCGCCGACGTACCGAAGACGCCGTGGGCGGCCATCGTCGCGAGGTCGGCCTGAATCCCGGCCCCGCCACCGGAGTCGCTGCCCGCGATCGTCAGCGCGACCGGCCGGCTGTCGGGTGCTGGTGTTCTCATGGGGGATCGTATTCCCGGATTATACTAAGCGATGGTGGTCAGCGACGGTGAACGTCCGCCAGTGTTCCACCGACGGTGGCGCGTGCCGAGGCGCGACTCGAATCCACGCGAGGGATGAGCGAACGCCGTCGGGCGTGAGCGAATCGGCTGGGGAGGACGCGGTGCTCGACGGTCGGCGCTCTGGAGCGACCCGCGGGACCGGCTACGAATCGGTGCCGTCGGCCGCCTCGGCGGCGAGATCGGCGTACGCGTCCCACGACGGATCGACCCGCGGGTGCTCGAGCCGGTCTTCGTCCACCCGCACCTCGCTTTCCCCGTTTCCGACGGCCTCGACACGGCCGATTTCGGCGACCGGTGTCTCCCGCGCCTCGAGCGCGCCGCGGACGGCCGCGACGCCGTCCGGGTCGACCGCGAGCAGGAGCGAGCCGCAGCTGGTCGCCGCCCAGGGGTCGAACGCGAGGGCCTCGCAGACCTCGCGGACGCCGGGACGCATCGGCACGGCGTCCCCGTCGACGGCGAACCGGACGCCAGCGCCGTCGGCCATCTCGTTGAGCGCGCCCGCGAGCCCGCCTTCGGTGACGTCGTGCATCGCTCGCACCGGAACCGCGGCGGCCGCGGTGAGCGCGTCGCGAACGGCGAAGACCTCCTCGAGCCGCTCCTGTGCGTCCGCGATCACGTCGGCCGGCAGCTCGAGCTGCTCGCCGAAGAGCGTACTCAGCAGGCCGACCGACTCGACGGCGGGCCCGTTCGTCAGGAGGAGGCGGTCGCCGGGGCGGGCCCCGTCCGGGCGGACGATCTCGTCGTGATCGCCGACGCCCATCGCGGTGGCGGCACCGACCCACGGATGCGACGGGTCCGCGTAGCGGGCCGTGTGTCCGGTCACGACCGCGACTCCCAGGTCCGTACACTCCGCGTGGATCGTCTCCCAGACCGTCGCGAACTCCTCGTCGGTCATCCCCTCGGGGAGCGTGAAACAGATGGAGAGATGCGACGGCGGAACGCCGCTGACGGCCACGTCCGCGAGTACGAGGTCGAGGGCGAACCGCGCCGCCCGCTCGAGGCCCAGCGCGGGGAGGATCGACAGCGGGTCGGTGGCGGTGACCAGCGCCCGGCCGCCGATATCGACGACGCCGAAGTCGACGCCGTGGGCGGGACCGACGGCGACGTCGTCGCGATCGGCACCGAGGTTCGGCGCGATGTGACGGTCGAAGAACGCTCGATCGATTTTGCCGAGATCGCTCACGGTCGGCAGGTCCCGCCGAGCGGCCTTAGCGGTGATGATCCGAGCCGACGGGGTCCCCGTGACGGATCGTCGAGTACCGGTTCGATCCGATCACGGCTCGAGCGTATCGATCGCGGTCGGATACCGCTCGCCACCGATTTCGAACGCGTTCGATCCCGTCCGTTCGAAGCCGCGAGCGTCGTAGAACCGCTGGACCACGTCGTTGCCCTCGAGGGTCTCGAGTCGCACCCGGTCGACGTGCGATGGGAGCCGATCGAGGCCGCGCTCGAAGCGACGGAGAAGACGGACCCGGGTTCGCAGACGTAACCGAAATTCGTAACAGATCGAGCGGAGAGGTACCGCGACCGGTTACTGCGAAGAGTCAAGGACGGGAGCCACATATCGGGGATAGATGGCGTACTCGATCCGGTCGAGAGCGGAATCCGACCTCGAGTTCTCCGCGAGCGAGGTGACGGGTGCGCTAGGTGATTCGGTTACGGTGCTGCCGCTGCTCGTGGCGCTGGGGGCGACGACGAGCGTCTCGCTGTCTCACGTGCTGGTCGGGTTCGGCGTCTTCCAGATCGTCTGGGGGCTGTACTACGGACTGCCGCTCTCCGTCGAGCCGATGAAGGCGCTGATCGGGCTGGCGATCGTCGGCACGCTCACGTACGCCGAGCTCGCCGCGGCCGGCCTCCTCGCGGGCGGCGTCCTGCTCGCGGTCGGGCAACTGGGGCTCGTCGGTCGGCTCCAGCGGGTCGTCGGCGAACCCGTCATCCGTGGCGTCCAGTTCGCCGTGGCCCTGCTCTTGCTCGCAGCCGCGGTCGACCTCTCCGTGAGCGATCTTCCGATGGCAGCGGGCGGACTGGTCGTCGTGGCCCTGCTGTCGCTGGTCGGCTACCGCCGAGCCAGTGTCCTGGTCGTGCTCGGACTCGGCGGCGTCGCGGCCGTCGCGACGGCCGGCGTTCCGACGCCGGCGGTTCCCGAACTCGCGATCTTTCCGGCCGGCTCGCCGTCGGTTACCGGGGCCGCCCTCGAGGGGACCGTGGCGCAACTCGGCATGACGGTGGGCAACGCCGCGATCGCGACAGCCCTGCTCTGTGGCGACCTCTACGATCGGGACGTGTCGGCGGACACCCTCTCGACGAGCATGGGCGTCACCTGTCTCGCGGCGATCCCGTTCGGTGGGGTACCGATGTGTCACGGCAGCGGCGGCCTCGCCGGAAAGTACGCCTTCGGCGCGCGAACCGGCGGTGCGAACGTCCTGCTCGGAGTGGGCTACATCGGGCTCGCGCTGGTCGCCGCCAGCGCCGTGCTCGCGGCCTTCCCGATGGCTATCCTCGGCGTGTTGCTCGTCGTCGTGGCGCTCGAGCTGGCTCGAGCCGCGTTCGCGCCCGTCGACGATCGGCGGTCGCTCGCGATCGTGCTGGGGGTGGGTGCGGTCGGACTACTCGTCAACGTCGGCGTCGCGTTCGTGGTCGGAGCCGTCGCGTTCTGGCTCCGCTCGCAGCAGTCGTGACCGGGCCGCTCGTCGGACGGCCCGAGCCGGACAACCTTTCATCACGCAGCCCCAACCGCCACCGATGACCGCGAGCTGGACCGATCTGTTCGACCGCGGGGCGGAGTACGACGGCGATCTCGAGCGAATTCGAACGGAACTCGAGGCGATCCGGGAGGACGACGATGCCTGAGCGCCAGCGCCCGAATCCGGCTCGCGTCGTCGCTGACGCCGACGTCCTCGCGGCGGACCTGCTCGTCGGCGGCGCGGCGCGCGAGGCGCTTGACCACGTCCGCCGTCACTCGTGGGTCGAACTGGTCGCGAGCGACCCGTTGCTCGCGGAGACCGAGCGGCTCGTCGCGCGGCTGGCCGACGCGGAGCTGGCCGCCGCCCACCGCGAGCGACTCGCGGCCGAGCGCGTCGCGGTCGATCAGCCCGAGGGCGACCAGCCGGCGCTGGCGTCGGCCTATCGGGGCGAGGCGGCGCACCTGCTCTCGTACGACGAGCGGCTCCGGTCGGCGGCGGCCGGCCTCACCCTCCAGCCCCGCGTCTCGGTCAGCATTCGGCCGCCGGACGCGTTCGCTCGCCTGTTCGATCCAGCGAGCCTGTACGCGGCCGTCGAGGGCGGCGAGTATCCGGGACCGGATCTGGATCCGCGAGCCTGACGACGGTCCGGTGAGACGGGCCACGGCGGCCCGGCGAGCGAACTCACGGCCCCGCGAATCCGGGAGCCTTATGCGGCGGGACCTCCTGTATAGTGAGGGGTAATGAACGACCTACGAACCGGGCTGAGCTACGGGGACGTGCTCCTCGTCCCGAAGCGCTCGCCAGTCGACAGCCGCGACGACGTGGACCTCTCGACGAGCCTCACGCCGAGTATCGAACTGGAGACGCCGCTGGTGTCCGCCGCGATGGACACCGTCACGGAGGCCGAACTGGCCATCGACCTCTCGCGGGCCGGCGGGATCGGCGTGCTCCACCGGTTTCTCACGCCGGACGAACAGGCCGCACAGGTCGAGCGAGTGGTCGCCGCCGACGAGCGCGCGGCCGCCGCGGTGGGCATCGACGAGGACTACGTCGCCCGCAGCGCTCGCCTGCTCGAGGCCGGCGTCGACGTACTCGTGGTCGACGTCGCCCACGGCCACCTCGAGCGTACGCTCGAGGCCGTCGAACGGCTCCGATCGGCGTTCCCGGACGTCGGCCTCGTCGCCGGCAACGTCGCGACGCCGGCGGGCGTCGAGGACCTCGCGGCCGCCGGTGCCGACTGCGTGAAAGTCGGCATCGGCCCCGGCTCTCACTGCACCACCCGGAAGGTCGCCGGTGCGGGCGTGCCGCAGCTAACCGCCGTCGACGACTGCGCGACGGCGGCCGAGGATCTCGGCGTCACCGTCTGTGCGGACGGCGGCATCCGCACGTCCGGCGACGCGGTGAAGGCGCTGATGGCGGGGGCGGACACGGTAATGCTCGGGAGCCTCTTCGCCGGCACCGAGGAGGCACCGGGCGCGGTCGTCGAGGTCGACGGCGCTCGGTACAAGCGGTCGCGGGGGATGGCGACGACGACGGCGGCCGAGAAGCGCGACGACAAGGACGAGGACGTTCGCGCCGACGAGGGCGTCGAAGCCCTGACGCCGTACAAGGGGCCGGTCGCCGACGTCGTCGACGAGTTCCGCGCCGGCATCCAGTCCGGCCTCTCCTACTGCGGCGGCCACACGATCCCGACCGCCCGCGAGAAGGCGGAGTTCATCCGCGTCGCGCCCAGTGCGAAAGAACGGGAGGGATACCACGCGGATCAGGACTGGGAGGGCGTCAGCGTCGATACCGAAGCGACGGTCGTCGCCGAACCGCAGCGCTCGGACGACGAGACCGCGACGACCGCCGAGAGCGACGACTGACGACCGGTCGCACCCGGCCGACTACTCGCCGCGCTCGGCGTACCACTCCGCGAATTCCGCCAGCGCTCGTCCCCGGTGGGAGATCGCGTTCTTCTCCTCGGTGGTCATCTCCGCCATGGTCCGTCCGTTGTACTCGAAGATGGGATCGTAGCCGAACCCACTCTCCCCGCGGGGCGGGACGAGCGTGCCGGCGACCGACCCCGCGAACGTCTCGGTGCCGTCCGCGTCGGCGTACGCGAGCACGGTCCGGAAGTGCGCGCGGCGATTCTCCTCCTCGCTCGCGAGCCGCCAGAGGCGCTCGACGCCGACGGTGTCCTCGACGTACGCCGAGTACGGCCCCGGAAAGCCGCCCAGCGCGTCGACGAACAGGCCGGCGTCGTCGACCAGCACCGGGTCGGCGCTCCCCAGTTCGGCGAACGCTTCGCGGGCCCCGTGGGCGGCGATCTCCGCGAGCGAGTCGCTCTGAACCTCGGTGTAATCGTACTCGATCTGCTCGACGGACTCGACGCCTTCGAGGTAGTCCCGGGCCTCGCGGACCTTCCCCTCGTTGCCGGTGACGAATCGAATGGCCATGTGCGTGGGACGCGGCGGCGACGGCAAAGCGTCGTCGGTTGCGCCGCGCCGGGGTGGCCGCCGGGCCCCCGGTCGACCCTACAGCTCGAGGGCGCCCATCACGGCGGCTTCCGCCTTCCGGAGGTGTTCGGCGGCCGTCCCGGGAGCACAGTCGAGTTCCGCGGCGACGTCCTCGACGCCTGCCGAACGGGGGACCTCGAAGTAGCCGAGGTCGCGAGCGACCCGCAGCGTCTCGCGCTGGCGGTCGGTCAGCGCGCCGACCGCGTCGTCGCTCCCGTCGTACTCGCCGACGCGGTCGACGGCCGTCTCGATGCCGTCGGGCACCCCCTCGAGCGCCCGTCGGAGATCGGTCGACTCGCCGACGACCGAGAACCGCACGGTCCAGTCGGACCGGTACTCGATCGGCGGCAAGACGACGAGACTCCCGCGCGTGAAGAGGGTGAGGAGCCGCTCGTCGACGCCGTCGGGGACGTCGCGAACGTAGACGGTGAACGTCCGGTCGCCGGTCCGCGTGAGTTCGTACTCGTCGACGCGGTCGGTTCCCTCGAGGGCGGCCTCGTAGACGTCCGGATCGCCGACGACGTGGAAGATGAAGGCGTTGTCGTTGCCGCCGGCGAAGTTCCCGTGAACCATCCGGTAGGCGTCGAACGCGTCGCTGTCGGCGACGAACCGGTGCATCGGGTGGATTGTCTCGGCGTCGTACCGGAGCGTGAGCCGGACCGTCTTCACGACCGATCGTTCGGTTCCGCGTACATAAATAGCCTAGTCAGTGACGCAGAATCGACTCCAGCGGCGCGTTCGAACGACCGCGTATGTCAGCAGACTCGACGCTCGAGCCGGGGATCGCCGACGCGGGGAGTTCGAACGGGGAGTTCGACCTCGAGACGCGCCTCGGGGACGCCGTCCTCGGTCGGGACGACCACGGAAACGCGCCCGCGGTCGTGATCCGGCCGGACGACGTGCGGGCGGTCCTCGAGACGCTCCGCGAGGAGGCAGGGTTGGATCACTGTTCCTGCGTTACCGCCCAGCAGTATCCCGACCGGTTCGAGACGATCTATCACCTGAAGTCCTACGCCGATCCGACGCGCGAGGTAAGTGTCGTGGTACCGACGCCGACCGCCGACCCGAGCAGCGACTCCGCCGCGCCCGTCTTCCGAACCGCAGACTGGCACGAACGCGAGGCCTACGATCTCGTCGGCATCGAGTACGAGGGGCATCCCGATCTCCGCCGGATTCTCCTCCCGGAAACCTGGCAGGGCCACCCCCTCTCGCGAGGGTACGATCAGGAGCAGTCCCAGGTCGTCACGCTCTCGGAACACGAGAATCCCCTCGCCGGCGACGACCGCGACGCCGCCTCGGAGACGATGTTCCTCAACATCGGCCCGCACCACCCGTCGACCCACGGCGTCCTCCACGTGAAGGCAGTGCTGGACGGCGAGACGGTCGTCGACGTCGACCCCGATATCGGTTACATCCACCGCTGCGAGGAGCAGCTGTGCCAGCAGGGGACCTACCGCCACCAGATCATGCCCTACCCCGACCGCTGGGACTGGGTGTCGTCGGGGCTCCTGAACGAGTGGGCCTACGCGCGCACGGCCGAGGAGCTGGCCGACCTCGAGGTTCCGGCGTACGCGCAGGTCCTCCGCACGATGGGTGCCGAGCTCTCGCGACTGGCGTCGCACTTCATCGCCGTCGGCACCTACGCGCTGGACGTCTTCGGCGAGTTCACCGCCGCTTTCCAGTACGCCATCCGCGACCGCGAACTCGTCCTCGACGCTCTGGAGGAGCTGACGGGCCAGCGGATGATGTTCAACTACTTCCGGCTCGGCGGCGTCGCCTGGGACCTCCCCGAACCGCGTGCGGACTTCATCGCGGGCGTCCGGGACGTGCTCGACGGGTTCCCGGCCAAGATCGACGAGTACCACGATCTGCTGGTCACCAACGAGATCTTCCAGCGCCGCTGCGTCGGCACGGGCGTTCTCGAGCCCGACGTGGCCAAAGACTACGGCTGTACCGGCCCCGTCGCCCGCGGCTCCGGCATCGACTACGACCTGCGGCGGGACGATCCGTACGGCTACTACGAGACCCTCGAGTGGGACGTCGTCACCGAACCCGACGGCGACAACTACTCGCGCGTCCTCGTTCGATTGCGCGAGATCGAGGAGTCCGCGAAGCTCGTCGAGCAGTGTCTCGACCTGCTCGAGGAGTGGCCGGACGACGAGCGCGAGATCCAGTCCACCGTGCCGCGAACGCTCAAACCCGAGGCCGGTGCCGAGACGTATCGCGCCGTCGAGGGGGCGAAAGGAGAACTCGGCATCTACATCCGCTCCGACGGGACCGAAACGCCGGCGCGGTTCAAGATCCGCAGCCCCTGTTTCTCGAACCTCTCCGTGCTGCCCGAACTCGCCCGCGGGGAGTCCGTCGCGGACCTCGTCGCGGCGATCGGGAGCCTCGACTGTATCATGGGCGAGGTCGACCGCTGACCGCCGCTGGGCGGACGAGAGGGCTCGAGAAGTAGTCCCAACGACGTTCGGACGACCTATTCGTCGTCGACGATGACTTCGACGGGTTCGTCGGCGGTGTCGCCGGTCTCCTCCGAGGTCCCCGTCTCCTGGTGCCAGAGGAGCGCGCCGGCGACGGCGACGACGACCCACGACCGCCAGTTGGCGAGGTTCAAGGTGTAGCCGACGCCGAAGGGCTTCTCCACGAGCATCCCTTCGCCGGGCTGCCAGTACGACGAGAGCATGCGACCGATGCTCGGTCGTTCGAAGTTGTACGGTACCCCGAGAATCTCACCGGAGGTCGGCTTGTCTGCCATGGCAGGTGATACGTTCTCCCCTGATAAGAGTATTGTGTGCCGCGACGGTCGCTGCAATCAGTCGACCGCGGCCGATCCGGTGGGGCTCGTCACCTGTCCGGTTGGTATCGGCCGCGCCCCTCGATATCGCGCAGACGCTCGAGGACGCGCGCCTCGCCGACCTCGCGGTACCCCTCCCGGACCGCCTCGCGGAGGGGGGCGGGATCGTCGGCGGTGCCGACGAGGCTCTGATCGAAGACGTGCAGGTCCATCGCGTAGTCCTCGACGTGATCGGTGTGGTAGCCCAGTCCGAAGTCGATGAGGACGGTTCGGTCCGAACCGACGCGAACGTTCCGCGTCGTCGGATCGCCGTGGACGAACCCCGCCCGGTGGAGCCGCGCGAGGTGGCGACCGACGTCGCGGACGCGGGCCGTCGAGAGCGCCTCGCGGAGGTCCCGCTCCCCGACGTACTCGAGTTCGAGTCGCGCCTCCCGGGAATCGACGTCCGAGAGGACCGGCGTCGGAACCCCTTCGCGGCGGGCCAGACTGGTCAGCCGGGCCTCGAGGGCCGTCCGTTCGCGGCGGAGCCGGTCGTCGAGTGACGGGTGGCGATAGGTCTTCGACTCGCGGCGCTTCGTGACGCGGCCGGCGGCCGGCTCGAGGTCGACGAGCGCTTCGGCCCCGCGGATCTGACTCGCGCCCTCGCCGCGGCCGGCCGCGAGCTCGGTCTCGTCGGATCGCCAGCTAACGGGCACCTGGTCCGGTCGAAAATCGGGGTCGACGCGGGAGTCCTCGAGTGCGAGCGTGTCGCCGGCCGCGTACATCTTCGCACCGAGCACGGCGATCATGCCGGCGTTGTCCCGCAGGAATCGCGGCTCGGGGGCGTGGAACCGGGCACCCCGCTGGGCACACATTTCCGCGAGCATCTCGCGCAGGCGGGCGTTCTGCCCGACGCCCCCGCCGAGGACGAGTTCGTCGCTGCCGGTCAGCGAGAGGGCCCGCTCCGAGACTTCGGCGAGCATCGCGAAGACGTTCTCCTGCAGGGAGTAGCAGACGTCCTCGACGGGTGTGCCGTCGTCGTACGCCTGCTTCGCGGCGCTCATGATCCCCGAGAAGGAGAAGTCCATCCCCTTGACGACGTAGGGGAGGTCGACGTAGTCGCCGTCTTCCGCTGCCGCCTCGACCTTCGGCCCCCCGGGGTGGGACCAGCCGACGTGACGAGTGAACTTGTCGATCGCGTTGCCGACGCCAGTGTCCATCGTCTCGCCGAGAACGCGATAGCGCCCGTTGCGGAAGGCGAGCAGGTGCGCGTTCGCCCCGCTGGCGTTGAGACAGACCGGCGAGTCGAAGCCGGAAGTGTGTCGCCCGATCTCGAGGTGGGCCACCATGTGATTGACGCCGACCAGCGGGACCGCGAGCGCCTGACTCAGCGCCCGGGCGGCGGTTCCAACGACGCGCAGGCAGGGGCCGAGGCCGGGACCGCGGGAGAAGGCGACCGCGTCTATCGGGGAATCCGTCGCCGGCCCGTCGTGGCGTTCCCGGGCGTGCTCGAGGGCCCGTTCGACGACGCGGGGGATCGCATCGTGCATGTGTTCGGCGGCCTCCCGCGGGTGAATGCCCCCGCTCTCGGGCTGGTAGGCGTCGCTCTCGATGAACACGTCGTCAGGGTGGGCGGTCCGGTCGCCCGTCGAAATCGCCGTTCGGTCGGTCTCGAAGACCGCTGCGCTGGCCGCCCAGGCGGTGCCCTCGATCCCGAGGATACGAACGGTGTCAGTCACGGCTGCAAAACGGCTGTTACCGGCGTTCGACGTGCCACGTCCGTCTTCGGCACGTCGCCCATCGGTCGGGGGTTACTCCCACTCGGTGTAGCTGCACTTCCCGCAGTGCTTGCGGTCGCCGTGGTCGGCGAGGAACACGTCGCCACAGCGGGGACAGAGTTCGCCGTCCGTGGTGCCGTCGTCGGCGTAGAGTTCGTAGCGCGCCATTTACGCTTCCTCCGCTTCGGGTTCGGCCTCGGCCTCCTCTTCTGCGCCAATCTTGTTGCGCTCGAGCATGTGGTCCTGCTCGACGTCGCGGGCGTTGTCGGCCGTGTCGTAGACCTTCGCCTGGCCGACGGTCTTGCGCATCCCGAACTTGGTGTCGAGTTTGCGGATGACGACCTCGTCGGCGTCCTTGTTCAGTTTCGCGGCGAGACTGTCGCGAACCTGCAGACGGGAGGGTGTGGCGTCCTCGTGGACGAGTTCGAAGGTCACGTCCGTTCGATGCAACATGGGGTTCTCCGTTTCGGAGATGATGTCGACGTCCATGATATCACTCAGTTACCCTACTATCCCCGTGTAGCGCCTAAAAGGATTTCGAACCGCCAACCCGTTCCCGCGGTCGGTGATCCGACACGGAGCGGACCGATCGCCGGTCGCAGGCCCCGTTCGTTCGAAAATATGATTATGGATTGGTGTGATAGGAACTATTACATGATGGGGCTCCGACCTCTCGGCCGATGCCCTCCAGACGACGACTGCTCGCGGGCTGTGGTCTGACGCTCGCGAGCCTGTTCACCGGCCGGACCGTCCTCGCCGACCGTTCGCCCACAAGCGGCGTCGAGTGGCCGATGTCCCGCTACGACGCGGCCGGAACGGGGTACAACCCCGACGCGTCCGGCCCGAGCGACGACGTCCGCCTCGCGTGGAACAGCCCCCTCGATAGCGTCAGCGGGTTCGAAGTCAATTCGCCCGTCCTCGTCGACGACACCCTCTACACCGTCGGTGACGAATTCGCCGCGTTCGACGTCGAGAGCGGAGACCGCCGCTTTTCCCACGAGACGGCCCACGGCGCGGGTCTCGCGCGCGCCCCGTCGACCATCTACCGGACCGATACGGTGGCGGTGACCGCGGAAGACGGGCTCACCGGCCTGAACGCCGGCGGCGGCGTAGAGCTATTCGGACGGCGATTCGGCGACGAACGCTGGCACGAACCGGCGACGGAATCGGCCACTGACCTCCTCGACCCAACCGAGGTGCCGCCGCCCGTGGCAGCCGACGGGACGGTGTACGCCGTCGTCCCGGGTGCGAACGAGCTCGTCGCGCTCGAGTCGGACAACGGTCGCGAACGATGGCGACTGGACTTCGACCGAGAGGACGACAGCGGCGTTCCCCACCGACCGGCCGTCCGGGACGGGACCGTCTTCGTCACCGGCTGGCCCAACGAGGTGGCGGCGTACGACGCCGCCACCGGACGCAGACGCTGGCGGAGGGTGGTCGACGAGGCCGACGTCAATCGTCCGCCGACAGCCACGCAGGACGGGGTCGTCGTTCCGACCAGAGGCGGAGTCCGGGTGCTCGAGGCCGACGACGGGAACCGCCGCTGGAAGCGCGACCTCGGTGGCAACGCGACCGAAGGGGCTGCTGCGGTCGCCGACGGAACGGTCTTCGTCGCCGACAACGGCTCCGACGGGGAGTTGCACGCGCTCGATCTCGAGACCGGCGAAACCGAGTGGTCGATCCCCTACGGGTACGAGGCCACGCCGGTCGTCGCCGACGGCGTCGTCTACGTGACGAGCGGCGGCTACGAACTGGTCGGGTTCGACGCCGAAAGCGGTGAGAAACGATTCGCGTACGGAGCGACGTGGGCGATGTCGCTGCCGGCGGTCGGTGACGGCGTCCTCTACGTCGTCGACGGCGACCGCGTGCTCGCCATCGCGGAGGAAACATGACCGACGAGGAGGCCGAGCCGGCATCGACGGCGGCGGTAGCCGACGACCGTTCGCCCACGGCCGCGGCCGACGACTCGAGTTCGGGACGGGGCGAACCGGCGAACTCAACGGCGGAGTCGGACCTCGAGAGCGGCGACGAGCGAGCGGCGGCCGGCGGTGACGACGACCCGTCGGGGTTCGCGCTGGCGGCGAGGCGCGTCCGGCGGGAGCCGACGCTCCTGCTCCCGTTTGCCGTCGCGGGCGTCCTGCTCACCGTCGTCGACTGGCTCCGACGCGACGATCCGCTCCCAGTACTGGTCACGAACGGCGGCGACGCGGCGACGATTCGCATCGAGTTCGCCGGCTATCCGACCGGCGTCCCCGCGACGGCGCGTTCGCTCGAGGCGCTGATCGACCTGCGGCTGCCGTACCTGGCCTGGGGGATCGGTCTCGAGATCGCTGCGCTTCTCGTCGTCGCGACTGCCGGGTGTCTGACCATCGCGTGGAGCCGTGCGGACGAACGCAGCGGGGACGACCGGGACGAGCGGGACGACTGGTACCAGTCGCTCACGGGGCGGCGGCTGCTCTCGTACCTCGGCCTCGTCGCGCTGTTCGACGCGATCGGCCGACTGCTCGGCTGGATCGGCGACGGCGGCCTCCTCCTCGGCGTCGTCATCGCCGTTCCCCTGTTCGCCGCGTTCGTCCGGTGGTTCCTCGCGCCCGCGTTCGTCGTCGACGGCGCGGGACCGGTGACCGCGCTCCGTCGAAGCACGCGAGCGACCCGGGGCATCGGCTGGCAGGTGCTCGTGCTCGTCGTCCTCTTCGGACTCACGGCGGGGCTCCTCGGGGGGCTTCCCGTCGGCGGAACCCTCCTGAGTACCGCCCTCGTCGGCTCGGTTCACGCCGTCACGATCGCGACGATCCGGGCGGAGCAGCGTCGACCGGACGCCACGTCCTGACCGATCTCGAGGGTGTCCCTGCGGCGAGTCCGCTCCTGTCGGCCGACCGGCTCAGTCGGCGGCCTCGTCCTCGAGCGCGTCCCGATCGAGCTTTCCCATGTCCGTCACGGGCACCTGCTCGAGGACGATGGCCGCGATCACCGCTTCACCTTTGGTCTCGTGGTCGCGGCCGGCGACAGCGGCGGTGGCGACGTCGAGATGCGTCTTCAGCACGCCCTCGACCTCGACGAGGGCGATAGAGCAGTAGTGTGTCCCCGCGACCGTCCCCCCCACTCGCTCAGATGCGTCGCGAACCGGTCGATCGCGTCACCGAGTCGCCCGTACGTGAGCGCGGTGCCGTAGTAGTTGATCGCGACCTGGTCCGGACGCTCCGCGGCGTGATGGGCGACGTAGTCGTGTAACGGTCGCCGTCCGAGCGGGAACGCAGGTTCGGTCGGCACGCCGTCCGGGAACTCGTCGGGTGACGCGGTAACTATACCCACGTCGACACGGCGGATCGGTAAATCCGCCGTGTCGGTCCGGCGTCGACGGCCGAGATCGGCGGGGATCGTCGTCGTACTCGCGGTACGATGCCCGCCCGTGCCAGAGCGACACTCAAGGGACTCCGTGACGTACGATCGATCGGAACAGGACAGACTAATTAAGGTCCAACACAGTCTCGCTTTCATGAACGATCGCTACGACGTAGTTATCGCGGGTGCCGGTCCCGCCGGCGCACAGTGTGCCCGCGATCTCGCCGCCAGAGGGTACGACGTCGTCGTCCTCGAGACCGAGGCCGAGGACGAATTCCCCCGCCAGAGTAACAAGTCCACTGCGGGGACCTTCCACTCGATGATGGGTGCCTTCGGCATCCCCGACGACGTGGTGATGCAGTACACCGACAGCGTCGTTCTCGAGTCCCCGATGGAGCACTACGTCCGCGACCAGCCCGGTGCGGTCCTGGAGTTCGCCGACTTCAAACGGTACCTCGTTCGGGA
Source organism: Natrinema salaciae (assembly GCF_900110865.1). NCBI lineage: Archaea > Methanobacteriati > Methanobacteriota > Halobacteria > Halobacteriales > Natrialbaceae > Natrinema > Natrinema salaciae. The sequence goes on from NZ_FOFD01000004.1 coordinate 159,086, forward strand.
CGGACGGGACGACGGGGCCGAGTACCGGTTCGACGCTCGCGTCACCGGCCCGATCATGGAGGGCGGCGAAATCGCCGGCGTCAGATACAACGGCGACGAGGAGGTCTACGGCGAGATCGTCGTCGACGCGACGGGGCCGAGCGCCCCCCTCGCGAAGAAACTCGACGTCGTCGACCTTCGGCGCGAGAACCACGCGATCGGCATCGAGTACGAGTTCGAGGGGATCGACATCGATCGCCCCGGCTTCGCTGACCTGCGCGACGCGATGATGCTACGGCTGGACCACGAAATCGCCCCCGGCGGCTACTCCTGGATCTTTCACACCGGCGGGGACACCGCCAAGGTCGGCCTCTGTTACATCCAGAACGCCAGCCACCAGCAGTACGGCCGCACGGAGTTCACCATCGACGACTACCTGTCCCACTGGCTCGAGACCGACCCGCGGTTCCAGAACGCCGAACGACTCGCGGGCAAGCAACACCGCGGCTCGGCCCACATTCAGTCGCCCGGAAAGCTCCACACCGATCGGTTCATGGCGGTCGGCGACACCGTCCCGACGCTCGACCCCCTCTGGGGCGAAGGAATCAACAAGTGCATGCAGTCCGGTCGCATGGCCGCCGTCACCGCCGACAGCGTCCTCAAACACGATTCTATCGAACCCACCGCGGAGAACCTCGCGGTCTACGATACCCTCTGGCACCGCGACGTCGCGCCCAACGCGAAGACGCGGCTACTGATGACGCAGCTCCTCTATCTCGCGCCGAACGAGCGCTACGACAAACTCATGCGGGATCTCCAGCGCCTCGACGACGACACACTGGCCGAGGCGAACAAGGGGAACGTCCGCGCGATCGCGAAGCTACTCGAGTTCGGGGACGCGCCGCTGCTCGCACGCCTCGCGAGCCAGCACATCGATCTGGATCTCGGGTCCCTGCTGTAGCCCGTCGCCTCGTGGCGGCGACGTCGCGGGTCAGGCGAGAAACTGCGCCTCGAACGACCGGACGCTCTCGTCGGTGCCGGCGAGGACGACCTCGTCGCCCGTCTCGAAGACGAACGAGGACGGATCGAACGCCGTGATCGTCGTGCCGTCTCTGACCGCGGCGAGAACGGTGCAGCCGGTTCGGTCCCGCACTGCGGCGTCGACGACCGTTCGTCCTGCCAGCCGCCCGGCGGGAAGCTTCACGACGTCGATCTGCTGGTCGACGGCCAGCACCTCCTCGTCCTCGAAGACGGTCGACGCGAGCATCCGCCCGCTGACCGTCGCCAGCGACTGCACGTAGTCGGCGCCCGCCCGGTACAGTTTCCGAACGTCGTCGGGGTCGTTCGCTCGGACGACGACCTCGACCGACGGATTCAGATCCTGCGCGACCAGCGTCGTGAAGATCGCCGTGGTATCGTCGTCGAGCGTGACGATGATCGCGGCCGCGTCGTCGATGCCCGTCTCACGGAGCGTCTCCGGCTCGCGTGCGTCGCCCACCACGTCGACGCCCGCTTTATCGGCGCTGTCGAGGACTGTCACCTGCGAGTTCGTCTCCGCGAGCGCCTCACCCGCCGCGACACCCGCTTCACCGTAGCCGGCGATCACCACGTGCTGGGCCGAGAACGGCTGGACCGTCGACATCGCTTCGGTCCGTAACGCGTCGATTCGGTCCGGTTCGCCCGCGACGAGCAGCCGCGTCTCCGTATCGAACTCGCGGTCCGACGGAATCGGGCTCTCGAAGGTCCCGTCGGTCCAGACGCCGATGCCGTCCACCCCGAACTGCTCACGGAGTTCGACCTCGCCGGCGGTCCGCCCGTCGAGGTCGCTCCCCTCGGCGATCGAGAGCTCGACGAGTTCCAGATCGTTTCCGATCTCGACGCCATCGTCGACCGTGGTCGTCACTGCCGTCGGCACGCGGTGAGCGAGACTCTCGCCGAGCAACTGGCGTGGCGACAGCACCTCGTCCGCGCCGGCGATCCGATGATACTCGCCGAGGCGCTGATCCTCGACCAGCGTCACGATCTGCACGGTCGGATTCGCCTCCCGAGCCGAGAGGACGATGCTCGCGTTCGTATCGTCGGCCGAATCGGCCACGACCGCCGTCGCCCGGTCGATGCCGGCGTTCTCGAGGACGGCCATCGACTCCGGATCGCCGTGGACGACCCGGTACTCGTCCTCGTGGAGCGCCGTCGCCGTCTCCTCGTCCGGTTCGACGACGACGTACTCCCGTCCGCGGGACTCGAGTTCCTCGATGAACGCCTCACCGCGAGGGGTGTACTCGCAGATGACGACGTGATCCTCGAGATCGGTAGTCGCCGACGGCGGCGTGACCGCCAGCGTGTTTCGGAGCCACGGCACCGCGAAGATGTCGACCGCGGTGAGGATCAGGCCGATTCCCAGGAGTTGCAGCCCGATCGTCAACAGGTACATCTGCGGCGTCGCCCACCCTGCATCCTCGCCGTAGCCGGTCGTCGTGAACGACTGAAAGACGATTCCGAGCGATCGAAAGAGCGGCTGCGGGTCGTTTTCCCACGTTGCCATTCCATAATTGTACAGCAACGTGGAGCCGACGGTCGTCGCGGCCACCAGAACGAGATAGTGACGGGTGCGGTCGGAGCTCCACAGAGACATACGCTACGTAACCGACGGATGGCTGTTGATGGTATCGGTCGATCCGACCGATCTCGAACCACCCGGCCGGGCTGGCGTCCGCCGTCCCCGTCATACGGAGGTGTCGTCGCGATACCACGGTCGAGGTGCCCGCTTTCGCCGTCGATTTAACCGCACGGTTCGATACGTCAGTAGATGGCGCTGCTGGAGAACCTCACGCTGGTGTTCGTCGCCGGGCTGATCACGGCGCTGGCGACCGGGCTCGGCGCGCTCCCGTTTTTCTTCTTCGAGGGGATCAGCGATCGGCGAAACGTCGTTCTCTGGGGGCTTTCCTCCGGGATCATGCTCTCGGCGTCGACGTTCGGACTCATCGATGAGGGGCTGGCCGAGGGGACGCCCCTCGAGATCGCGATCGGGATCGTGGCCGGCGTCGCGCTCGTCGTCGTCGCCCACGACGTGCTGATGGACGCCGACATCGATCCGAAGCAGTACGAAGAAGCCGACTTCAAGAAGCTCGTCCTCATTCTCGGCATCCTGACCGTCCACAGCTTCCCGGAAGGCGTCGCTATCGGCGTCTCCTTCGCCGATCTCGGGCTCGAGGGCGGCACCGCGTTCCTCGGCTTCACGATCCCGGTGCTGGCGATCTTCATGACGATCGCGATCTCGATCCACAACGTGCCCGAGGGGACCGCGATCTCGATCCCGCTGACTTCGATGGGCGTCGCGAACTGGAAGTTGGTCTGGTGGGCCGTCTTCTCGAGCCTGCCGCAGCCGATCGGGGCCGTCCTCGCGTTCGGGTTCGTCCGCTACGCGCGTGAGTTCCTCCCCTACGGCTTCGGCTTCGCCGCCGGCGCGATGATCTACCTCGTGCTCACGGAGTTCGTCCCCGAGGCGCTCGACATCGGAACGCGACTCCCGCGGGGCGGCAAGCCGGAACTCGTCGCCGGTATCCTCGTCGGCGTCCTCGTCATGGCCCCGCTCGCGTTCATCTGACGGCCGCGGTCGTCGGCCGGCTCGACCAGTCGAGATCCGCCGTTTCGGCAGGAACTTTACGCGGCTGGCCGTATGGGTCGGACGATGTTCGATACGATCCTGATCCCGACCGACGGGAGCGACCACGCCGACGACGCCGCCGAGACCGCCCTCGAGCTGGCGACGATCCACGAGGCGGCGATCCACGTCGCCTGCGTCGCGGACACCGGGCCGCTGAGCGAGCTCCACCTGCCGGGTGACGCCGCCAGCGCCGAAGACGCGATGCGCGGCCGAGCCCAAGAGTACGTCGACGCAGTCGTCGATCGGGCCGACGCGGCCGGGCTCGACGTCACCGGGACGGTCCTCGAAGGGCCGCCCGAGAGCGAACTCATCGAGTACGCCGACGAGATCGACGCCGACCTCATCGTCATGGGGACTCGCGGCCGCGGCGGCGTCCACCGGATGGCGATGGGAAGCGTCACCGACCACGTCGTCCGGTTCGGCGACGTGCCGGTCCTCGTCGCGAACTCGGGGACGGAATCGGCCTGACAGTTACCGGACCATCTCGTTGATCGCTTCGGTCCGACGACCGACCGACCAGCCGAGCAACGCGAGTCCGGCGTAGATACCGGCCACCGGCAGGGCATAGACGCCGACGACTCCCTCGAGCGGGATGCCGACGGCGTCGAGCGCGAGCAGGAGGAGCAACGAGACGAGCAAGAGCGCGAGCCCGACGTCCGCGAACCGCATGTTCGGGAACGACTGTCGATCGGGAGCGGGCCACACGCGACCGAGTCCGTAGAACACGAGCACGTACGTCAGCCAGCCGGCACCGACCGTCAGCACGGTCAGCAACACGTCGCCGGGGAGGTATCGGGGCAGGAATACGAGATGCAACAACAGCGTCACGAGCAGCGCACTGCCCAGCAACACGTACAGCAGTGGTCGTCGATCACCGGTCATCACCTGCACTGACTGTCTCCCGGTCCATTACTATTGTGTCACGTCGGTCGACAGCGGCCGGTGGCACTTGTGGACCGCCGTCGGGGTCGTTACTCGAGCACGCGGCCGTGTTCGTCGATCTCACCGTTCACGATCCGCGTCGAAGAGATCCGCTCGCCGTCGTCGGCGTAGACGTAGGGCGCGACGATCCCGGACAGCGGTTCGAAGCCGCGCTCGCGACGCCGGTCGTTGATCGCCTCGAGTTCGGGGGCCGTCTCGGGGGAGACCACGAGCGCGTCGATCGACGGCTCGTCCGTCGCGATGTCGTGTTCGGTCTCGAGAGTGCGGATTTCGACGTGGCGATCCCACTCGTCGAGCGCGCGGATAGCGGCCGTCACGGTCCGCGTTCGCTCCTCGAGCGAGGGGATCGGACGGGGTTCGTGGCGCGTCTCCACGGCCAGCTCGTCGCTGGTCAGCGCGACGACGACGCCGTCCTCGCCGAACCGTAGCGCGTGTTCGAACAGGGTCCGGTGGCCGTCGTGGAGCGGGCCGAACGTGCCGGCGACTGCGACTCGCATACCCCACTCGAGGACGACGACCGCCATAACTGTGGTGCGCAACGCTGCCGGCTCGATCGAGCGGTTCGAGCCGCGAGCGCCGCGCGACTCAGGAACCGTCCTCGAGCAGGTCGGCCGTCGTCGCCACCGTCGCGAACTCGCCCGCGAGGTGGGCCAGTGCGGTCCGGTGGACCGTCTCCGCGTCGAAGCGCTCGCCGTCGAAGGTTCGCTCGAAGGTCGCGGTCGCGTCGCCGGCTACGATCGGGTCGAAGCCGAGGTTCTCGGCCATTCGTGTGCTCGTCGAGACGCAGTGATCCGTCGTGAGACCCGCGACGACGAGCGTTTCGAGCCCTCGCCCGCGGAGCCACTCCTCGAGATCGGTGCCGATGAACGCACTGTTGACCGACTTCACCATCGTCGGCTCGCTCTCGAGCGGCGCGGTCTCCCGTTTGAACGCGAACCCGGGTTCGTCCCCCCGGAGCGGCGAGTCGGGGTCCGTCGAATCGTGGCGAACGTGGACGACGGGCCGCTCTCGCTCGCGCCAGCGCTCGAGCAGTCGCGCCGCGTTCGCTTCGGCGTCGGGGTTGTTTCGGTCGCCCCACGAGGGATCGTCGAATCCCCGCTGAAAGTCGATCAGGACGAGTGTGGCGTCCGCGAGCCGAGCGCCGTCCGGGCTCGCGGCGTCGGGATCGCTATCGGCGGCCGTCATGGCAATCGAGCGGCGGGTTTCGGATGCGTCCGCGTGATCGTGATCGGGCACGTCGATGGCGCCTGACGGTCGTCCTCCGAGAACATGTACTGGGGCCACTCGCGGTCGCCCTCGACGCCCCAGTCGCCGAGGTCGGCGTGCGGGCAGACGCCGTCGTACTCCTCGAGTCGATCCTGAATGACGTCGCGGGCGTGCTGGCCGGCCGCGGTGTCGGCCGTTACGTCGAGGTCCTCGAACAGCGCGCGCGGCTGGAACGTGATCTCGAGGCCGACGGGGCAGTAGCGGCTCTTGCGCGTCTCGTAGAACGGTGCCCGGCAGGTCGGGAACATCGGTTCGCCGCCGAGACAGAACTCCCAGCGGGGATCGTCGGGGTCCGTCGGAATCTCCTCGGGCCACGGTTCGGGGTCGTGGAGGTGCAGCGTCTGCAGAATGTGCCAGAGCGCGTCGTGATAGTCCGCCTCCGAAAGCGGCGTCTCGGGTGGCTTGAAGAAGGTGACGAGCGACGCTCGCTCCGAGTGGTCTCGATAGGTGTCGAGGTACTCGAGAACCCGATCCCGCAGCCCCAGGAGCGCGTCGGCGTCGCTCATCGAGGGTACCGCGGTGTAGATCGGGTCGCCGCGCTGTACCGATTCGACGCCGAAAAAACAGGGGAACGGCGTCCCGTTTCGTTCGCCGAGCAACCCCTCGCGAAACGAGTGCCAGTGGTCGGCGACCCACTCGGGCGTGTCCCCGTCCCGAACGCGCTGGTCGAGCGTTTCCTGATCCATCAGCGACTGGATGCCCGGTTCGTTCATAGAGAATTCTTTGCGCTCGCAAAAATGTAGTTTGCGTTCCGGTCGACGCTGTGGGCGGCAGGCGGGTCAGACCGGTTCGATGTCGTCCCCGCTCGTCACGGTCCCGCCCTCGAGGATACGCGCCCGAAGCCCGCCGCGATGGACCAGCGCCTCCCGGACGCCCTGTTTCTCGAGGTGACGCTCGAGGTACGAACACGGCTCACAGAGCTCGATCCCCTCGCAGACGACCTCACCGATCCGGAACCGGCCGTCGACGAGGTGGTTCAGTGCGATCCCGTCGGTCGTCAGGTTCCGGCGGTGAACGCCGGGCTCGAGTTCGATATCGTAGTCGCGCTCGACTGACGTCAGCGTCTCGCTCTCGATGAGCGTGATATCGCTCCCGTCCCGATCGGTGAACGTGCCGTCAGCGTTGTAGTACCGATCGCCCTCGAGCCCGCGCCCGGCGACCGCGGTGACCCGCTCGACTCGGTTCATCGGTGCCCCCTGCTCCGGCGCGACGTGGATCGTCTGAACTCGTCCCGTGGACGTCATGCGTCGGAGAACGACCGCGAGTGTGGTATATCGATCGCTTCTCGAGGAGCCACCGCCACGGGCGATTTCGCGAGGCCGTGATATCGACGCCACCTGTCCGGCGGCATCGTCGCCGAATGAGCGCCGTTCCGACCGCGGAAGCGAGCCCCCTCCGAGACCGAGACCGGAGGCGCGAGCACTCCAATACAGTCGGTCCGACCTCGACGCCGTCGGCGAGTATTGAGGAGTACCAGGACGACAAATCCGCTTCGCACTCCCCGAGAGCCGCCACGATCCGTCTGTTCGAACTATAGGTGATCGGTGTATCAGTCCCGGAAAACCAGCGTCTCATAGCCTCGAGCGCGGAACTGTTCGGAATCTCGCGAGGCATCAATTCTGGTCCCAAGCAAGGGATACTTTATAAATGAATACGATGGCGACTAAGGAACCAGCGAGAAAAGAACCCATTCCAGCCGTTCCACCAGATACTGCATACTGCGCCACGGTGGCGGACAGAGATCCGAAGAGCAGAAACAGCAGCAGTCTTCTGACCATGCGGAACCGACTCTGTTAAAAATATATGGCTGCTTGGATTTATACTCGTTCGGGCAACCAGCCACCGTCGACCTCGATATTCTCCCCGCTAATGTACTCGCTGTCGGGATCGAGGAAGAAGTACAGCGGCGCGATCAGGTCCGCGAAGTTCGCCGGCCGGTCGCGCGGGAGGTCGTCGGGGAACTCGTCGGAGTTCTCGACGACGTACGGCGAGATCGCGTTGACCGTGATCCCGTCGTCCTGGGTGTCGGCCGCGAGCATGCGCGTGAACATCAACACGCCCTTCTTCGCGACGAAATACGGGAAGTTCTTCGGGCTGACGAGGCCCTGTTCGCTCGAGGCGTAGCCGACGTTCACGATTCGACCGTACTCGGCCTCCCGCATCGCCGGGAGCGCCCGCTTCGAACAGAGGTAGGTCCCGTTGAGGTTCGTCTCGAGCACGCGGTTCCAGGTCTGGAACTCGAGGTCGTCCCAGCGGGCGGGCGCGAAGTCGCCGACGTTGTTCACGAGCACGTCGACGCTCCCGAGTTCGGCCTCGACGGCCGCGAAGAGCCCGTCGACGCTCTCGGGATCGGTGACGTCGGCCTGGACCGGTATCGCGCCGGCGGCACCGCGCTCGAGCGCCTCGTCGGCCACCTCGCGGGCGGCCTCGGCGCTCGTGTGGTAGTGGACCGCCGTTCGCGCACCGCAGTCGGCCATCGAAAGCAGGAGTTCGCGACCGACGCCTTTCGCGCTGCCCGTGACGAGTACCGTCCGATCCGAGAGCTCCGGTTCGTCCATACGTCCACTCTGGTCGACTGTGTGGAAAAAACATCTGCAACTGAAACACCGTTGTCTGTTTCGAAGACGTGGATTTACAGTATTTCGAGTCAATAGTTCCGATATGACGTTAGAAACCGTCTTACTCGCCGTGGGACCCAGTGACGCCGACCGCAGCGATCAGCTCGCCGAAGCCGTCCTCGAGGTAGCGAAACCCGCCGACGCGACCGTCGTTCTCGCGCACGTCTTCACCGACACCGAGTACGACGAGGTGCTCGACCGCCTCGAGTTCGACAGGCAGGTCGACGAGATCGATCCGGACGCGGTCGCGGGTCGCCACTCGACGATTCACGACCTGCAGGCGATCCTCGACGAGCACGGCGTCGACTACGACGTACGGGGTGGCGTCGGCGAACACGGGCCGACGATCGTCGATCTGGCGTCGAGCGCGGGTGCAGACCGGGTCGTCGTCGGCGGCCGACGGCGGTCCCCCACCGGCAAAGCCGTCTTCGGCTCGACCGCACAGGAAGTCCTGCTGTCGGCCCCCTGTCCCGTCACGTTCGTCCGACACGAGTAGTCGATCGACACCGTGCGACGAACCCGTCCGCGACCGGCACCACCCGGTTGTGCCGCTCGACGCGTCGCCGCAGCAGCGGCTCCGACGCACCGACCATCGGTCGTTTCCGCAATACTGCAGCGACGAGAATACTTAAGCGGATGGCCCCACCACTGTGACGGTATGGCAATCGACACGGTACTTCTCGCGGTCGGACCGATGGACACAGTACGCGCACCGGAACTCGCCGAAACCGTTCTCGAGATCGCCGACCCCCTCGGTGCTACGGTCGTGATCGGTCACGCCTTCACGGAAGAGGAGTACGAGGACGTCCACGACGACCTCGGCTTCGACGCCCGCGTCGAGGATATCGATCCCGACGAGGTCGCGGCCAAGCGCGCGCCAGTCCCCGACCTCGCCGACCGCTTCGAGGAGGCCGGCGTCGAGTACGAGATCAAGGGCGCGCTCGGCGAGGTCGGTTCCGAAGTCGTCGACATGGCGATCGACGTCGATGCGGACCGGATGGTCGTCGGCGGCCGGCGGCGCTCGCCCGCCGAAAAAGCCGTTCTCGGCTCCGTTTCGCAGGAGATCATTCTACAGGCACCCTGCCCGGTCACGTACTTCCGCGATCTCGACGTCATGGAGTAGCGGCTCCCCGACATCGGTCCCGTTCTCGACTCGTCGTTCTCGACCTGCCGTCTCTCGGTCGCGGCTCGCGGTGTGCGCCGTCCGCTCGTCGCCCGCGACGCCGACGGCGTCACGTCGAACCGTCGCCGTCGTCGGCCTCGAGCAGTTCGTCGGCGCGTCGCTTCCACTCCCGTTCCTGCTTGCGCTCGGGGACGTGGCGCTGGCCGTCGGCTAGCTCCAGCCGAACCCGTCGCTCGAGCGCACGCGTTTCGGCCAACAGCGTCCCCTGAAAGCTCTCGAGGACGTCGTAGGACCAGCGGTCGTCGTCGACGACGCCGTAGGGGAGCACCTCGGTTCGAACCGCGTCCGCGAGCTCGTCGTGACCGGTTTCCCTGAGCAACGCTTCGCCCCGATAGAGGTGGTCCATCCCGTGCCCCGTCGCGTGGTGGAACTCGAGCAGATAGCCCTGTGCCCGCTGGACCCACTCGAGCCCTAACTCGACTTCGTGGAGGGCCTCGCGCTCAGCGTCGGACAGCGCGCTCGCCGGGTCGCTCGAGGCGGTCGTCTCGGCCGGTGAGTCGTCGGTGGTCATGTGCCAAACTACGGTATATGGTAACATACATCTGCCGCCGGATGCCAGCCGCGCCCTCCTACTGAACCCATAACGTATCGAAATCGCAACTCGTTGCCGAGTATAATCTGGGTAGTTAAGTACGGCCGCCGTCGTTCCCTAGGATAGAATGGGCTACTATGCGGGCGTCGATCTCGGCGCGACGAACGTCCGGGCCATGGTCGCCGAGGCCGACGGGACGATGGTCGGCGTCAGTCGCCGATCCACGCCACGCGGTCCGACGGGTATCGACGTGACGGAAGGCGTACTCAGAACGCTTCGCGAGGCGTGTGGCGACGCCGGGGTCGATCCCGAGAGAATCGTCGCCGCCGGGATCGGCTCGATCGGGCCGTTCGATCTCGCGGAGGGGGCGGTGATCGATCCGGCGAACCTTCCCGATTCGATCGACCGAATTCCGCTCACGGGGCCGATCTCGAAGCTGATCGACAGCGACGACGTCTACCTCCACAACGACACCACGGCAGGTGTCATCGGCGAGCGCTTTCACGCCGCCAGCAATCCGGACGACATGGTGTACATCACCATTTCGTCGGGGATCGGTGCCGGCGTCTGCTCCGACGGCGACATCGTGTCCGGCTGGGACGGCAACGCCGGCGAGGTCGGTCACTACGTCGTCGACCCCCGTGGCAGGCTGACCTGCGGCTGCGGGCGCGAGGGTCACTGGGAGGCGTACTGTTCCGGAAACGCCATTCCCGACTACGCCCGGCTGCTCGCCGAGGACGACCCGACGATCTCGACGTCGCTCCCGCTCGACGGGACGGACTTCACCGCGAAGGACGTCTTCGACCTGGCGGGCGAGGACGAACTGGCCGATTACGTCATCGACCAGCTCGCCCACTGGAACGCGATCGGCGTGACCAACGTGATCCACGCGTTCGCGCCGATCGTCGTCTCCTTCGGCGGTGCGGTCGCCCTGCACAACGAGGAACTCGTCGTCGATCCCGTCCGCGAGCGCGTCTCGGAGATGGTGATGACGAACGTTCCCGAGATCCGCGTCACCGATCTCGGCGACGACGTCGTCCTCGAGGGTGCGCTGGCGAGCGCCCTGACCGAGGGAACCGGTGACCGACGACGGCTGCGGAGCTGACCGGTCGCGGGTCCCAGCTACGGCTACGCCGGCGGTCGTCGCGCGATGTCGGTCCGGGAGACGAGTGCGCACCTCTATGTGGCTGCATCCGACAGGATTGCGTATGGAGCGGAGAGCGTTTCTCGGAGCGAGTGGTGCTGCCGGCCTCGCCCTGTCCGTGCCGGGCGTCGCGGCGTCCCGAACGAGTGCGACGATCGCCCGACGACAGGACGCGTACGAACCGCTCGGGCAGCTTCCGATCACCGGCGCCGCGGAAGCCGTGGTCGGCGACGACGGCGATACCGCGTACGTCGCTGCGACCACCGGGTTCGCAGTCGTCGACATCAGCGATCCCGCCGAGCCGTCGCTGCTCGCCGAGGAGCGCGACATCGAGATCGATGGCGTCGCCCTGACGCAGCTCCTCGATCTGACCGTCGACGGTGATCGGCTGGTCGTCGCCGGCCCCGCCGAACCTACCCAATCGACCGGCGAGTTCCTGGGATTCCGGTGCTACGACGTGAGCGATCCCGCGGCACCCGTCCCGATCGGCGACCGCGAAACGGGGTATCACATCCACAACTGCTATCTCGAGGGCGAACTGCTGTTCGTCGCCGCGAACGCGATCCGAGAGAACCGACTCGAGATCTTCGACATCGGCGGCGACGAGTTCACGTGGGTCGGCTACTGGTCGCTGCTCGATCACGAGCCGGGCTGGCGGGACATCCACTGGCTCGCCCGCTACCTCCACGACGTCTACGTCCAGGACGGCACCGCCTATCTCCCCTTCTGGAACGCCGGGACCTACCTGATCGACGTGAGTGACCCGTCCGCACCCGAATACGTCTCGCACGTCGCGACCACGACGCTCGAGGAGCAACGCGAGATCCCCAACTACCGAGAGGCCGTCTTCGGGTTGCCGGGCAACGATCACTACGCCGCGGTCGACGAGGCCGGCGACCTCATGGCGGTCGGACGAGAGGCCTGGGCGACCGGTGGCGAAGAGCCCGACCATCCGGGCGGGATCGATCTCTACGACGTGAGCGATCCCGCCGATCCGACTCCCCAGGGCTCGATCGACGCGCCGCGGACGGCCGACGAATCCCACGGGGGCGGGACGTGGACGACCGCACACAACTTCGAACTCCGCGACGGTCGGCTCTACTCGGCGTGGTACCGAGGCGGCGTGAAGATCCACGACGTCTCCGATCCCGCGGCCCCCGAGCAGCTCACCTGGTGGCGCGACCCCGAGATGACCGGGTTCTGGACCGCACGCGTCGCCGATCCCGAGACGGCGTTCGTCGCGACCAGCACCGAGGCGATCCCCAACACGTCGCTCGAGGGGGCGCTCTACACCTTCCCGACCGAGCCCGGTGAGCAGGCCGATCCGCCATCGCTGTCCGACGCCGCCGAGACGAACGGCGATGCCGAGGCGAACGAAACCGACGACGCGAACGAGTCCGACGAGAACGACTCCAGCGGGGACGACTCGATCCCCGGCTTCACGAGCGCGGTCGGACTCGTCGGTGGCGGCGTCGCCCTCGAGTGGCTGCGCCGGCGCGGAAACGTTCAGGATTAATTCGAGGGATTTCGGCCGCGCGACCGAACTTATACACCGTTCGAGTGCCTAGCACGACCCATGAGTGAGTCAGCGGACGGGCCGTCGCTGAAAGAGCGAGTCGAGAAGTGGATGGCGCGCGAGATGCCGATCATCCAGATGCACGGCGGGACCAGCGCGGTGCGGGCGGCCGACCCCGAGACCGGCGAAGTAATCATCGAACTCGGCGGCGGCTGCAAGGGTTGTTCCGTCAGCGGCGTGACGACGAGCAACATCGAGGCCGAACTCATCACGTGGCCGGAGATCGACGAGGTCACCGTCCGGGTTCCCGACGCGCGCGATAGTCTCGGCGGGCCCGACCAGCCCGAGTCGATCATGGGCGTCGACCGGACGGAGGGCGGCCGCGGCGACTGGGGCTCGTCGAATCCGGGGAAAGACCACCTCTGAGTGATCCGGCTCGCGCCCGTTCGGTGGCTCCACGCTCCGTGCCCCTCGTTGACAGGGACGGAGAGTTTTGGGAAGTCCTATATCCTTTTACGCGCCCGTTACGCACATCAGATATCATGACGAGTAGACGCCCGCAGACAGGAGGTGTCGACGATGGGTGACCCACCCGCGGCCGGCGACGACGATCCCGACGCCGAGACCGACGGCGGCATCCAGGCCTACACCGTCCGGCTCGAGCTCGTCGACGAACCCGGCGAGTTGCTTCGCGCGCTCGCCCCGATCGCCGACAACGGCGGCAATCTGCTCAGCATCCACCACGAACGCGGCAACATCACGCCCCGAGGACACATTCCAGTCGAGGTCGACCTCGAATGTCCACCCGACCGGTTCGACGACGTCGTCGAGGGTCTCCGCGACGCCGGCGTCAACATCATCCAGGCCGGCGCGGAGCACTACGGCGAGGAGATCAACGTCGTGCTCGTCGGCCACCTCGTCGAGACCGATCTCTCGGACACGCTCTCGCGGATCGAAGACGAGGTCGGCGCCGTCGTGTTGGACCTCTCGCTCGCCGCACCCGAGGGCACCGGCGGCATCTCGAGCGCCCGCGCCCGACTCGCGATCGACTCCGGCCGGTCCGAAGAAGCGCTCGCGGCGATCCGCTCGATCGGCGCGGACAAGGAACTGACCGTCGTCGAACCCCTGCTCGGAGGTGACGCCTGATGCGACTCGCAGTTCTCGGTGCCGGCGACGTCGGCCGCGCGGTGGCCGATCTCGCCGACGAATACGGCCACGAGGTCGTCGCCCTCGCCGACTCCACCAGCGCCGCGGTCGATGCGAGCGGGATCGCCGTCGACGACGCCCTCGAGCGAAAGATCGACGGCGAGGCTATCGGACCCGGCGATCCCGAGGACGTCTTCGAGACGGCGTACGACGTGCTGATCGAGGCGACGCCCACGACGCTCGGCGACGCCGAACCCGGCTTCTCCCACGTCGAGCGCGCGCTCGAAGCGGACCGCCACGTCGTCCTGGCGAACAAAGGCCCGGTCGCCGAGCGCTACGAGGAACTCCGCGCGCTCGAGGACGAGAGCGCGGGCTCGATCCGGTTCGAGGCGACCGTCGGCGGCGCGATTCCCGTCCTCTCGACGATCGAAGACAGCACGCCCCAGGCCGTCACCGCGGTTCGAGGCGTGCTCAACGGCACCGCGAACTTCATCCTCACACGGATGGCCGCCGAGGGACTCGACTACGAACACGTCCTCGCGGAGGCCCAGGACCTCGGCGTCGCCGAGGCCGATCCCACCTTCGACGTCGACGGCACCGACGCCGCCCTGAAGTTCGTCATCCTCGCGAACGTGCTGGCCGACGGCGGGTTCTCGCTCGAGGATGCGACGGTCGAGGGCATTCAGGACATCCCGGGCAGCGCGCTCGATCTCGCCGCCGAAGACGGCCGGACGATCCGGCTCATCGGCGAGGCGACCCGCGACGGCGTCCGCGTCGGACCGCGGCTCGTCCCCGAAAACGGCGCGCTCGCCGTGACCGGAACCCGAAACATCGTCCAGATCGAGACCCGCAACGCCGGCTCGCTACACTCGAGCGGTCGCGGTGCCGGTGGGCCGGAGACGGCGACGGCGGTTCTCTCGGACGTCGGTCGGCTGCCACCGCTGTAACCCGCGTTCTCTCCGCGTTCCGAACTGTTACATCGCTGTTCTGTCGTACTTCTTCGTACTTCCGCAGATTCCGCGTACGCGCGTGAAACATCGTTACCTACCGTTTCTGTACCGATCGTTACCCACCGTCTGTACCGGTCGTCTGCGATTCGACGTCGATTTCACCGTCCACTGCCGATTTCGGCCATCCGAACGGTCCATGGCGTGTGAATGCTAGCCAAACCGCAAGACGGCGTCGGGATGACCAGAATACGCTTTCGAAATGGTTTTAACCGCAACGAGCCAAAGAGACCGATATAAGCGCCTCTGCGCGTGAGCTACAACAATGAGCGACCAACACCAGAACCTGGCCATCATCGGTCACGTCGACCACGGGAAGAGTACGCTCGTGGGACGACTCCTCTACGAGACGGGGAGCGTACCCGAGCACGTCATCGAACAGCACCGCGAAGAAGCCGAAGAGAAGGGCAAAGGCGGCTTCGAGTTCGCCTACGTCATGGACAACCTCGCCGAAGAGCGAGAGCGTGGTGTCACCATCGACATCGCCCACCAGGAGTTCTCGACCGACGAGTACGACTTCACGATCGTCGACTGTCCCGGTCACCGCGACTTCGTGAAGAACATGATCACGGGCGCATCCCAGGCGGACAACGCCGTCCTCGTCGTCGCCGCTGACGACGGTGTTGCGCCCCAGACCCAGGAGCACGTCTTCCTGGCTCGTACCCTCGGTATCGACGAACTCATCGTCGGCATCAACAAGATGGACATCGTCGACTACGAAGAGTCGACGTACGACGAAGTCGTCGAGGAAGTCACGCAGCTGCTCAAGCAGGTCCAGTTCAACACCGACGACGCCTCGTTCATCCCGATCTCGGCGTTCGAGGGCGACAACATCGCCGAGCGCTCGGACAACACGTCGTGGTACGACGGCGAAATCCTGCTCGAGGCACTCAACGACCTGCCGGAGCCGGAGCCGCCGACGGACGCACCGCTTCGACTCCCGATTCAGGACGTGTACACCATCTCCGGTATCGGTACCGTCCCCGTCGGACGTATCGAAACCGGCATCATGAACACCGGCGACAACGTCTCCTTCCAGCCCAGCGACGTGGGCGGCGAAGTCAAGACGATCGAGATGCACCACGAAGAGGTGCCCAAGGCCGAACCCGGTGACAACGTCGGATTCAACGTCCGCGGCATCGGGAAGGACGACATCCGCCGCGGTGACGTCTGTGGCCCCGCCGACGACCCGCCGAGCGTCGCCGAGACGTTCCAGGCCCAGATCGTCGTCATGCAGCACCCCAGCGTGATCACCGCCGGCTACACGCCGGTCTTCCACGCCCACACGGCCCAGGTCGCCTGTACGATCGAGTCCATCGACAAGAAGATGGACCCCTCGAGCGGCGAGGTCGCCGAGGAGAACCCCGACTTCATCCAGTCGGGTGACGCTGCTGTGGTCACCATCCGACCACAGAAGCCCCTCAGCATCGAGCCGTCCAGCGAGATTCCCGAACTCGGGAGCTTCGCCATCCGCGACATGGGTCAGACCATCGCCGCTGGCAAGGTGCTCGAAGTCCACGAGAAATAAATGCAGCAGGCACGCGTTCGACTCGCGGGCACGAGTCCAGACGACTTAGACGACATCTGCGACGACGTCCGCGAGATCGCGAACAACACCGGCGTCAACCTGAGCGGGCCCATCCCGCTGCCGACGAAAACCCTCGAGGTGCCGACCCGAAAGTCGCCTGATGGCGAGGGCACCGCGACGTGGGAGCACTGGGAGATGCGCGTCCACAAGCGCCTGATCGATCTGGACGCCGACGAACGCGCACTCCGACAGCTCATGCGCATTCAGGTGCCGAACGACGTCTCGATCGAGATCGTCCTCGAAGACTGAGGACAGCCGATCGCGACTCGAGAGGAAAGAGCGTTTTTGCAGTCCTCGAGCGCCGTTTCTCCGGCGATAGCTCCGCCTTACGAGCCGCTGCTGACCGAGTGCGCGACCATCACCGCGTCGGGCACACGTACGGACAGCGGTCGCTCGGGTCCACCGATGTTCGATACCGACGGTGATGGGACTTTTATCGCTCGCCGTCGCAGCCACCCGTATGGCGAAGCCCTCACGATCCCGAACGCAGTCGGAAACCTACCTGCGCGCCGATTCCGGTGGCGACGACGGGTCGAGGACGGGATCGGGGAGCCCGATCCTCGAACTCCTCGTCATCTTCGCGCTCGTGCTCGTCGTTCAGGGACTCACCGCGTTCGTCGGCGTGATGAGCGGCCTGTTCGTCCTCGCGCCGCCGTTGACGACGAACCCGTGGACGATCGTCACGAGCGTCTACGCCCACGACGGGTTTGGCCACCTCGTGTCGAACAGCATCGCGCTGCTCGTCTTCGGCTGGCCGGTCGCACGGGCCACGACGCGAGCGCACTTTCACGCCTTCTTCGTCATCACGGGCGCGATCGCCGGCGTCTCCCAGATCGTCATCACGGGCGCGATCGCGGCGATCCCGTTCGTTCCCGTCGCGCCGACAGCGGGCGTACTCGGTGCCAGCGGAGCCGTCTTCGCCCTGCTGGGATATCTCGTCGCGTCGAACCGGCTGTCGAGCGGGCTGGCCTCGGTCGTCGATATCCCGCGCTGGCTGTCGATCCTCGTCGCCCTCGGCCTCGCGACCGCAGTGACCTTCGCGACCGCCTCACCCGGCGTCGCGCTGATCGCCCACTTCACCGGCTTCCTCGTCGGCGTCCTCGCCGGGCGCGCTCGAGTCCTCGCCGTCGACTCCGGGCCGGCCGGCGGGCGGTCCGCCGTGTGAACGCGGCTCCCCAACTCGAGCGAACGGTCGACGATCGTGGTGCGGTGTACCGATCACCGATCCGACTCCGAAACACAAGCTACAAATAGAAACCGGGGTTAGGAACGTGCGAGGGCTCGTAGATCAGTGGTAGATCGCTTCCTTCGCAAGGAAGAGGCCTCGGGTTCAAATCCCGACGAGTCCATCCCGGCGGATCGTTCTCTCGAAGGACGCTAAAACGACAGCCTGAGCTACGTCTATCGGACGTTTCGATTTTTGGCGGACGGAATAAACAGGGGTCGCGAAACCGAATAGTAGCGGAATTTACTACCCGGTCGCCGCAGTCCGGCGATTTCTCGAAGGAATCGGGGTGGTCGGCGTGAGTGCCGAGAACCGTCTCGGAATTGACCTGAAGACATTCCGACAACGGTTGAACACTCCGCCGACGCCGACGAAAGACCGGGAGTTCCAGTGTCCGGAATGCGGCTGTCGGTGCACCCGACTCACTGACGGCCACTCCGAAGCCGGGCACGAACGCGGTTGCTCGCGGCGACTGCGGCGGACTGGCGCAGAGCGGGTTGCTCCGAAACTCATCGACGAAAGGGAGGGAGAGCGATGACGGACGGATTCGTCCGTGCGAGTCGGCTGTACGACGTTGAAAGTCGGACGCCCATCGCCCATCCGGCCCATCAAGCGACAGATGCCGACGTTCGCCGTGCGCTCGGGAACGGAGGTGAATCGGCGTGACGGTCTCGGTTCACCAGACCGGGCTCGGCTACGAGTACGTCCGGTGCCGCGTCGGCGACGACGATTCGACCATCTACATTCACCAGCTGGTCGCCTGCCTCGAGCACGATCCGCGGGCGGTATTCAGCGACGAGTTCGACGTTCACCACTGCAACCACGTTCCGTGGGATAACAGGCCCGAGAACGTCGTTCTCGAGGAAGCGTACGACCATCGCTGTGCGCACCTGGAGGGACGATCGCCGGCATGACCGAGGACTTGACAGCCTTCGGTCTCCAGCCGCAGGACTCGGCTGACGATGAGGCCGACGAGGTTTCGGAAACGGAATCGGAAACCGAGTCAGCCCCGGTCTGGCCGGAGTGCGAAGACTGTGGCTACGGTGGGCCGGAGGTGAAGTGCCGGCTTGGTCAGTCGGTCCCACTCTGTACCGCGTGCTTCGCGGAGCGCGAGGGACTGCTATGAAGGCCGTCGAACTGGCCTTCCACGAGTTCGCGGCGAACTACCTGTTCGACGATCATGCGCTGAAGCCGTTCTTCGCGTGCGATTCGCGGGTGAAGGACGGCGACGGGTCGCAGGTGGCCGAGTTCGAGATCGGGAGCGAACGCTGGGTCGTCAAACTGTACTATCAGGATAGCGGCATCGTCCATCCCGGCCCGGAGAACCCGCAGGGAACGCCGTTCAGGATCAACGAGATACGCGAATTCCGGTTCGCCGTCTCGCGGCATCCAGAGGAAGACCCAGTGGGCGAGCAGTCGTTCAACGCGCACCTGGCTCCACGCTGGCAGGGCATGGAAATCGAGAACGACCAGGGCAAGCGCTCGGAGTACAGCGTTCCCGAGCCGATCACCGAGGCGGTGAACGTCAAGATCAACGGCTCGAACATCGACTTTCGGCGGTATCACGAACTGCTGTGCCGGGCCGCCGAGTCAGTCGGCATCCATCGGCGGTACTTCGAGCGTCCCCACCAGTTCAGCAACGTGCAGGACGCCGAGCGATACGTTCGCCTGGACAGTGACCGCTCCGGGCCGATCCACGCTCGAGACGGTCCGATCGCGAGTATGGCGCACTTACTCGAGAACGACCGAGATGGGTATCGGAAACTCGTACAGAACGAGCGCGACGAGAAAGGGAGGCACTTGCCCGGTTACTATCACACGGTCACGCTTGGCCCGAGACGGGTATCTGAGGCCTTCCCGAGTCACACGTTTCCCCGTGAAGTGAAACACTACTACAGCCGCGAGGCCGCCGGGATGGACGACGACGAGACGCTGGCGAATCCGAAGCTCGGCGCGTCCTATCAGGTGAGCCGGTGGGACGAGACGATCGGCGTTACCGACGACGACCTCGAGGCGCTGATCACACAGCTGGACGAGACGGTGTGTTCGGTGATGGCCGACGCCGGCATTCCGGTTCACCCCGCGGACGACGATCGCGGCGATGGGCATGGGCCGTTCGTCTCGGATGCCTACTTCGATCCGACCGAGGAGCAAGAGGTGAACGTCGTCTCGCTGGATCTCACCCGGATACGCGAGACGCAAGAGAGTGTCGTCGTGAAACACCTCTCAGATGGGCTTTCTCCGGTCGAATGGGAAGCTCTCGAGACGCTGGTCACTGACGGAGGCCAGGTGTCCCCGCAGGATATCGCCGAGGAACACGGCCGCCACGTCGACAGCGTGCGACGGGCGCTGAAACGGATTCCCGAGTTAGTCGAGTCCGAGTACGGCTCGGTCTCGCTTCGATCGAATCACGTCGCCGAGATGGTCCACGACGCGGTACAGGAGGCTCGCGACGCGACCCGGCGGGCAGTCGAGGCTGGGGCGAAGGCGCTCGAGGCCGCCGAGCGTGGAATCGACGAGACGACGAGCGCGCTGGTAGCCTGGTGTGCGAAGCACGGCATCGACGTCGACGATCGGCAGGAGGCTCGCGTCATGTTCCGACTCCAGGGCGTCGAGAACGTCGAGGCACGGTTGAAAGAGGCCTACCGGCTGTGGACGGAAGCCGGGAAGGACCCCGCGCGGTTCCGCTCCGCGCAGATCGACCTCGGCGAGCGCGGCAAGAGCGCAGCCTGGCGCTGGCTGTAGCGGACGGTCGGCCAGTGGCAACACTATTCTGACACCCATATTTCGCCGTTTTTCGCGCGTAGTAGCCCGGTCTGGGTCCCGATCGGCACGCGGCTCGAGGGTGGCCGGGGACAAGCCCCGGCCACGCCTGACGGGGAACCACGACGGGGGCCGTCGGGTTCCCCGTTAGGGGTGTGGCTAAGGCCACATCATCAAAATACACCGCACCGCTCCGTAGCGGTGCAGCAGAAACACCTCCCTGTCGCCAAGGCGACAGCGCCAAAAAATTACAGCGCCCCACCCCACCCTCCGTACACCAGATCTCCAGTTGAAGCACATGAAACGAAGGAAGTAGCATCACAAGCAATTATGTCCAGGTATTAACACCCTGCTTGCTGAATTTGTAGATATGACATCCAGAAAATCAGCAGAAAGATTAGTTAGCGCTATAATTGAGTCCTACCAAGATACATCTCCGCTACGAAGTGAATTTGATTGTAGAGTCTTTGACAAACAGCCAAGTTCTGAATATACCGTTCTGTCGAACAAAATGCAGGGGACATCTAATCTCCTTGCCCCCGATATTGAATTCTTTGGGAACTTCCCGCAATCAATTGCAAATAATATAGGGGTCTGGGAGAGGAACCATATCCTTAATAATATTAGGGATCGGGATTCCCTATCGATCTCAGTTGACGCGGTTACCGAAGAAGAGTTATTTGATGTTCTTACTATTGTAGATAATCCTACGAAAGTCTATCTTCCGTTTGAGAAGGAGTACATGAAGGAGTACATGATGGATAAAAGCGGTATACTTTCTGAAAATATAGACGTTGAGTGGTTGAACTCAGATATAGATGATTTTGAAAAGGGATTTGTTGTGGATTCCAATAGAATCCAAATATCACAATACAGTCAGATGCCACCATCTTATGCCATAGAAATAGATGATATTATGTCTGAATATAGCGATATTTCTGATGACGCCTCTATATTTGTTGAATTTTCTAGACCGGACGATCCATCGGAGATTGAATTATACTTTGGAACGGTTCTTGACGAGAACCCATATTTCGGGCCCAGATCGATTGGTACAATAGAAATGCCTTAGGCCCACTTTGTACCTTCTCCCCTCCTTCGTACGTCAAAAGAATGCATTCCCCACGTATCAACATGAGATAGAGGACGTCGTGTGCATATTCATTGGGCGGCACCGCAGTGAATTCAGGGTGCAATGGTTAACACTGAATGTTCGTGTTTATGAGTATGCCCCTAAGGGGGCAAGGTGATTGCGTGCCGCGCTTGAGAAAATTGAGACAGCCGATATTGGACGCCGTAGTATGACTACACGACTACTATGATGTATTGATACCTCGATAACTGCGATTGTCAGATATACCTACGAGGGATTATGAGTGAAGCCGCAACCAAACGTGAGCGTTATGCGACAACCACGAGACGACCTGTTGATCATCTACGCACTGTCAGTGCTTGCTTGGGAGCATAGAAGTATGGAGAAGGAAGAGTGGGCATTCGATCTTGCGGCCGAGATCGCTTATCAACATGGACTCAAAGTAAGCGACGCAATTCGCCAGCTCAAATAGATCATGTCCTAAGGGGACTAAGCGAAAATCACACCCCTTTGCATTCATCTCTGAATATAGGACTCCAGTTAAAGCATATACTCTCCACTGGACCATAGTTTCACTCAAATATCAAATCCATCTTAGATCCAACTTATTATGTTCTATCGATACGTCTAATCGGTATGGCCGATGTGGAAGAGCTAGAAGTAGAACAAAATGTCAGTTTACATCGTCTGGCAACTGCGGTTGAGAATTCAAATGAAGACGGCATTGATTTCTGGAAGGACCTCTTGGAAGAATCTAAATCAACATTCCAAAACAGCTTGTCGTCTGTCCAAAACACTCGTGACAGAGCTATTGAACTAATCAAAATTGATCTGGTCTTGGGGTCTTTTTATGTTGCGCTGTTTCGATTCGGATCTTCCAGTTTCGACTTCCCCTCTAATCCATATATTCTGTCACTTCCATTCATAATCCTCCTTAGCTCTATGTTCATTTTCCTAATAGCTTATTTTACATTAGGGTCACGCACAATTGGGGCAAGTAGTGGAAATGTATATCAGGCTATTTCGGAGGAATTTGGTCAACTCCAATTTTGCCAAACAATGGCAATCATGTATGCGAAATGGACAGACAAGAATATGAAGACACATCGCAAAGGTGTTAAGCTTGTGACTGTTGGAGTCGGAGTGATTTTCGCTTCCCTCGGAACAGTAGCTGGAATTTTTGCTTTTGTCTAATTCCCCTCCCGGTTGTACATCAACGAATCCGGTTTCCCGAATATGCACACAAGGTACGAAACTTCGTGTGCATATTGAGTGACGATTGCCCCAATCGAGCCCGAAACGTGTCGGATAGAGTGACAAGATACCCCTGTTTCGTTGGCTATGGGCCGCTCGAGATAGACGAAAAAACTAGGATATAGGGGTTCGTGTGTACGAGTATGCGAATCCGAACCGACGGTGACTACGCGTATCGGAACGATGCGATCGAACGTGCAGCGGACTTCTACGACTGTAACAAGACGAAAGCCATCGTTTCAGCGTGTGACGACGTGCCGAAACTGGTTGCCGCCGCACGCCAAGTCCTCGAGCGGGACGACCTTACCCTTGATCAACGCCGGGAGATTGCCGAGACACTCTCTACCCGAGCTGTGGACTTCGAAATAGAACAGTCAGTGAACGTCTACCGAGATTAGAGGCCGTGTCGAATCTCTCAGTAGGTGATAGATCCCAGCCGCCATGCTGAATACACAGCGCAAATCGGTCACTCGTCAGGCGGCATTTGGAGTGGCATCGGAGTTGTATTCAGAAAATTGATAGATCAGAAAAACTGGGCCAGCGGTGAAAATATGATAAACAAAATTATTATAAATATAGAAGATTAGTCATTGACATGGACGGTACACCAGACGATAATTTTTCTCTGTCATCAGTATTCAGTCAATCCTACTTTGAGATTCCTGATTACCAGAGGGATTACGCTTGGGAAAAGTCCAATGTAGACGACTTGATCGACGACGTGGAATTTGTTTATAAGCAAAATAACAGCTCCGAGTCCAGCGAACGATTAGACCACTACTTCGGAACACTCGTATTAGAAGAGAGAGGGAACATTGAACCGACCGACTACGAGGAGTTTGACAATTACGGCATAGTCGACGGACAGCAGAGACTAGCTACAGTCGCTATCGTTATCTCTGCAATAATTGACGAGATGGCTAATATCGAAAAGAGCCGGGATGTTAGCACAGATTTTTCTAAAACGATTGAAAAACGAAGAGAGGATATTGCGGATAAATATGTTGAATACGAGGGGATTGAGAGAATCCGCTTGGGTGGTCTCGCCAAAGATGCGTATGATAATGTTATTCTTGATAACACATCTCCAGAAAGTTATCTAGAACAGGATGACCTCGTTGAGGCTGAGAGGAAGATTGCGAGGGCTAAAGCCACGACCCTTTCTCGATTGGCGCAATGGAGGGAATCCGAGTATCAAAATGGCTCAACCGACTATGCAGGGTATTATAAATTATTGAATAATATCACCCAAATAATCACACAGAGGTTTGAGGTCAATGTGAAAGTTGTAGAGGATATTGACGAAGCGGCAAGGATGTTCAAGGTGATTAACGATCGAGGGAGGGATTTGCGATTACACGATAAGATCAGGAGTCATCTTGTCTACTGTGCGTCTCAATCAGAAAGCTTGGACTCTGAAGACATATATCAGAGATTTAATAACATTGTGCGGAATATCACAATCCACGACGGATTTTCTGATGTCGAAGTTGATGACCTCGTAAGGATTCATTGGGAAGTGTTTGCTAGTGAGCGCTCTGATTCCCGGTCGAAGCGTCCCGGCCCCTCGGAGATTCATCGACGCCTTTCCGATCTCGATGACTTCGCGAGTGTTCAGAGACCGAATTTTGAATCATTTATCAGTCCGTATCTAAACTCGCTTGAGAACTTCTCGGAGCTATACCCGTATCTCACTAACAGGGACAAATTTGCAGAAAGGTATTTTAACCCAAACAAAAGCCATGATTCGCCAATCAACGAATCGGTGAGAAAGGTCCAACTTCTATTTCTACACGCTGGGTCACAGTCTGCAACCACGCCGATATTATTCGCAACAGCCGACAAATTCGGTGTCCAGTCTCCTGAATTTGCGGACATGGTATCTGAGCTAGAGAAGTTGGTTTTCAGATATAGTATGGTAATGTCTCATGGCGCCCAAGGATTTGCTAACGCACTCTCATCGATTGCCAACGACCTGTATTGGTCGGATGTTGACCCAGAACAGGTCGCCGAGGTATTCAATTCTGAAAGTCATCGCTACATAGGATATCAGTCAAAAGAACTTGGGATTAAGGACGCAATCGAACGAATCATCGAAAAACGAGAGCGGATTGCTCCAATTGAAGAAGTAGTATCTGATTTCTTAGATACTCCAGATGTGCTAGATGGCTCTTTCACTTCCGGATGGGGGGGAGTGAGGAGTAGTGAGGTTGTAAAATACATCATGTATGAGTATGAGAGAAGCCTTCGAGGCCCGTCCGGGCTTCTCTCGCTTGCCCCCTACCATGAGTTCCGGAAAAACTTCCAAGTTGAACATCTTGTTCCGAAAAATGCTGAGGAAGGTAATCGGTTGGAAGCTCACATGGAGAATCGCAACCGTATCGGTAACTTAGCTGTGCTCAGCAATGGTGAAAACCAATCTGAAGGGAATTCCGCCTTTGAGTCCAAATATAACGACATCTACTCAAGCTCTTCATTGAAAGTCCTCAGAGACCTCAATGGTCCGGACTTCACGGTTGGGAATGTATCTATGCGTAACGAAGAATTGCTTGATTTCATCAATGAGCGATGGGGTTGAGTGACGAGTCTGTCGGTTCTGTTGTAACTTCCATGGGCTAATAAGTTTGAGAGCCTTGTTCGTTAGATACGCACACTCTTCTTATCGGTCTGTTCGGCTCATCCAGCGTGAAACAAAGAAGAAATACTTGCTGAATACAGCCTCTCAACCTTGTTTAGACGCTCCCGAAGGTGCCCGGTTAGTAGTTACGACGGGTAAACATAACCAGTCCGTGAGCGTCTCTCGACTTGGTTTGTTGTTTGAACAACAGCCGTAGAGGACGATCTACACCGCGTCTAAACAAGTCCCAGCCTCTATATTCAGCAAGTCATCTTTATCACTTGCAGAGGATTTCAGCGAGCCAGATTAGAAAATATCGCCGATGGCGATTTTTGATTGCTCGGTTCCACGGTGATCGCCACCCCCATGCCACCGGAGCATGGGCAACGACGAGGCCTTGCACATTTTATCCTTAATGATCGTACAGCCAGACCGTCCGTGCGGCCGGTAGACGACGAAACAGTACCAGCCATCGTGACTCCGTAGCTTGTCGTGGTAGGCCCTGTAGACTTTGAAATTCCCCGGCTGTCCGTCGCTGTGCTCGAGCATGGTCGACTTGATTTCAACCGGCGTTCCGTTTCCGAATCGCGCGTCGTGCCAGCTGGCCCGCTCGAGATCGAACCGCCGTTTCTCCGCCATCCGTTTCTCGCAGATCGTCCCGAAGTGGTTCGCTCGCTTCGAGCGGGAGCGACTCACGCGGACCACGCGCGTCGCGCGCCGATATATATCAACTCCTCATCGTGTCTCGACGAGCGCCCATCGGTCGCGTTGCTCCCTGCGGGAGCAAGCGATGGGCCTGACCGTGTACTAAACGGGGGTGCGTTACCATAACCAGCCGACCAACCCGTCGCGGTCATCCGATTACTTCCTCCACTTTGCCAAGCGTCTCAGCGTGCATCCCATCGTTTCGGTACTCGTTCCAGCGGGAATTTACCCATCCGTGGCTGTATGGCACGAATTGAGCGGTTTCACGATCCGTCATTCCGTCCTCTTTGCACCGGATCACCGTCCAAATCGCCGTCATCTTGGCCGCCTCGTCAGGCTCCAATTCCTCCGTTTCCTCGCCATACTCCGACCAATTCCAATCGCTCGCCTCTTTCGTGTTGTATCGAAGGTCCGTCGGTGGGACACCTTCGACTTCGCCCTGGATATCGGCGAGTTTCCCGTTCCTGATTGAATCGGCGATGACGGCCTTCTTTTGCGAGACCTTCTTGACGATCGTGCCGACGCGCCAGAGCATCGGGTGAATCGACCGTTCCCCGTGGGCGATGTAGATGAGCGCGCCGCCGTACTTGCGGATCTTGTAGACGAGCGGGGCCATCTTCTGCCGCGTTTGGTAGCCCTGTTTCCCGGTCCCGCTGGCTGCGCTCGAGAACTCGTCGCCGATGAACAGCTTGTCGCGCTGGCTGTGCTCGAGCGGATCACCGTCCTGTTCGACCCACTCCATGAGGGTTCCGTAGTCGGGAATCCAGCCGTCCTGTACGTCACCGTCGTCGTCTACCCAGCGGTTTTTCTCCTCGAGCGAGCGGATGTTCGTGCCGAGTAGCGAGTTCTCCTGGTGGAGTGCCCGCCACCGTTGTGCGAGGAGGCACGCGAAGTCGGTCTTTCCCGCGCCCATCTCGCCCATGACGACGATCACCGGAGCGGGGCCGTCGACAAGCTCGTCTATCTTTCCGATCGCCTTCAACCCGGAGATGTCCGCCCGCTGGCTGGTGTCGCCGACCATGTGCTTGATCGTCGGCATATCGCCGTTCTCCATCGCTTCGCGGAAGGTTTCGGTTCCCTCAGCCAGCCGAATTTGCTCGTGTTTCTCGAGATCGTGAACCTGGCCGGGCATCTTGTCGGGTCGATCGGCCGCTGTCGGATCGTAGTGAATCGATCGGATCGACAGCGCCCGCGAAACCGTCTCGTCGCGGACGATCCCGCCGTGGTCGGCGATTTCTCGATTCTCTCGGGCACTGTACCCCTCCTGGTGTTCTCTCGCTGCAGCGGTCGTATAGAGTGCCTGCTGATCGGCCTGCTTTCCGTCACTCATTCGTTGATCCCTCCGTCGGATACGGTGGTCTGCTCGCTGCCCTGATCGATCGTGATACCGCTCGGATCGGTCGGATCAAACTCGTGTTCGTAGTCGCCGAGGTCGCTGATTTCGTCGGTCGACCACTCTTTCGCGTCGTCTTCGGCTGCCTCGAAGCGTTCCTTCACGCTGGTCCGCTGGGTCATGAGCCCGCGCTCGTCGGCTTCGGCGTGGGCATTCACGGTGTCGCGTTCGATCTCGACACCCATCCGGGAGATACGACCGCGAAGCTTGTTGTACGCGATCGCCGTCTCGATCAACTCGCCGTGGATGTCCTCGAGCATGGCCTTGACCGTGATGAGTTTCGAATCCGCCATCTGGCTGAAGTGGCAGCCGGTAACGATGAGGGTCCCGTTCTCGCCCTGATCCGGGTACCAGTCGAACTCGCGAACCTCGAACGCGTCGCCGTCGTTACACCGGTACGGCGACGGTCCTTCGACGGTTTTGTTCTCCCAGACACCCGGCTCGACGTATTTCTTCTTGCGGGTGTCGGTGACGCCGTTGATGTGGTAGACCGGGACCATGTTCCGGTTTCGGAGCCGGCGCGCACCGGTCACGAACAGCCCGAGCAACGGCGGCCCGAGGAGCAACAGCGCCGCGAAGATCCCCTTCGTGACTGGCGGAACACCGGGAATCTCCGGACGAATCCAGAGCAACAGCGCCCCGAGCGTAACCGCGAACCCGGCGACGACCAGCTGGCCTTCGGCGACGACGTAGGTCAGCCGATCGGCCCATCCGCTAAAGGTACCGCTCGTCTCGGGACTCACGCATCGATCACCCCGCTTTCCTCCGACCGAACGACCCACCACGCGCCGACCGCGGCGAGAACGACGGTCATGCCGACGCCGGTGAATAGCCCGCTCTCGCCGCCGAACGTCTCGAGGGGGTTCGATTCGCTGCTGTCTCGACCGGTGCTGATGAACGCGCCGCGCTCTTCCTCTTGACTGAGCGACGTTCCGAAGGTGAGCGCCGCGCCTTCGGGGTCCATTACCGAGATCGTGTGTGTCGACTCGCCTTCGGGAACCGCAAGTTCTCGGTAGGTGAACTGGCCAGAGCCTTCTTCGAAGCTCCCCGATTCGGCGACCGCAACCGTCGTCGGCTCGTCCGCCTCGAGCGTGATCGTGAACGTCCCATCGTCAAACGACCACTCGAGGATGCGGGTGTTGCTGTCGATGATCTCCTCGTAGTCGCTTGCCGTCGTATTCGTGGCTGTCTCATTGGCGTCCTGCGCGGCGACAGGCCCACCGCCCATGCCCATCGCGAGCGCGGCCGCTGCGACAACAGCGACAAGAATAATTCGGCGCATCGTCACTCACCCAGCCCCGGCACAAGGTCAGTCACGATGCCGATCACCGCGAGAACGACAACTCCGACGATGCCGAGGCCGAGCCACTGGCCGGCTGCACCGTCGGGGAGATCGGGGACTCCCGGCCATCCCGGACCATCATCATCGTCGTCTTTGGCCAGTTGTTCGATCAATTGCTGCTGTTTTTCCAGTACTTCCCTCTGGAACTGGTCCATTTCGTCGAGCCGAGTGTGAAGTTCGTCGTAGTCCGTTGGCGTTTCCGTCGGCAGCGAACTCGAGAAGGTGATTTCATCAACTTCTTCGACTTCGCCGTTATCGTCAAGTCGTTCGGCCGACGTGACGGTAAACTCTCGATCATCCGCGAGTTGGATGATATTGGCCCGTTCGTTGCCTTCGTCGTCCTTGAATCCGTACGAGAAGGTGATGTTCGGTGTGACATCGCCCGCGATACTTTTCGCCGTGTAGGTTTCCCCCACCTCGAGAGGATTGCTCGGCGGCGTATCGAAGTGGAGGCTCCCATCGACCTCGAGACCGATCATGTCGTCATCATCGGGGTGGTACTCGGGGTCGTCGGGGTGTTCGCCGGCGGATTCGTCCCAGCCGGTCCGTTCGCCGAATTTGACGGTCGTGAACGACTCCGAAGGGCTGTTGCCAAGCATCGCCAGATGGGTGTTCACCCACGCGAGTGGCTCATCATCGGAAATGTCCTCAACCATCGTATCGAGACTCTGGATCTCTTCCCGGTCGATTTCGCCGTCGACGAGTTTGGCGTACTCCTGGTCGATGAACGCCTCGACGTTATCGACGGCAGTCTGATGGGCGTTCAGGAGTGCGTTTGCGGCATCATTGAACGGTTCCGTCTCGTAGAGAACTTGCCGGCCGTCCACTGCATCGAACTCCTCATCGTAGACGCTACGATACTCGGCCGCGTCGAAGGGGCGAACTTCGACAGAGAAGCCGGAGAAGCCATCGAGTCGGGAGTGATACGCGAGTTGATCGTCTTCGTTGACCGGCGAGGCGTACTCTTTGAGCGCAGGGATATGAATCAACCCCGTCGCTATCGAACTGATACCGTTCGTACCCGCCTCGAAGTTGTAGTACGGCGAGAACGTCTCGAGGGTAGTGCCATCGAAGAGTTCGTAGGCGGTCCCGTCGGTTTGGGACTCGTACTTGCCACGAACATCCCATTTGTAGTCCTCGTCGTCCGAATTGTACGTCGATGCGCTTCGTAGCTCCCAATAGAAGTGATCGAGGACGCGTCCGTCGAGACTGTCGTCCTGATACAGATTGCGCATCTGATCGACGTACTGATTCGTCTCTCGAATGTGGAGGTGGAACTCTTCGATGATCTCCCGCTGGGGAACGGAATAAATCTCATCGACACCGGCCTTGCCAGCCGCGATTGCCTCGTCGCGGGTCGCGTTCTCATCTTCGACAGCGTCGTACGCACGGAGAAGGCCACGGATGTACGCGCGCCCCTCGAGCAGGGAAACATTATCCTTGACCCACGTGAGCGTCGTGTCGAACGAGCCCTCGGCAGTGAGGCCGTGTCGGTAGGCATCGCCGTGAATGCGCAGCGTCTCGTCTTCGAGGTATTCCTCGAACTGGTCGGAATCGCCGTCGCTACTGCCGAACAACATTCCGAGACCATTGCGGGCCGCATTCGCCGCGGCTCCTGCCTGACAGGCAACGTTGATCGAGGAGTAATCCGAACAGATTCCGGTCCCTCCCCACCCTCCTTCATCGGCGGCACCAGTCCCGCTTGAGGCAGCCACTCCCGCGCCGATCGTCCCGGCAGCGGCGAGTGACTGAATCGCCTGTCGGCGAGTGAGCGATCGGCCAGGCGTTGGGTCGTGATCGGTGGGCTGTGGGCGTTGGGCCGACATTCAGATCACCTCCACGAATCGGTTACTCAAAGATCGGTACTGCTGGGACGACTGCGTGGTGAAATCGATAGAATTCATGGATTGACCTCGAGTTACTTGTAGGCGATCAGGTAGAACGCCCCGCCGTTCAGGAACACCGTGAACCAGCCGACGTACCACATCGACTCGAGCGTGACCGCGACAGCCGGCACGAGCGCGCCGAGGACGTTCAGGATGACCGCGAGCAACAGTACGACCGTCTCAACGTCGGTGTAGTCCTCCGGCGTCGCCTCGTTAGTGAGCCAGCCGATCACCAACACCCCCATCGAAATGATGAACGCGTAGGTGATCTCGGTCCCGTGGGCGCTATACAGCGCGTCAGTCAGCGCGAAGTTCAGCGGCTCGCCGAACTCGAGGGTGCCGACCGCGCCGATCGAGAACGACGCGAGCACGAAGATCGGCGCGAGGATGCTGTCCGTTAGGTCGATACCGTCGTCCCGACGGACGGTGTCGGGAACGTACTTCTGTGGTAAACTCAGTGCCATGGGATGTTACCCAGGCCACGCTTCCGGAGAGGGTAACTTAAAATCGTCAAACGCTGTTATCGACTGTTTCAATCCTTCTGGAGAGCGAATAGATTTTGACCTCCATACTCGATTTGGAGGACGGAATCTTTTAAACCGAGATATTCTTTTCCGCGTACTCTTCGCCTTCTTCTGTTAGAGTATAATATGGCTTCTCGGGATCCATCTTGGTTATAAGCCCCTGATCACTTAGACCTTCAATCGCTCTTGTGACCGTTGACCTTGATGGTGGACGTTCTAGTTGATACTGTAGGTTTAGCGTAATTGCCCCTGGAGACACGGCAATTCCCGCCTCATAGAGAAGACGGAGGACTGGGTCTGTTGCGCTGTTTTGCCAGTCCTCATTGACCATAACTGTCCTAACCCACAGAAATGATATAAAATCCGCCTGATTATATTAGGCTCAATTGAGTCAGTTCTGGCTCAAATTTATTACCCTGTGGCTCACACATGTTCTTCAACGGAAGCTACACGCGGACCTGACTCTCATAGGTCCCGAAAGGTAGCGGACCGGTGTTAGGGCCACCGGGTCCGCGAGAAGCTTCCGTAAGCAGGCTACGGAAGCATGAACGACAACGCACATTCGGGGTATAAAGCCCCCGCTCGATGGACGCCGTCCGGCGGTTTCGGAAGTATCGGAAACCGCTCGGTTATGCTTAATACCACACCGAACAGTCGTTACAAATCACCGACGGACAGCAGCCGCGCACGCCCCAGCTCCTACACAACGGCGTGCGCGGTTCGTCCGCGGTCCCATAACAGTGAGACCATGCCCGAATGCACGCTACACTACGGTAAGAGTACCGAATACTGTAATCGCCCCAACACGCTCGAGGTGAGTCGATGAGCGACGACCTCGAGCCCATGTCCCCGCACGAGGGGATGAAGCGGTTCCTCGCACACCGCGAGTCCGGCGTTTCAGAATCGACGTATCGGAACAACCAGACCACGCTCGAGCAGTTCGTGGCGTGGTGTTCGGACAACGAGATCGACAACCTGAATCACCTCACGGGACGCGACCTCTCGCAGTTCGTCGCGTACCGCCGATCGAAGGTGAAACCGATCACCCTCCAGAAGAACCTCAGCGCCATCCGCGAGTTCCTGGCGTTCTGCGCGGACATCGAAGCCGTCCGCGATGGGCTCAACGAGAAAGTCCACGCGCCCGAACTCCCCGACGGGGCTGAGGCTCGAGATATCATGCTCGAGCCGGAGGCCGCCGAGACCGCGCTGGATCACATGGACAAGTTCGACTACGCAAGTCGGGACCACGTGATACTGCTCCTTCTCTGGCGAACCGGGATGCGACGCGGTGCGCTCCGATCGCTGGATCTTGACGATCTCCGGCCCGACGACCACGCGCTCGAACTCCAACATCGTCCAGAGACCGATACGCCACTGAAGAACGGCGAGAAGGGCGAGCGGTGGGTTTGGCTCGGACCGGTCAGCTATCAGGTGCTCGAGGACTACGTGAACACGAATCGTCACGACAAGGTGGACGATCACGGCCGGGAGCCCCTGATAACGACCATACAGGGTCGCCCACACGTGACGACGATCACCGACGCAGTGAATCGAATCACCCAGCCTTGCCACTACGGAGAGTGCCCGCACGCACGTAACCCCGAGATCTGCGAGGCATTCGGCCAGGCCAGTGTCCCCGCCAAGTGCCCGTCGGCGCGGTCGCCGCATGCGGTTCGTCGCGGAGCGATCACAACCCATCTGAACGAGGGCACGCCACCGGAGATCGTCTCCGAGCGGATGAACGTCTCGTTGGACGTGCTGTATCGCCACTACGACGCCCGGAGTTCGCGCGAAAAAATGGCCGTCCGGAAAGAACACCTGTCGGAATAATATAATAATGAAATCGCAATCCGATGGAATGGTAACCGGGGTTCATATCAATAGAAGCTACGGTTCCCGACGAGTCCATTCCGTTGTTTTGACATTTCGAACTATCCACTAAGTCGCATCGCTGGCGCTCGACAAGATAAATTACTTCAGAGCCTATCTTGTGAAGAACGGGGCAAAATTTTGAGTTCTGCCATCCGGATCAACCGGGTCGGCATTGTCCTGCGATTAGGTCGAAGGAAATCGGGGTGGTTTGCGTGAGTACGTTCCAGAACCCCCCGGACAAGGAATCCCTCGACTGTCTGACTGAACGCGACGAGCGGACTGGATCATGGGTTCGATCGAACCTACGCGAAGCGCTGATCCAATCATTCGGACGGTTCGGGTACAAGGTCACGCTCAGAGACGGCGAGGACGTCCACTACTGTGCGCTCGGGCTCGAGGGCGAGGTACATCGGTCGGTCCCCAGCCTGTGCTTCCTGACGATGAGCGGGTCGCTGAAGCGGACCGCATTCTTCACGACCGCGCTCACGCTCGGTACAAACCGAGCCACGAGTACGACCTGAGACTGCAAAGAACAAGCTATTCAGCAACGACACGCCAAAAAGTGCCGTTCTCGACCTTCATCAAGCCCTTGAAGTCGGAATCGACAACCGCCCCATCTTCCCACAGCAAAAGGTCCTGCGTCGTCGGGCTCTCGAGTTCGAACGTCTCCGTGTTGTCGGCGGTGTCGTCAGTGG
Source organism: Natrinema salaciae (assembly GCF_900110865.1). NCBI lineage: Archaea > Methanobacteriati > Methanobacteriota > Halobacteria > Halobacteriales > Natrialbaceae > Natrinema > Natrinema salaciae. The sequence continues at coordinate 193,040 of NZ_FOFD01000004.1, forward strand.
TGTGGTGTTCGTAGGCCGTCAGTACGAGCCGGAGCTCACTGTCAGGGTCGTCTCGAAGCTGCAACGGACGAGTGCCTTCCATCTCGGCGACGATGCTCTCCTCGTCGGCGGTGCCCGGCTGGGTCATGAACTCCCGAAGGGTGACGCTGCCGGGGACCCAGTTGGCCGCCTTGAGTTGATCTTCAATCGCCATTACTCGAGATCCACCTCCGAGAGCGCCGACTCTTCGAAGTAGATCTCGCTCTGGGTGTGGTCGATCTGCTCGGACGAGTCGACGAGGATGTACGCGTCGTCGATGTCCCGGATCTCGAGCTTGCTGCCCTTGAGCTGGTGCTTGACCGCGTCGACCTTCCGGTCGTCCTGCTGGTCGGAGACGCTATTCTTGATGTAGCTCGCGATCGTCGCCTTCGGGTCGGAGACGACCTGGATGCTCTCGTCGGTCGGAGCTTCGTAGCCGAGCGCGACTCGAGTGTTCGCCGGTAGTGGGTTGCCGTTCGAATCCCGGAACTTGCCGTAGATCGGCAGGCCAGACTTGTCCCCGACGTTGACGGCGTTCCGGATGAGAACGCCCACGCCGTCCTTTGGCCGGATCGAGAGGACCGGCGTCAGCTGGTCGGTGATGTTGGTCTGGGTGGTGACGTACTTCGAAGTATCACCGAGCGCGGCGTACAGCGAGAGGCTCATCTACGCCAGCACCTCGTTGATCATGCCCTGTGCGTTGAACCGCTCGGCCGCCTCGCGGACGACGAACGCGCCCGACCCGAGGGTGAACGCGCGATTGTCGACAACCATCTCACCGAGGGCCATCCCGCCGACGCCGAAGATCTCCGACGGGAGCATCGTGCCCGTTGCCGTTCGACGAGGTACGGCGCGAGGTAGCCGCCCGCGACGAAGCCGACATCCATCCACACGTCGCTGTCAGTCAGAGCCTGCGTGGCCTGATCGAAATTCATCGCCATGAGTCCGACCAACCGGCCGAATTTGGATATAAGAGCGCGCCAGAACCGCAGTCAGCGACGTAGCTGGTGGCGGTCTGCGGTGATCTGCAGTCAACCGCTGTTGTAGTCCGATCGATTTGATGGTCGGTCCACGTTCGTCGGTGGATAGGGGCCGTGTTCTCCAAAACTCCCGCCTCGTATTTTGATCAGATCCATCTCAAACGCCAGTAGTCAAATCAATTTAAGGGTGATATGATTAACAGGCCGGGGTTCGTGGTATAGTCAAATGCGGACTCGAGAACTTCCAGCAGAGGCACCCGGGCACTATCGCAAGTCCCATCCACATCCGTACTACATTCCGGACAAGCTCCCCCTCTCGACACGGATCGATGTCGACGACGAACTCACGGAGCTCATCGCCGATGCGTCTTTTCAGCTCGGCCGAATCGACGGGATCAGTCCAACCGTCGATTTCTCACCGGTTCTCTATACGTCCTTCGTCCGGCTCGAGGCCGTCGAGACCGCCGAGATAGAAGGTGCCGATGTCGACGTGGACGAGGTATACGCCCATCACACGCGGACCAGCGGAGACGAGACCGTCGACGTGAGTCGGGACTTGCAGGAGGTCCTGAATGCCGAGCGCGCCCTTCAAGAAGGATTCAACGCGATCAAACAGGGCGAACCGATAACGCTCGAACTCCTCCAGTCGCTTCACGAGTTGCTCCTCGAAAACGTTCGTAACGAAGGTGAGGTCGTGGGAGAATGGCGGACGACCGATGTCCACCTCCCCTCTCCGTACGCCAGCCAACCACCGTTCGTTCCCCCGCCGCACCAATCGGTTCCCGAGCTGATGGACTCTCTGGAGACGTATATCCAGATGGGCGGCCAATATCACCCGCTCGTCGATCTCGCGATTACACATTATCAGTTCGAGACGGTTCATCCCTGCGAGGACGGGAATGGCCGTCTTGGCCGCGTTCTCGTCGTCTTACAGCTTTGCGCTGAGGGGTATCTGAGCGAGCCGTATCTCTATCCGAGCGCCTACTTCAATCGCAATAAGCAAGAATACGTCGAGAAAATGCGTGCCGTGAGCGAAACCGGGGACTGGCGCGATTGGATCACGTTCTTCATCGAAGGGATCGAGGTACAGGCGCGGGACTCGTACGAGCGGACACAGCGACTGATGGAACTCCGGCGCGACTACGAACAGCGGTATCCACACCAGAAAACGAGCCATCGCCTCGCGCGGGGCGTCTTCGACATGCCGTACTTCACTGCCAACGATGTCCAAACGGAGTTCGATGTCAGTCGACAAACCGCGTACAACGCCATCGAGGAGTTAGTTTCCGACGCTATTCTCGTCGAGACGACTGGCAAACAGCGGAATCAAGAGTACAAAGCGATCGACATCTTCGACGTCCTCGAGAGACGGCCGGATCACTAACTCGGAGAGAGGAGGTTCGTTTCCCACTACGTCGTCGAACGGAACCGGCACGGGGTCCTCGAGGTTCTGCTCGAATCCGCCATCAAGGCCCCCACGACACCGGCCCGCGAACGTTCGTGACCGCGCCGATCCTCGAGGTACTCTTGAATCCGTTCAAACTGATCGGTTTTGCTCCCACGGAGTGAGATATCGATGCGCATCGTGTGTTAGTCGAAGGGATGGTTGATCCGGCCGCGGCCGCTCTCGTAGTACGTACTCTTGACCGTCCAATCGCGCGAGTCGATGCGTCGGTGCGTTGTGTCGTCCGCACAGATTCATTCCGAGCCGATCGTGTTGCCCGCGTCGCCACAGAGTCGACGGAGTGTGACGGCTCACCATCGACGAGCAGCTCACCGGGCAGCGTCCGTGGACAGGTTTCGGCGTCGATCTTGTGGACGCTGGCGGGATACTCGACGATTCCGCGGACCTTCTCGAGGTTGTTGCCGCAGGTAAACTACCCTACCCTACTCCTTCGGCGCATACGCGCCTCGGTCCTTGAGGGTGGGGCTTTGATGTGGACTCCCGGCAATCAGTCGCCAACAGTAGGTTGGTAACTCTCGCCGTTCAACGTCCCACCATTTACACGCACGTCTACTGGTGCGTCTCCGCTCCCCGACTTGGGCGAGGAACGGAGTCTGTGTTTTCGCTTTCGGGCATAGCGTAGCCCGATATTCTTCGCTGCATTGTAGTCTGCGTTGACCTCGTAGCCACACTTCTGGCAATGGAAGTGTTCGCCGTCACGGTTCGATTCGTGAGTGAACCCACAGTCCATTCGAGAACAGCGTTGGGACGTGTGGTTCGGCTCAACTTGTTTTAGGGTGACACCCTGTTCGGGCGCTTTGTACTCGACGTACTCGATGAGGCGTCGGAACGCCCAGATGTGGTGCCACTTCGCCTGTGGAAGTCGCTCGCGGATGTCCGTTAGGTCTTCGAACGTGATCACGTCGCATCCGTTCTCGACGGCTTCCGAAACAATCTCGTTGGCGACCGTGTGGATGTACTGTTTCCGCCACGCTTCTTCGCGCTTTCCGAGGCGAAGAACCGCGTTGTGCGCGGCTTGCGTGCCGCGCTGTTGCATCTCACCACGCCGCTTCTCGAACTCGCGGCACCAGTGATCGTATTCGTCGCCCTGCCAGAACGTGCCGGTCGAAGCTACTGCGAGGCTGTTGACGCCGAGGTCGATACCAAGAACTGTTTGGTGCTCGGAATCTTCCGAAACCTCGGATTCGTCGGTATCGTACTTCCGCGTCGTGATGTGGAAGTAGAACTCGTCGGTCACCTCGTCGTATTGCAGTGTGCTCGCCCGGAACTCGTAGTCCTCCGAGAGAACGTACCGCTCGTAGGGAGTCGGGCTATCCGCTGGGAGTTCAAAATCGCACTCGACGCGCCCGTTGACGGTCGAGAGTGAGACTTTGTTCCGGTAGAATGTGGCACTTCGCTTATCGTAGAGCATACTCCACGACGTGAACTCCGGCTGGCTCACGCGCTTGCCCTGTTTCCACCGTTCGACGCACCCTTTCGTCGCTTGTACGGCACGTCGTATGGCCTCTTGAACGAGGTTCGCGGTGAGATCGGTTTCCTCTCGGAGGTCCTCATAGAGCGCGTCTCGTGCGGTTGTGTTCGCCGTAACGCAGTTCGTGGAGGAGTCGTCGTCCCAACAGAACTCGGCGGCACGATTCGCACAGTGAAGGAACTGTCGCGCGGATTCGTGGAGGTCGTCGCGCCGCTCATCGGGAACAACGAGTTTGACCGGCGTGGTTCGACGCACCTCCATATTTCAGATAATTACTCGACGGTACTTATGCGCTTGGGAGTCAGGTAGCTACCGTCGTGCGGTTGTGTCGTCCGTTGTCGGTTTCCTCTCCGACCTACTCGCTCGCTGTACTCGCTCCTTGAGGTCGGAGGCTCCACCTCGATTTATGCTGAAATACGACGTCTTCACAGTAGAATTATTAGTCTCTGTTCGGTAACGTTGGCTGTGTATTTAACGCTCGTGGCGATACTCGGATTCGTGTGGCTGTGTGTGAGCATCTGGGTCGGGTTCGATGCAACAACCAACAGTTCGCACGATGCGTTGTTGTGGAGTCTTACGGTGGTTTTTGGAGGTATTGTCGGGCTGTTGCTCTACTTTAATATCGGACGTGACAAGGCAGACGTGGCAACCCAGACGACGACCCAAGTGACGGACCTCGTGGAGTGTCCCAATTGTCGCGCCAAAGAAGAAGCCAACAGGGATACCTGCCGATTCTGTAACGAACCGTTGCACACATCCTAAACTCCATTCAGAGCCGTTCTCAAGGGAATTCTTCGGTCCTTGCATATTCTATACGTAGCACTCCAGTTGATCGCGAGTCAGGACCGGAAAGGCAGACCCGAGTAGATTGAGTAGGAAACGGAGTCGATCAAAATCTTCGCCTGCTTAGTCCCGCGGCGATCGTCACTGCTCGAGGTCGATCTTACACATCCCGACTCGAGCTCGATGTGCAAAATCGGAGATCGGACTTCGTCGACGTGTGACCCCAACGACCATCTCAGTGACTGTCAAGTGCTGCAGGACGAGGACGGGGATTCGTTCGAGGTCGCGACTGCGGACGGGAGCGCCACGTGGAGGACCCGGACGTGCTGACCGTCGGCGACGACTCGACTCCGCCTACAGACCCTGACGGCGACGACGTGGGCTATGCGGACACAGTGGCACTGCTCGGGGGGCCGGTGTCGCGCTGCCGGCCGGTGATCGAGAGCTCCGATCGCCGGATCGCGTGACGCTGGCGCTCCGATTTCCGCTCCCTCACCGAGTTCGCCGTGTCCCGCGCCGAAGTCGTGCTGGTCGCCGTGACGGCCTCACCCCCGGTACACTATCGAAATATCTGTTTATTACAAAATTAATTTAAAACAACAAATTTATAATATATTGGTCGGGAGGTCCAGAAGATGATTCCACCTTCTGACGAAAGTGATAGGGGTTCGGACGATCGATCAGATGAATCAGCAGACGCCGAAGGGGCTGTGCTCGACCGTCGGCGGTTCCTCGGGGCTGCGTCGGGCGTGGCCGCGACCGCCGCGTTCGGCGTCCCCGCCAGTGGCGCAACGACCAGCTACGAGTACGCGCCGTTTTTCCAGATGGGAGTCTACGACCCCCGCGAAGAGACGGCCAAGGCCGGGGTTTCGAGAATCCATCTCGCGAACATCAAAAGCGACGGCAATGGCGCGCCGGTCTGGCACGACACGGAAAACCTCCCGGCCTCCCGCGCGGATCTCGTGAGGGACCTGCAAGCCCAGGGGGTGACGGTCTCGATCTCGGTCGGTGGGTACGACACACGGACCATGGCCCTCGACCGTTCGACCGTCGAGGGGGTAGTCGACGCCTATCTCAAGATCGTCGACGAACTGGGGGTGACTCATTTTGACATCAACGACGAGTACAGACATGACGAGAGCGCGGATTTGCGTGACTACCGGCGACGCCGCAACAAGGCGCTGGTCAAACTCCAGAATCGGCGCCCGGAGGTTTCGGTGGGCTACACGGTTCCGTCGCACCCCGAGGGCCTCACCAACACACCGTACGACGACTGGATCAACGTCAAGGACTACGTCAAGCACGCGGTCGACGTAGGCGTCGACATCGAGTACCTGACCTTGATGACGCATGGATTGCAGCCCACCACCGTCGACAAGATCCAGTCGCGTCTCACGAAGACCCACGACATCCTAGGACAGTGGTATCCCGGCAAGAGTGCGACCGAACTGTGGCAGATGCTCGGTTGCTGCCCGCTGCTCGGCAAGCAGATCAACAAGGAGGACTACTTCCACCCTTATGAGGCCAACGGGCACCCCGATGAGGCCGACGAGCTAGCCCGCTGGGCTGCGGACAAGGGACTCGGCATGATGGCCCCGTGGGCGCTGAACCGCGATCGGCCGGGTGAACCGGGGGACTATCCCCTTGTGGGAGACTCAGGGCTGCCGGGCATCAAGACCTACGAGTTCTCGCAGACGTTCCTCCAGTACGCGGCGCCGGGGGGCGGCGGCTCCCAGCCGACGCAATCGCCCTACAACCGCTCCTCCGGCTGGCCCGTTCCCGGACGGATCCAGGCCGAAGACTTCGACGAGGGTGGCTCGATGGCCTCCTTCACCGACTCGACAGCGGGCAACGAGCACGGTGCCTATCGGGACACCAACGTCGACATCGAGGAGTCGACCGAGGACGGCTACAACATCAGCTACATACGCTCCGACGAGTGGCTGGAGTACACGATCGACGTGAAGAGCGCCGGGACGTACGACATTTACGCACGCGTCGCCGGCCCCAACAAACATGACGGCGGGTCGTTCTCCGTCGATGTGGACGGGTCGCCGGTCGCGACGGCGAGCTTCGGTCCAACTGGTGGCTGGCAAGAGTGGACGACGGTTCACGTAGGTAGCGCAGACCTCTCGGCTGGCGAGCACGTCGTTCGGATCACGTCGTCGGAGCTGGGGTACAACCTCAACTGGTTTGCGATCCGGAACCAGTCGCCCTACGGACGGACGACTGGCTGGCCCGTTCCCGGAACGATCCAGGCCGAAGACTTCGACGAAGGCGGATCGGGCGTCGCCTACAGCGACTCGACGCCGGGGAACGAGGGAAGTGTCTACCGGGACACTAACGTCGACATCCACGAGTCGACCGAGGATGGCTACAACGTCGCCTGGATCCGTTCCGACGAGTGGCTGGAGTACACGGTCGACGTGCAAAGCACCGGGACGTACGACATCTACGCACGCGTCGCCGGCGGTTCCTCGTACGATGGCGGGGAGCTGTCCGTCGCTGTGGACGGGTCGTCGGTCGCGACGGCGAGCTTCGGTCCAACCGGTGGCTGGCAGGAGTGGACGACGGTCCACGTGGGTACCGCCGATCTCGAAGCTGGCGAGCACGTTGTCCGCGTCACGACGGAGGAGATGGGGTACAATCTCAACCGGATCAAGTTCGAGTGAGCGCCCGATCCATCTCGCACTCGAGGGGATCGCGACGGAGCTCCGCTATCCGAACGCGGTTCCCTGTGAGACGATCGACGCGGTCGACGAGCTGGCCGCGCGCGTCGACGATCACCACGTCCCGGACACCGAGCCGCGGATCCGTTCGGTAACCGCGCTGCAGACCGCGATCGCCGATCGGCTGTTCGAACGCGACGACCTCGAGGACGGTCCGATGAGCGCGCTCGGGCTCGCCGAGAACTGACAGGGTGATCGCGACGAGTGACGACCTGCAGCCGCTCACGCCCGCGGCGGGCGATTTGCGATCACCTACGAGTCGCCGAGGTTCGACCGTCCTGACGAGTCTACGACTGAACGAGCGAAGCGACGGCAAGAAGTGGACTCGTCGAACATCGCACCCTCCTCGAGTTTGCTCGAGGGGAGGTCTACCCATCGAACGGGAGTTCGAAACGGAAGTCGAAGTCTGTGAGTGAAAGAGAGCAAGTCGACGGTATGCGGAGTCGACCGACGAGCGGAAGCGGTGCCGTGGTTCTCAGGTTTCCGTCTCGGTATCGGTATCGACGAGCAGATGTGGGATCGTGCTGGCCCGATCGACGACCTCGAGCACCGGGAACGGTTTCTGTCGGTCGAACGCCACGAAGAGCCCGTTGTATCGGGAAGAGGGGAACAGAAAACCGATATTTACATCGGTGAACAGGATCTGGCACTCGAGGGCTCCGAGCTCGAGACTGTGCTTGAAATCGTCGGCCGACACTTGATTGGCGATTAGATTCCTGTACGCGTGATCGAGATCCTGCTCGCTGTAGGCGTCCTCGAGGTCGTCCCGGACGAAATCGAGCGTATACTCGAGTGCGTCAACCGTCACAACGAAGCGCAGTGATGTCCCCTCGATGGTTCGAAAAACGTCGACGTGACCAGTCATTGGTTACGTGAGACTCGTCTCCCGGCATAAAAAGATCGACTGTGAGAACCGTCCATGCTGTAGTTACACATGCCGACGGATCGACTGTCGAGGCGGGGGCCTCACCGCTCGCTCGAGCATCCGTCAACGATCGGCTCGATCTCGAGTAGGCCGTCCCCCGAGGCGGTAACCAGCAGCTCTCGGTAGCGAAACGAAACCGTCAGCTCTCGCCGATGCTGCATCGGCCCGGACGGCTGCAACACGGTATCGAGTCCGTCCGGATCGATGACCTCGTAGAGCGGCGTGAGCTCCGCCGGGTCGCACTCGATGACCGCCTCGAGCGCCGTGGTCACGGCGACGCTCGGGGCGACTGCAGTCGGATCGTAGCGGACGCGGTAGGTGTTCGACTCGATGTCGTAGTCGATCGGGCCGATGCGGTCACTCATTCCTGTCGTCGACGATCTGTTTACCGAAGTGGTCGAACGGCTGTTTGTGGAAGCTCTTGAGAATCTTCGAGTTGACGACCTCGAGGCCGATAGCGGAGAGTTCGTCGCTGACGCGTGCGATATCGTCGGTTTCCGTACCGACGGCCTCGATCTGGATGTTCTGCTGTCCGTTGAGTACCTCCTGGATCGTGACGACGCCGCTGACGTCTCGAGCCGCTCGCGCCAGTTCCTCGCGTTTCGGATTCGGCGCGGTACAGATAAAGAGGACGTGCAGTTGGAGCCCGGCTTTGTCGTAATCGACGATCGGATAGTAGCCGCGAATGATACCCTCCGCTTCGAGTTGCTCGATCCGATTCCGTACCGTACTGGCCGAGACACCGATTTCCTCGGCCATTTCTCTGGTAGTAAGCCCTCTCGCGTCTCGCTGGAGCAGATAGAGGACGGCTTTGTTCGTCTCATCGAGGTCCATTTGTTCGGTTTCGAAGATGTTCTCCCGTCTCTTGTCTTTTTCGCACTTTACCGGATTAATTCTACAAATACCGCAAAATATGCGATGAAAATAGTTTTTTCCTCGCCATTATCTGTGGAATGAGCAATTCGGGAGCCGGCGATCACCCGTCACTGGTACGCCGGACGGGAGCGGAGCGCGAATGGACGGTAATGCGGCTCGATACGACGCGAGCGTCGCTCGGGCGGGACGGTACCCGGTGATTACCGTTCGATGATTACGGCGCGACATCAGTTGGGAGTCGTTACGGTACCGACACTCGGACGGAATGGACGGACTACCAAATAGGAAACACCTGTTGCTATCGGATAATGGCACAAAAGACCGGCGGCAACGCTCGCTCGAGGCTCCATCGAATCGGGTCGCTGTTCTCGAATCAGTACGGACGGTCGACCCGAACCGAGGGATCGGGTCTCGAGGTAACCGTCGTCGACACGGTACGAGAGGTGGGACGAGACCAGTGGAACGGGATCGTCGACCGCTCGAGTCGTGGCAGCGTGTTTCATCGCTACGAGTGGCTCGACGCGATCGAGCGGGGGCTCGAGTACACGCCGAAACACCTGGTGGTCACGAAAGACGGGAATACGATCGGCTGCATGCCGAACTTCGTCGTGGGGATCGAGAAGACGCCGTTCGATCGGTTGTCGTCGCTCTATCCGGGCTTCGGCGGACCGTTGCTACCGACGGATACGGACGAGTCGCTCGAGCGGGTGCTCGAGGAAGTCCCGAACCGCTGTCGCGGGAAGACGATCGTCCACCAGATCCGCGGGCTCGACATGAGTTATCTGCGGTACAACGACGCGCTCCAGTCGCACGGGTATCGGCCCTACCGACGGGAGTGTCGGTTCCTGCTCGACCTCACGAAAGGGCACGACGAGATCCGCGCGGACATGAGTCGGAGCCGGCGACGGGGGATCGAACACGGACTGGACGTCGACTACGAGATCGTCGAAGAGGAGATCACGCGGGAGAACCTGCGGCGGTTCCATCGGACGTACGAACGCGTCATGGACCGGGTCGGTGGCGATGTGTATCCGTTTTCCTTCTTCGAACGGTTGCAGCCGATGGCCGAGCGGCTCCTCTTGCTGACGATTCGGATCGACGGCGAGTACGCGGGCGGGATGCTCGAGGTGCTCGATACCGAACAGGATTCGGTGCACGGATTCTTCGCGGCCGTTCCGCGGGAGTACTTCGACGATCACGCGTCGGAGCTCCTCTACGATCACGTGTTCCAGTGGGGGATCGAGAACGGGTACGAAACCTACGACTTCGGGAGCACGAACACCGACTTCGAAGACGGCGTGTTCCGGTTCAAGGAGGGGTTCGGCGGCCGGGCCGTGCCGGTGCTCGTCTGGGAGCGGGGCTGCAGTCCCCTCTGGCCGCTCGTGAAGGCCGGTCGAGCGCTGTACTGGCCGTACTACACCTGATGTGACCGGTATCCGTGTCGGCCATCGCGGCGTCGTGGCCTGCCGTGATCAGCCGGCCAGAACGGATTGCTGATGGCCGGTGGGAGCGGGGAAACGCCTGCCAGTACGAGATAGAATCGTCGTCGAGATGGTTAAACATCTCATTTTTACCGTTCAATTAACTGATTGCAATTCATAACTGTTTTTTACGAGAATACTGTAATTCGGCGCTATGCGATATGTGACATACGTTATCACACCCGACCGAGGATACTTCGATCCGGGCGCGGAGCGGTTCCGTGAACTGGGTATCACGTTCGAATCCATCCAGGACATCGATCAGCTCGACGACGGGACGATCATCACGCAGATGGTCATCCGCGGCGAGCCGGCCACCGTCCGGCGCGCATTCGAGAACGCGGGGCCGGTGCTCGTCGACTACCAGCTCACCGACGCCGGCGAGACGACGATTCTCCAATTGCACTATCGACCGAGCGATCTCACGCGGAAGCTCCTCGCCATCCACCGTCGACACGCGGTGTTGCTGGAGTATCCGCTCGAGTATACAGGGCCCGAGAAGCGACGCCTTCGCGTCGCGGAGATCGGTCGCGAGGAGTCGTTACGTCGCGTCATCGAGGAGACGAAGGCGATCGTCGACGTCGAAATTGAACGGCTGGGCAACTACGACCCGTCCGAGGAACGGGCCTTCGCGAATCTGACGGATCGACAGCGAGAGGTGTTGCGCGTCGCGATCGAAGCGGGATACTACGAGGAGCCACGACAGGTTACCTACGAGGAGATCGCCGCTCGTCTGGATTGCTGCGCGGGGACCGTGGGACAGCACCTCCGGCGGATCGAAGCGCGTCTCATGTCGACGCTCGCTATCGGCGGTGACCGGCATCCAAAGACCGATCCCGAGCGAGATCCGACACGGACCGGCCCCTCTCGATAGGCGATCGATTCGTCCCGTCGGGCGGCGCACGCAGTGCGCGCCCAGCGCGGAGCCGATCGGGTACCGATGCGACGGCTCGAGTCGATCGCTACCGAACGATCGTTACCGGGACCGGTGCCTGTCGAGCGATCCGCTCGGCGACGCTCCCCAGTAATACTCTCGAGAATCCGGTTCGGCCGTGGCTCCCGACGGCGATCCGATCCACCTCGTTGGTCGCGGCGTAGTCGACGACCGCGTCGGCCGGCTGGCCGACGATCGTCTCCGTTTCGAGCGAGCAGCCGTGATCGACCGCGCGGTCTTCGGCCGCCGCGAGCAGTTCCTCGGCCGCTTCCCGTTGGCGCTCGAGCAACCCGCTCGGTCCGAGGTGCGCTACCTCCCCGTAGCCGCTGTCGGTCGGGTCGACGGCGTGGACGACCGTGAGTTCGTCGTCGGGATGTTCCGTGCACGCGAACTCGAGCGCCGCCCACCCCGGCTCCGAGTCGTCGAGCGCGACCAGCAGGTGCATACCGATCGGTACGGGGAGCAGCTACTTGAGTGTCATCATCACACACAGTCAGTGAACCGTGGTCGGTTCGCAATCGATCGCGACCCGCACCGCTCCGGCGCGGACGCCGGGACTCGCGGCGCGAATCGGCCGGCGACGACGCGGTTCCCGAGCCCCGTACGCGGGTTACTCGGAGTAGCCTTCCTGCAGGAACGCCCCTTCCGTCTCGTACATCGAGACCAGTTCCTCGATGAGTTCCTCGGGTGACTGGCCCTCCTCGCGGTGGCTGTCGAGTCGGTCCATCAGGTCGTCGCTGATCTCGAGTGTCTGTGTCATGGTAGTGGTGAGAGTCACACGGTCGGACCCGTCGGCTGTACCGTCGACCGCCAGCGGCAAATAGTCCGGGGGCGCGTGTGCAGCCGACGCGGATCGATCGGTCGACCGACACACGACCGCCGCACGACGCGACGACGCAGGCACGGGACGGCCGATCGGTTACCCGATATGTCGTGGAAGAACCGACGACGACTGCACCACTGACCGACGACGACGTCGGCAAGACGGTCGTCGACACGGAGGGGAAACAGCTCGGAATCGTCGCGAAGGTCGAGAACGACAGGGCCGCCGTCGATCTAGAGCCCAGCCTCGCGGAACAGCTACTCGTGTCGCTCGGCAAGGAGCGGGAAGACGAAGAGGACTACGCCGTCACCGAAGACATGCTCGAGCGGGTCGACAACGAGGACGTTCTTCGCGGCGAGCGCTAACGCCTCGAACCGGTGGTTCCGCGATCGGTGACGGGCACGACCTCGAGCGAGCCGCGGCGTCGGTGTGGCGCGAGAGCCAGCACCCGGGACGGAGCCGACCCCGTGCGAAGCGCGAGGAACACATCCCGCAGTCACACCGGGACGACGTGCCCCCCGCTCGCGGCCGTCCTACTCGAGGGTGCCGTCGTCGAACGACTGTTCTCGCCAAGTGGTCCAGTCGTAGAGCCGCTCGAGTTCGCCGCCCTGCTGGCGGATCGCGACGGCGGTGTCGAACAGGAACGCAGCGACCAGCGTCGTTCCGACGATCCAGGCGGCGTCGGCGAGCGCACCGTACCCGTTCGCGTAGCTCGTCACCAGATCGACGAACACGACGGCGGTGACGCAGACGATCGCCGGCAGCAGGTGGCGGGTCAGCGCAGCGAACGTCGTTCCCTCGTGGACGCGGACGGCGCGGACGGCGTAGAGCACCGCCCACGCAGAGGTGACGACCCAGCCGATCGCGACGACCGGTCTGGTCGAGGAGCTCTCGACCAGAAACGTACCCCACCAGGCGACGACGAAACCGCCGATGACGACGTAATCCGCCCACGTGGGCAACAGCCGGGTCCGATCGCCCGCGGTCGGCTGCTCGTGGTACATCGCGCGGATCGACAGCGCGAGAAAGAGGATGAAAAAGAGGATCGCGCCGTCGGCGAACCGGCCGATCCAGTCCGGCTCGAGCAGCAGTGAGCCGACGCCGGCGGCGGCGTAGACGACCGCCGCACCGATCCCGATCAGGAGGTACCACTGCTCGGTGCCAGCCTCGACTGCCAGGACCTCGCGGACGTAAATCGTCGCGTAGTAGAGCAACACGACGGCTGCGACGCCCATCGCGAGATATGCGAACAGCCGCCCGATTGCGACCGTCGTGGCCGGATCGCCGGCATCGAACGCGATCGACGGAACCCGAGTGGACACCATCGGGTGAACGTGACAGCCGAGCCGGTATAAGCACCCACCCCTGTTACCACCGGTCGGGAAGCGGACGAGGACCAGCGCCAAATTCGCGCTCCCGGAGGTCGAGCTGCCGACGCGAATCGACGACCGGGGGGTCGTCGTTCGACCGGTATCGGCTCCGGGCGCGATCCACGCGTTCAACAGACGGGACGACGTGGACGCGCTGCTCGAGTCGCTGTAGAGGGTGGAACCGAGGGCGTCGAGCGCGGCCGCGTCAGTCGGCGGCCTGTCGTTCCTCGAGGGTGGCCCGAACGTCGCCGTAGCGCTCGAACCGGTCGGCACCGATGTAGTCGACGGTGTCCTGCAGGAACTGGGTGACCCGGTTGCCGATCGCCCGCTGGTCGTAGCCGTCGAACGGCTGGTCGTCGTAGAGCGGATCCGCGAGCAGCCGGTTCTCGACGTACTCCTCGATGCGTGGCTCGTAGATGTCCGCGACGATGTCGGGTTCGGCGTCGGCCAGTTTGCGCATCACCCAGCGCCCGTTTTCGATATGGCGCGTCTCGTCCTGACGGACCTTGCCGATGGCATCCTGGAACGACTCGAGGACGACGTCTCGCCTCATCTCCTCGGCCTTCAGTTCGATCATCTGGTCGAAGCTGAGGTAGCCGCCGCGGGCGAGTTGCGCCTCGACGATACCCATGTAGTTCAGGTAGGCTTCGCCGAGCGCGTAGACGAGTTCGGTCCGATCGCCGCTGTCGATCGCCGCTCGTAGCTCGTCCGCAGTGTCGTAGAGATCGTCCGTACTGTACCCCTGCTCCTGATAGCCGCCCTCGCGGTACGGTGCCGTCTCCTGCGTGCCGAAGACGGCCTCGAAGTAGCGGCTGAAGAAGTCGGTGTGCTTGGCCTCCTCGTAGACCTGCTGGGCCAGGTACATCTCTTCCTGGACCGTGTCGAACGGCATCTCCTCGTTCGGCAGCGCGTCCAGCGCCATCATGTACGGCGCGAGCGTCCGCGTGACGTCCTCTTCGCCGTCGTAAAATCCCGAACACGTCGCGAGGAATCGGTGTTGCTCGTCCTCGGAGAACTGCTGCCAGTCGGCTCGATCCCCCTCGAGGTCGTACTCGTCGGGGTCCCACGTGCCCTCCTGTTTGCCCTTTCGGTAGAGTTCGTACGATTTCTCGCGCTCGCTGTAGTCGATCGGCATGTGTTGACACTATAACACGATCTCCAATGAAGGTTCGGGTGAGTATCACTATCAGGGGTGCAGGTCCGCGGAACACCCCCACGAGCGACGCCTCGTTGTCGGTGCGCTCGACCGCTATTCGTCCCTCGAATCGACCGACTCGGCCGCGGCCTCGACCATCGTCTGCCGCTCGTCGAAGTACACCGGCGCGTCCGTGTCGGCCTCGAACTCGACGACGCGAGTCAGCGCCGTCTGTCCGTCGTCGACATCGGACGCGAGTTCCTCGGCGAGCTCGGTATAGCCGGCGGCCAGGTCCTGAAAGGCCTGCATCCGCGCCTGCTTGGCCTCGACGAGCAGCTGTTTCTCCTCGAGTTCCGCCTGTAGCTCCTCGATCGCCGCGACATCGACCTCGCTCGCGTCCGGCACGTCGGCGGTCGACGGGGTTTCGGGACCCGCCACCTCGTCCGGGAGCGCCTCGAGGCGCGATCGGATTTCGGCCATCTCCCGATCGATTTCGTCGAGGAGATCGTCAGCCTCCGCTGCCATCGTCTCGACCCGTCCCGACAGCAGCCCGGCCTGCGTGCGACAGTACTCGACGAATTCGCCGACCGCGAGTGCGTCCGCGGCGTCCTCGCTCATGGTCGTCCTTGGGGCTGCCGGCCGAAGTCACTTTGGTCCGGGCGTTGGTCATCGGGGCCGCGCACGCAGCCTCGAGCGTAGTCGCGATCGGACCCGACGAATCGTTCAGTACAGGTGAAGCAGTTACCGGAGGCACTCGATCGCTCCGATTACTGTTAAAACCGGCATGCTGACGACAGCGGAGGAGTGCAGCACGACGACGCCGTTCGTTTCGCACCACAGCCAATGACCCAGCCGTTCGGTAGATCCACACCCTGAACGCGTTCGGCAGCGTGTCACTCACTTACTCATAAAAACTATTTGCGTGAAAATGTTGCGCTTATAACTTCTCACGGTACATCTCGTATATAATGTCAACCGTGGACAGGTTCTTTCAAGCAGTTTCGAATGTCCAACGACGGCGATTATTAATACACATGTTGGAGCATAATCCGGAAGATGAGTCGAAAGTGTATACTGGCGCTGTGGATACGACCGAGAAGGAGTTGTCGAACTTGCGTATCGAGATGAAGCACACACATCTTCCACTGTTGGAAGATTATGGATTCGTCAACTGGGACAGAGAAAATCACGAGGTGACGAAGGGACCGGAATTTGACGAAATCAGACCGGTCTTGGAGATGATGATAAAATACCAAGACGAACTCTCGGATGACTGGTTGTAGTACCGCTAAGTACAGGTGGATACCACCCCAAAAAGTGGCCCAACCGGTACGTCTATTTTCGGACTAACGGATAGCGTGATCGTTCACCCGGATCATCACAGCGACGCAGAGGTGAATGACGAGGCCGCCACCTGTACTGAGCGTTCGGCCTTCCGTATTGCTCGCTCTTAGCTGGAAACAAGGGTCGCGCAGTCGGTGCGACGGCGCGTGAACGTTCAGCGGACGACTGGTCGGAGTCGACTCGAGGTTCGGACCGGACTCGAGCGCTCGAGGACCGCGTCGGAGACGGGACGACACGGGTTGGTAACTGGTAACATTCCATTGGCCTTTCAGACTCGTTAAGTCCTTCCGGCCACTGACTCAGATACAATGAATCTGGAACCGCGTCGACAGGAGAGACAGTCTCTACGTGCGATCGAACGATGAGCAAGGAGTACATCGACGTCCGCGGTGCGGAGGAACACAACCTCAAGGACATCGACGTGACGATCCCCCGCGAGGCGTTCACTGTCGTCACCGGCCTCTCGGGGTCGGGCAAGTCCTCGCTCGCGTTCGAGACGGTCTACGCCGAGGGCCAGCGCCGGTACATCGAGAGCCTCTCGGCGTACGCCCGAAACTTCCTCGGACAGATGGACAAGCCGCAGGTCGAAACCGTCGAGGGTCTCTCGCCGGCGATCTCGATCGACCAGAAGAACGCCGCGAACAATCCCCGATCGACGGTCGGGACGGTCACCGAACTACACGACTACCTGCGACTGCTCTACGCCCGCGTCGGCACACCCCACTGTCCCGAGTGCGGTCGCGAGGTCGGCGAACAGTCGGCCCAGAACATGGTCGAGCGCATCCTCGAGCTCCCCGTGGACACGAAGGTCAAACTCGCCGCGCCGGTCGTCCGCGACCAGAAGGGGGCCTTCGAGGACCTCTTCGAGGAACTCGTCTCGGAGGGGTACGCCCGGGTCGAGATCGACGGCGAGGAACACGATCTCACGCTCGACGACCCCGACCTCGACGAGAACTTCGATCACACCGTCGACGTGATCGTCGACCGCGTGAAGGTCTCGGCGAAAGACCGCCCGCGCATCATCGACAGCGTCGAGACGGCGCTCGACGAGGCCGAGGGCGTCCTGAAGGTCATCCTCCCGGACGCCTCGGAGGAAGTTGCCGCAGACCTCGGCGAGGAAGCCCGCCGGACCGGTGCGCTCGGCGAGGAGACCGAGGAGAACGACCGCTTCGTGGTCGAGTTCTCGAAGGACCTCGCCTGTACGCACTGCGGGATCGACATCCCCGAGATCGAGACCCGCTCGTTCTCGTTCAACTCGCCCCACGGTGCCTGTCCGGAGTGTGAGGGCCTCGGCGAGACCAAGGAGGTCGACGAGGACCTCGTCCTCCAGGACGAGTCCAAACCGCTCAAGCACGTCTTCGAGCCCTGGAGTTACAACCGCTCGTACTATCAGACCCGCCTCGACGCCGTCGCGGAACACTTCGGCGTCTCGCTGTCGACCCCCTTCGAGGCGCTCGACGAAGACGTCCGGCAGGCGTTCCTCTACGGCACCGACGGGCAGGTCCTGTTCAAACGCCACACCAAGAACGGCACTCGTCGGAAGCGAAAGCGCTTCGAGGGCGTCATTCCGAACCTCGAGCGACGGTACCTCGAGACCGACTCCGATTCGACGCGGGAGCACATCGAGGACTACATGTCGGTCACGGAGTGTCCGGCCTGTGACGGCACCCGGCTGAAGCCCGCGAGCCGCGCCGTACTGGTCGACGACGCCTCGATCACCGAGATCAACGCGATGAGCATCGGGGACGCCCGCGACCACTTCGAATCGATGGAAGCGGACCTCACCGAGCGCGAGAAGGTGATCGCCGAGGAGATCCTCAAAGAGATCCGCGCCCGGCTCGGGTTCATGTGCGAGGTCGGCCTCGACTACATCACGCTCGACCGCGAGGCCTCGACGCTGTCGGGCGGCGAGAGCCAGCGCATCCGGCTCGCCACGCAGATCGGCTCCGGGCTGGTCGGCGTCCTCTACGTGCTCGACGAGCCCTCGATCGGGCTCCACCAGCGGGACAACGATCGGCTGCTGGACACGCTCGAGGAACTGCGCGACCTCGGGAACACCCTGCTCGTCGTCGAACACGACGAGGAGACGATGCGTCGGGCGGACAACGTCATCGACATGGGTCCCGGTCCCGGCAAGCGCGGCGGCGAGGTCGTCGCCAACGGCTCCGTCGAGGAGGTCATGGAAACGGAGGGGTCCGTCACCGGCGACTACCTCTCCGGCCGCCGGCAGATTCCGGTCCCCGACGAGCGACGGGACCCGGCGGGCGCGCTGACGATCCGCGGAGCGCGCCAGCACAACCTGTCGGACCTCGACGTCGACATCCCGATCGGCTGCTTTACGGCGATCACCGGGGTCTCGGGTTCCGGGAAGTCCACGCTGATGCACGAGGTCTTCTACAAGGGTCTCGCTCGAGAGATGAACGACAACACGAGCGTGATTCCGGGCGACCACGACGCCCTCGAGGGACTCGACCAGATCGAGACGGTCCGACTGATCGACCAGTCGCCGATCGGCCGGACGCCCCGCTCCAATCCCGCGACCTACACCAGCGTCTTCGACTACATCCGGGAGCTGTTCGCCTCGACGAAGCTCGCGAAACAGCGCGGCTACGAGAAGGGGCGGTTCTCGTTCAACGTCAAGGGCGGCCGCTGCGAGGAGTGCGGCGGGCAGGGAACGGTGAAGATCGAGATGAACTTCCTGAGCGACGTCTACGTCCCCTGCGAGGAGTGCGACGGCGCTCGCTACAACGACGCTACGCTCGACGTCACCTACAAGGGCAAGACCATCGCCGACGTCCTCGAGATGTCGGTCGAGGAGGCCTACGAGTTCTTCGAGTCCTCGAGCCAGATTCGCCGCCGACTGAAGCTGCTGAAAGACGTCGGACTCGACTACATGAAACTCGGCCAGCCCTCGACCACCCTCTCCGGCGGTGAGGCCCAGCGGATCAAACTCGCCGAGGAACTCGGCAAGAAGGACTCCGGCGAGACGCTCTACCTGCTCGACGAACCCACTACGGGACTGCACTCGGCGGACGAGCGCAAACTCATCGACGTCCTCCACCGGCTGACCGACAACGGCAACACCGTCGTCGTCATCGAGCACGAACTCGACCTCGTGAAAAACGCCGACCACATCATCGACCTCGGCCCCGAAGGCGGCGAGAACGGCGGCGAGATCGTCGCCACCGGCACGCCGGAGGCCGTCGCCCGTCTCGAGGACTCTCACACCGGTCGGTATCTGCGAGACCTGCTCCCGAAGGTCGACCTCGAGGGACCCCGCGGCGAGCGCGTCGAACCCGTGAGTGCGCCGATGGACGACGACTGAGGGGGGGCGTTATATCCGCTCCCGACGGCGGACTGTTCGGACAGCGGCTGGTGATTCCCTCGTGTCTCACCCGGAGATGAACGATCCGAACTCGTAGTCGTGATCGACGACTTCGAAGACCTGATAGAACCCCTTCGGATCGCCGTTCTCGTCGAGTGCGAGCGGGCCGCTGACGCCGTCGTAGTTGATGTCTTCGGGGCCACCGTCGGCCAACGCCGCTTTCGCCTCCTGAAACGAGGTAACCGTGTCACCGGGTTCGACCGTGATTTCTCGGACGATGTCTCCGATCGCGCTCCCGGTAGCCGTCTCGGCAGCCTCGAGGGCGATCGCCGAGAGCACCACCGCATCGTACGTGTAGGCCGCCCAGACGGTGGGGTCCATCCCCCAGATGGAGCGATACTCGTCACGGAACTGCTGATAGTTCTCCTGATCGACGGGTGCGCTCTCGGTGATCCCCGTGAGCCCTTCCTGGCTCCCCTCCGGCGTTCCCGCGAGGATCTCCTCCGCGATCGTACTCTCCGCGCCGTAGTAGTCGACCGCCTCGTGATAGTTCTGTTCGTAGGCTTCGGTTATCATCACGGTGAACTCGTCGGCGTACGTGAGGAAGACCCAGGCGGTCGCATCGGTGTCGGCCATCGACGACAGCTCCGACTCGAACGACGACCCGCCGGCGGGGTGGGGGTCGTTCGACGCGACAGTTCCATCGAAGGCGTCGACGAAGACTTCCGAGAGCGCCTTCCCGTACGCGTTGTCGATCCACGTGAGCGCAACCGTCTCGTGACCGTCCTCGCTGACTTGATTCGCCAGCGCGGCGCCCAAGGTATTGCTGCTCGGCGCGGTCCGCAAGAGGTCGGGATAGTCCGAGAGGGAGCTACTGGTGCTGTTCTGGCTGATCTGGACGACGTCGGTCCCCGAGACGACGTCCTGATGAATGCGCTCCGTGATTCCGGAGCCGACGGTCCCGACGAGAACCGGAACCTCGACCTGCTCGACCAGCCGTCGGGCCGCGTCGACGCCGCCAGTCTCACTGCTCCTGTCGTTTTCGACCTCGACGACGAGCGGTTCGTTCGATGGCCCGATACCGGCCGCGTTGATCGCGGTGAGCGCACTCCGCAATCCACGTTCGTTCCGACGACCGAACGCGGCGAGCGTCCCCGATTCCGAGTTCACCATCCCGATGGTGTAGGACCCGTGGTCCTCGCTGCCGAATCCGGGAATCGTCCCACTCCCCAGACAGCCGGCCGTCCCGGCGAGACCCGCGGCCCCAAGCGAGAGCGCGCCGCGGCGGGTCAGGGACGGCTGGGACCGTTCCGTCGAACCGTCGCACGTGGTGCGTTCGGATGGGGGACGAGGTGGCTCGCCATCGTTCCCGCTCGTATCTTCCGTTCGATTCCGTCCGTCGCCCTCGCGTCGATCGTTAGTCCCCATCGTGGCCCTCCGTCTGCGTCGAATCGGCTCCGAATCTGAATACGTCGTTTTCGTTCGGTTCGTCGTCCGCCTCCGTGCCTTCGTCACCGTCCGGTTCGTCGTCCGCCTCCGTGCCTTCGTCACCGTCCGGTTCGTCGTCCGCCTCCGTGCCTTCGTCACCGTCCGGTTCGAATCCCACCGGTCGATCGCTATCGGGATCGCCGGACGGTGCCTCGCCTGTCCCGACCGGTGCCGGCGGGTCGGCAGCGTCGTCGCTCGTCTCGGCTGACGAACGACTGGGTTCGAACTGTCGTTGTATCGATTCGTCGAGTTCGAACCGGTCGAGCGTCTCGGACAGCCGGCTGGCCTGCGTCGCGAGGTCGGATGCGCTCGTCGTGACCTCCGAGAGCGCGGTCGTCTGCTCTTCGGCCGCGGCGGCGACGGTTTCGGTCTCCGCGGTCGTTTCCGCCGAGATCGTCGCCGCTTCGTCGACGATCGTCACGACCGTTTCCGTCGAGGCCGCCTGTTCCTCGGTGGCCGCCGAAATCTCCTGCACGCCCGTATTCGTCTCCTGTGCGTAGTCGGCGATCTCCTCGAGCGACTCGACCGTCCCCTCGATCACGTCCCGATTCTCGGCGACCCGTTCCCGGGTCGTCGTGACGACATCGACCGCCTGCTCGGTCTGGGTCTGGATGCGCTCGAGGCGATCCTCGATGTCGTCGGCGGTCTCCTTGGTCTTCGCCGAGAGCTCTTTCACCTCGTTTGCGACGACCGAGAATCCCTCGCTATCGGTACCGTCGCGGGACGCCTCGATGTTCGCGTTCAGCGCCAGGAGGTTGGTCTCCTCCGCGACCTCCGAGATGAACTCGACGAGCTCGTCGACCTGAGCCATCTCCGACTCGAGCGCCTCTATCTCGGCGACGGCCTCGCTGGAGTCGCGTTCGATCCGGTTCAGTCCCGCGACCGCTTCCTGTGCCGAGGCTTTCCCGTCGACGCCCGTTTCCGCCGTCCGTTCGGCGATATCGGCGACCTCGTTCGACGAGGCCGCGATCTCCTCGGTCGTCGTCGAGAGGCCCTCGATCTCCGTCGAGGCCCGCTGGAACCGTTCGTGTTGCGTATCGGCCCCGTCGGCGATCTCCTGGACGGACTCGGAGACCTGTTTCGACGCGGACTGGACCTCCTCGGAACTCGCGGTGACCTGCTCCGTCGCGACGGCCACCTCGTTCGCGAAGGCCGACACTCGAGCGACCGTCGTCTCGAGTTCGTCGACCATCTCGTTGAACTCCGTCGCGATCTCGCGCATCGCTTCGTTCTCGCTCTCGGCGTCCATCCGTGCCGTGAGATCGCCGTCGGCGCACGCACGCATGATCACCCGATACTCGTCGGCTTTCTCCTCGAGGTGCCGATTGATCCGCTCCGTCTCGGTCCGTGCCTGCTCGGCTTCTTCGCGAGCCGCTTTCGCCTCCTGTATCTGCGTCTTCAACGAGTCGCGCATGCTGGCGAACCCGTCGTAGAGCCGGCCGATGTTGTCGATCCGTGTCGTATCGAACTCGACCTCGAGATCGCCGTCTTTCATGCGGTCGGTCTTGTCCGTGAGTCGGTCGATCGAGACGGCGGTGTTCCGTCCGAGGACGGCACCGACCGCGCCGATCAACAAGACGCCGGCGAACGTCGCGTACAGCCCGTACGTTCGAACCTGGGAGACGAAACCGTAGGCCGTGCTCTCGGGAGTATGCGAGAGGACGACCCAGTCGCTGTTCCGGACCTGCGCATACCCGACGACGTGGTCCTCGTCGGTGGAAACCGGGTAGGCGGTCGAGCCGAGAAGGTCGTCCGGCGCGACGGTCATCGCCCCCGGGTTCGTCGGTCCACCGCTCCGCGCCCGGTCGAGGGGCGCTGCGGTGTCGTACTGCTCGAGCAGGTTCGCATTGGAGCCGTCGGCAATGATGCGGTCCTCACCGTCGGCGACGAGCACGACCGACCCCTCCTCGCTCTGCTGGAGGTTCGCGGCGTAGGAGTGCAAGTTGACCGTGTAGACGATCGCGTGGCCCGAATCGCCGTTAACCTGTGTCGTGTACGCGATCATCGGCAACGATTCGCCGGTAAATTGGTCCTCGTAGGCCGTCGAGACTGCGACGTCGGCGCTCGGACTCGAGGCGGTTTCCGTCCACGGTTCATCGACACCGGCGAGCGAACGACCGGTCGCGTCGTCGGCCGAACTCGCGACGATCCGTCCCTCCTCGACGTCGACGTAATGGATCGCCTGCGAGCCGATCGGCAACTCGAGGACCCGCTGTGAGAGGTAGTCGTCGATCACCGCCTCGTTGCCGCTCGTAACCGGACCGGACCGGGATAGCATGGTGGCCGTGAGCTGGTTTTTCTCGTTCCAGGTCTCGAGTTTCTCCGCTTCCTGGGCGGCGACCGTGCCCGAATCCTCCGTGACCCGTTGTTCGATATCGTCCTGGATGAGAACCGTCCCCCCGTACCCGATTATCCCGACCGACACGCCGAGTACCAGCAACGCGATGCCGAATTTGAGCGCGTAGTTTCGGCGTATCGGCGCTGGGACCGCTGTTCGCAGTCGCTTCATACTGTCAGACTGGAAGGATAACATATCAAGGCAGACCTGACCATGGTCGGGCGGTGGCCAAAACGGGACCGAAACAGCGGCTTCAGGACGATAGGGCCTCGATCGCGACCGTCCCCGAGCAATGGTCCCATGGTCGGGCCGCTCTATAGGCACGTCGCTCACGAGTCTCCAGATAGCGGTCTCCGAACGATCGCGATACACATGAATCACCAATCCACAATCGAAACACAAGCCGGCACGTCGCCGTACAGTGCGCCACTGTGTCTCAAGTGCGAGACGGAACTGGTCGCCGGCATCGGCCGGCTTCACTGTCCGTCCTGTGGCTGGGGCGAGTGCTCCGGAGCCGACTAAGTACCGTACCGAAACCCGATCACGATACCAGCCGACGACCGGTGCAGACTGTCAACCATTCCATAGCTCGTCGGCGCTGTCCCATTTTCCGGCGGCTCGCTCGAGCCGTCATTCGAGACGACATCGACAGTCTCGAATGCAGTCGCTCGAACCCGGCAGATAGCCTCGAGTGGTTGCCGTCGAACGGAAACAGCAACGGCGAGAAGCATCCGTCGGTTTGTGTCGAAAAGCGAACGACAGCAACGATCGCGGCTCGAGCACCGACCGCGAGGAATCGCCGTCGGGGCCTGTCCTCAGCCGCCGAGGTACAGTTTGGACACTTCCTCGTTGTCCAGCAGCTCGTCCGCTTCGTCCTCGAATCGCACCGTCCCCTGATCGAGGACGTAGCCCCGATCGGAGATCCCCAGCCCCTTCTTGGCGTTCTGTTCGACCATCAGGATCGCCGTATCCATCGCGTTGACCTCCTGCACGTCGGCGAACACGCCGTCGGCGGTGTTCGGAGCCAGTCCCGCGGAGGGTTCGTCGATCAGGAGCACGTCCGGTTCCATCACCAGCGCTCGGGCGAGTGCGAGCACCTGTCGCTGCCCGCCCGACAGGTTCTGCGCCTTCGCCGTTCGCTTCTCCTCGAGCAGCGGGAACCGATCGTACAGCGTCTCGAGGACGGGCTCGAGGTCGTCGTCGCGGGCGACGCCGCCCATCCGCAGGTTCTCCTCGATGGTGAGCGAGCCGAAGACGTTCTCCGTCTGGGGTACGAAGCCGATCCCCTCGCGGACGATATCTTCGGGGGCCATGCCGCCGATGTCCCGATCGTGGTAGGTCACTGCACCCTCCCACGGCGTCAGCATGCCGAACGCGGTCTTGAGTACCGTCGACTTCCCGGCACCGTTCGGACCGATCAGGCAGACGATCTCACCCTCGTCGAGGTGAAGCGTGCAGTCGTCGAGCACTTGCACCTCGCCGTAGCCGCTGTCGACGGCGTCGAGTGCGAGGACGTGATCGCCACTCATGCGCCACCACCCCCGAGATAGGCGTCGATGACCTGGTCGTCCGACTGGATCTCCGCCGGTGTCCCCTCGGTGAGGACGCTCCCCCGATCGAGGACGACGACCGGATCGGCGAGACTCATCACGAACTCCATGTCGTGTTCGATGAGCAAGCAGGTCGTTCCCTGCTCGTTGAGCCGACGGATCTGGTCGGCGAGTTTGTTCCTGAGCGTCGGATTGACGCCCGCAACCGGCTCGTCGAGCAGGAGCACCTCCGGTTCGGCGAGCATCGCACGAGCCAGCTCGACGAGTTTCATCTGCCCGCCGGAGATGTCCGTCGCGGGCTGGGTCGCGAGATGGTCGATCTCGAACTCCTCGAGGATTTGTTCGACGTCCGCGAGGTTCTTTTTCTCGTGTTCGGCGACGGTCCCGGGATCGGTGAACAGTTTGATGAACGACTCGCCGGGCTGTTTCCGCGGGCCGACGAGCATCGCCTCGCGGACGGTCATCCCCTCGAGTTTCCGTGGCGTCTGGAACGTCCGGATGAGACCGTGTTCGGCGACCTCGTAGGGTTCCTTGCCGGTGACGTCCGTCCCGTTGACCGTGACGGTGCCGCCGTCAGGCTCGTAGAAGCCGGAGACGAGGTTGAACAGGGTCGATTTCCCGGCACCGTTCGGGCCGATGAGGCCCGTGATGGTCCCACGTTCGACCTCGAAGGTGGCGTGGTCGGTCGCGATGAGCGCCCCGAACGATTTCTGGAGGTCCTCGACACGAAGGACGACGTCGTCTTTCGACATGTCGGCGTTCGTCTGAGCCGTACTCGCGTCCGTCTGTTCGGTCGATTTCGTCTCTTCGATCACGTCACTCATTCTTCTCACCTGCTTTCACGTCGCGGACGCCCTGTTCTGGGCGCGATGGCGCAGCATTGTCGACCGCGCTCGGCCAGATCAACTCCCGCTGTGGCGGGAGGATTCCCTGTGGCCGGAACCGCATGACGAGGATGATCAGGAGCCCGATCGTGAGCAGTCGGAAAGGTGCGCCGCCGATCGGTAGCCACCCGATGTCGTTGACGAATCGGGACCCCTCCCGAATGGCCACGACGACGAAGCCGCCGAGCAAGGCCCCGCGGTTCGAACCGCTTCCGCCGAGGATCACCGCGACCCACACGTAGAACGTCGTGATCGGGTCGAGTTGGTCCGGCGTCACCACGAGGTTCAGGTGGGCGAAGAAGACACCCGCGAGCGCCATGATAAGGCTGCCGAGAACGAACGACTGCATCTTGTACGAGTAAGTGTTCTTCCCCAGCGCCTTCGCGAGGTCTTCGTCGGATCGGATCGTCCGGAGGAGTCGACCCCACGGCGACCGCTGGGCCCGTCGGAGAACGGCGAAAGATGCACCGAGGAAGATGAGCAGGAGGAGCACGTTGAGCAGCTGTTGCCAGAACGCGAACCCGAGGACGACTGGCGATCCGGGGAGCAACCGGATCTCGAGGGCCGGCATCACGTCGGGGAACGTTCCCAGTACCGGCCACTCCTCGAAGAAGGTCGGGATTCCGCGAAGCCCTTGCCCCCCGTTGGTCCACTGCCGTTCGTTGACCATGAACAGCCGGACGACTTCCGCGAGGCCGAGGGTCGCGATAGCGAGGTAGTCCGAACGGAGTCGCAGCGTCGGAATCCCGATCGCAACCGCGACCACTGCCGCGAGAACCAGACCGAGGAGCAGGCCGAAGATGGGGTTGAATTCCCTCGGCAACGGCGAGTTGCTCGCAGTCATCAGCGCTGCGCCGTAGGCACCGAGCCCGAAGAAGGCGGCGACGCTGAAATTGATCAATCCCGTAAACCCCCACTGGGAGTTCAGCCCGAACGAGAGGAGCGCGTACATCCCCGCCAGTCCGAACAGGAAGAGGAAATACGACGCGCTGAGGAGGCCGGTAAGCAGCGCGAACACGAGCGCCAGCACGATCGCTCCGAGCGCAGCCGTGACGCCTCGCTCCGTGACCGTCAGATCGTCCCAGTAGCCGCGGGGGTCGGAGGGAACGCCCATCTCACACCCCCTCCTCGCCGATGGCTTCGCCGGCGATCCCGGTCGGTCGCAAGAGCAGTACGGCGACCATGATGAGGAACGCGACCGCGTTCGCGTACTCGATGCCGATCGGAATTCCGATATCCGACAGGAGCGGCATCAGTTCGACGACCATCCCGATGAGGAAGCCACCGAGCATCGCGCCGTAGACGGAACCGATCCCGCCGAGGATCACTGCGGCGAAGATGACCAGCAGCACGTTAAACCCCATCCGGGGCTCGAGGGAGTTGAACAGTCCGAGGAACCCGCCGCCGGCGCCCGCGAGCCCCGCACCGATGATCCACGACCAGCGTTTGATGCGGTCGGTTCGAATGCCGCTGGCGCGGGCCAGATCGGGATTGTCGGCCATCGCGCGCATCTTGCGCCCGAGATCAGTGTGTTGCAACAGGACGTGGAGGCTGCCCACGAGCACGGCTGCGGAGATGACGATCGCGACGTCGTGTTCGGTCATCCGGACGCCGTAGGGCAGCAGCGCTTCGATCGGTCGGAGCGTCGCGATGTCGTACTGTGCCGTATCAGCGCCGAATCCGAGTCGAATCACGGCGCGATAGACGAACGCGACCCCGATCGACGTGATCAGCATCCCGATCGAGCCGATGTCGAGCGGGTCGTAGACGATTTTCTCCGTGACGATCGCGACGGCGGCGGCGACGGCGAGTCCGACGAGCAACGCGACGAAAAACCCGATCGGGAGACTCAGGATGCTGAAGCCGATACCGCCGATCGCACCGAACGCGACCAGCGTCGCATATGCGCCGACGGTCATCGTATCACCGTGCGCGAAGTTCGCGAAGCCGGCGATGCTGTAGATCAACGAAAGGCCGATGCTCCCGAGAACGATGATGCTACTATATACCAGCCCGTTCGCGGCGTATTCTATAATAGACATTGTCAGAGCCGATTACGACTGTCGGGACCCGATCGAGACGTACGCGTGGTCCTGAACTTCGATCACCTTGAGACTGCCTCGCGGATCGCCGTTCTCGTCGAAGTCGATCGGGCCGCTGACCCCCTGGTAATCGATATCCGACGGCGAGCCGCCGTCCGAGAGAATCGAATGGGCTTCCTCGTACGTGAAGACCGCCTCGCCCTCGGGGCGAGTGACGTCGCGGACGGTCTCCTGGAGTGCCGCCCCCGTGAACTCGTCGGCGGCCTGGATCGACAGTGCGGCAGTGATCACGCAGTCGTACGCGAACGCCGACCAGGCCGTCGGCGCTTCGCCGTGCTCGTCCTCGAAGGCGGCGGCGAACGCCTTGTAGTTGTCCTGCTCCTCCGGAGCCGCCGGTTCGACGACCTTCATGCCGTCCATGCTCCCTTCGGGCGTCCCCTCAAGGACGGAGTCACCGCGGTTGGAGTCGGCCCCGTACAGCTGGGCCTCGTACCCGCCCTCGTACATGTTGGTGACCATCGTCGCGAATTCCGTCTGGTAGGTGATACAGAGCCACGCGTCCGCACCGGAGCCGTCCATCTGAGAGACGAGACTGGAGTACGACGATTTTTCGCCGTCGTGGGCGCTCTCGTAGACGACCTCGCCGTCGTAGGCTTCTGCGAACGCATCGTACAGACTCTCCCCGAAGTCGTCGTTGATGTAGGTGACCGCGACTTCGTCGTAGCCGTCCTCGCTGATGATGTCCGCCAGCGCGATCGACTGCGTCCGTCCGCTGGGCGACATCCGGAGGAGCCCCGGGAAGTCCGTCAGTCCGAGTCCAGTGGAGTTCTGGCTCAACTGGACGGTGTCGGTCCCCTGGATGACGCTCTCGTAGATGGCCATCGACACACCCGATCCGACCGCCCCGATGATGAACGGAACGCCGTCCTGATTGACCAGCTTCTGTGCCGCCGACACGCCCTGCTGAATGTCACCTTCGGAGTCCTCGACGAGAATCTCGAGGTCCTTGTCTTTGACCCCGATCTCGTTGACGTCCGCCAGCGCGATTTCCTTGGCCTTCTGATTGCGTTCCCCGAAGTCCGCGAGCGACCCGGACCGCGAGTCGATCATCCCGATCGTGTACGCGTCCTCGCTGCCCTCGCTCTCGTCGGTCGTTCCGATACAGCCGGCCAACCCTGCAACGCCCAAGGCACCCCCGTATGTCAGTATCTCTCGTCGATTTCGAAGTGATGTGTCATCAACCGTCATAGCTGTGATCTTGGGTTCGAATTTTTCCCCGGTAATACCACACCCGACCATGGACAGAAACCAGTTAGGTGATCGAAGAAGTGCGAAATTCCGACATTCGCGGCGGGTTTCACCCCCGACTATGGTCGGGTGGCCGTTTAGGCTTTGTCGATCTAATCCACCGACAATGCTCCTTCCGATTGCGAGAAATTTCGTCGCTGCCGAAGAACCGTCCGGGGCACTATCGCACGTCAAGTCACTCAACGAAGACGGTATCAACGGCATTCTCAATCTGCTCGGTGAACATTACGACGAGCCGTCGGAAGCGACTGCCGACGCGGATACGTACATCGAACTCATCGAAGCGATCGACGACGCCGATCTCGACTGCTGTGTCTCGGTCAAACCGTCACAGATCGGCCTCGATATTGGCGACGGCGTGTTCCGGACACACCTCGAGCGGATCGTCACCGCGGGCGTCGAACACGACGTCTTCGTCTGGATCGATATGGAAGACTACACCACGACCGACGTCACGCTCGACGCGTTCGAACACCACGCACACGAGACGGACGGGAACGTCGGCGTCTGTGTGCAGGCGAACCTGAAGCGAACGCGCGAGGACGTCGAACGACTGGCCGACGTCCCCGGGAAAGTACGCTTCGTCAAGGGCGCGTACGACGAACCGGCCGATGTCTCGTACAAGAAGAAAGAACAGGTCAACGAGTCCTATCGAGAACTACTCGCGTTTGCCTTCGAGGCGTTCGACGACGGGATCGCCGTCGGCAGCCACGATCCGGACGTCATCGAGTACGTCGAGGGGCTCTCCGAGACGCACGACACGCCCTTCGAGTTCCAGTTGCTCATGGGCGTTCGCGAGGACGCACAGCGGGAACTCGCCGCGGAGTACGACGTCTACCAGTACGCGCCCTACGGACCGAAGTGGCTCTCCTACTTCTACCGTCGTGTCCGCGAACGCAAAGAAAACGCCCTCTTCGCCCTTCGAGCAGTGCTCACGGGCTAACTTACTCGACACCGATGTCGTCGGGATCCAGTAGCTTCGATTCCGCTTTTCGCAGGTGGTCGAGCATCGTCGTCTTCGAGATGTCGAGTTCGTCGGCGAGTTCGCGGGTCGAGATGCCGCGAGGCCACTGGTAGTATCCCCGCTTGCGGGCGAGTTTGAACACCTCTCGCTGGGTGTTCGTGAGGGCGTCCATGCGGTGTTTGCGCTCGGATTCACCCGTCGGCGTACTCGTGACGGTTTCGACCGTTACCTCGGCGCACCCGTCGTCACAGACGTGCTCGATCGCGGTTTCGATCTCGTCCCGACTGCCGGCGAATCCGACCTCCCAGTACTCCCGTCCATCCTCGATTCGAACGGGGGCGCTGTGGACGAAGCCGTGCTCGAGCAACGTCGGACAGATCATGTCCGCGGGATCGTACTCGAGGAAGAATTCGCGGACGACGTTCCCCGGGAGCGTGGACGGTTGTCGTCGACCGAACCGTTCCTGGAGTCCGAGGACTTCGCCCGCCAGTGGCGACTCGCGAATCTCTTCGATCAACGTCTCGACCTCGTCGGTCGTCTGACCGAACGCGGTGAACAGTCCGTTGACCGACTCCCCCTCCGTGGTCGGTGCGGTGTAGATCGCGTGTGCCAGAATGCCCCCGCCGACACGCTCGGTCGACTCGATCGCCCAGCAGTTCGGATGCCACAACTCGAGCGTGATCCGCGTTCCGTGGGATGATCGACTCTGTGCCATGGTGTATCTAGGTACATCCCATGCAAATAGTTCTCGTTTCACGAATTGCCCCCCGACCATGGACGGGTCCCGTTATTCGATGCCGACGAGCCAATCGCTATTCATGAGTCAACAAACCGCGGAGCAGGTATACGGCCACCATATCGACGGGGACTGGACCGATGGTGACGGAGACGAAACGTTCGAGAGCGAGAATCCGGCGACGGGCGAGACGCTCGCACGGTTCCAGCAGGGGACCGAGAGCGACGTCGACGCCGCCCTCGCGGCCGCCGAGGACGCGGCCGAAGAGTGGCGCGAGCTGTCCTACATCGACCGCGCGGAGTACCTCTGGGACATCTATCACGAGCTACGCGAGCGCACCGACGAACTCGCCGAAATCGTCACCAAGGAGTGTGGCAAGGAGATCAGCGAAGGCCGCGCGGACGTCATCGAGGCCTACCACATGGTCGAGTGGGCGGCGGGCAACGCGCGTCACCCCCACGGGGACGTCATTCCGAGCGAGATCGGTAGCAAAGACGCCTCCATGCGGCGCAAACCCCGCGGCGTCGTCGGCTGTATCACGCCGTGGAACTTCCCGGTCGCGATCCCGTTCTGGCACATGGCCATCGCCCTGGTCGAGGGCAACACCGTCGTCTGGAAGCCCGCCGAGCAGACGCCGTGGTGCGCCCAGATCATCGCCGAGATGATGGACGACGCAGGCATCCCCGACGGCGTCTTCAACATGGTACAGGGCTTCGGCGACGCCGGCGCGGCCATTAGCGAGGACGATCGGGTCGACACCGTCCTCTTTACGGGCTCCGCGGAGGTGGGTCACGAGATCGCCAGCAAGGTCGGCGGCCAACCCGGCAAACTCGCAGCATGCGAGATGGGCGGCAAGAACGGAATCGTCGTGACCGAAGAGGCGGATCTGGACATCGCGGTTCACTCCGCGGTGATGTCGAGCTTCAAGACGACCGGCCAGCGCTGCGTCTCGAGCGAGCGCCTGATCGTCCACGAGGACGTCTACGACGAGTTCAAGGAGCGCTTCGTCGAAGTCGCGGAACGCGTCACCGTCGGCGACCCGCTCGAGGAGGGGACGTTCATGGGCCCGGCCATCGAGGCCGAGCACGTCGAGAAGATCCGCCAACACAACCAGCTGGCACGAGACGAGGGTGCGGAGGTACTCGTCGACCGGGAGGACCTCGCGGACGAGGAGATTCCGGACGGCCACGAGGACGGGCAGTGGGTCGGCCCGTTCGTCTACGAGGTCAGCGCCGACGAGACCGACCTCGAGTGTGTGAACGAGGAGTGTTTCGGTCCGCACGTCGCTCTACTCGAGTACTCGGGTGACATCGAGGACGCGGTCGAGATCCACAACGACACGCCGTACGGCCTCGCGGGCGCGATCATCTCCGAGGACTACCGCCAGATCAACTACTTCCGCGATCACGCCGAACTCGGACTCGCGTACGCGAACCTGCCGTGTATCGGCGCGGAGGTCCAGCTCCCCTTCGGCGGCGTCAAGAAGTCCGGCAACGGCTACCCCAGCGCTCGAGAAGCCATCGAGGCCGTCACCGAGCGCACCGCCTGGACGCTGAACAACTCGAAGGATATCGAGATGGCACAGGGACTGTCGGCGGATATCGAGACCTCGAGCGACGACTGATCGGCGTGGGTCGCACGAGCGACCGAACTGCAGTCGCGCTCGAGTGATGGTCACGACTGATCGGCGCGACGAGTGGGAACCACTAACTTCGCACCCGGAGAATCGGTCGATCGATGAGCGGACTGAAGACCATCGTTCGACACGGGTTCGCCGGTAGTGGGGCCGCGACGCTGGTGCTCGCGGGACTCTTCGTCGTCAACGGCGGCTTACAGGCGCTCGAGACACTGCTCGTGATCGGGTGGCTGATCGTCGTCGGTGTCACACTGCTTCTCGCCGGCACCCGAGAACGGCTCGCCGTTGGCGGACGGGCCGTCGGCTGGCCCCGCGTCGCCGCGATTGGGGTCGGTATTCTTGGGATCGGTTGTGCCGGGTTCGGTCTTTCGCAGCTTCGAACTCTCGAGGTCGCGAGCGGGGCGTGGCTGCTCACTGCTGCGCTTACAGTGTTCGTAGTCGGGTACGTCACGTGGTTCGCCCGCGAGTGCTGGACGGGTGGCCGTCAGTTGGACGAGGAGATGTTCGCCGTCGAGCGGTGAGACGTGCTCGAGCTAAGTGCCATCGTAAAAAAGTATGGGGTATACTCTGGCCACGTGTATACGGACAGCGAGTTAGTGAAGACGGACCCTGGATATACGAGTAGCCACGGAACTGGCAATCAGGGTCCGATGCTGTTTGGCGATTGGATTCCAGACAATCCGATTGATAGTATCATAAACAAAGGAAAAGACATCATCGACGGTGCAACGGATAAGTGGGAGGAGACTGTGGAGTTCGTCTCCAACAACGACAAGATCGAGTCCGCAGTTGATCTCGGTGAAGACGCGTACGGTTTCGGTAAAGATGCTTTGAATCCGGTCGACGGTGATGAACCGCCTGAGGGACTCGAAAACTGGTTCCAAGACAACAACTTCGACCACTGCGCAACGCTTGACCTCACCAAAACTTGTTGGAATATTGATGCTGCTGCTCTTGCCGGGGCTACCGGATTCACGGTTGCCACGGGGAGTGCCGGTGCGGTTACCTATGCTGTCCCGAAAGGTATTACGGAAGCGTGTCTCGTTATTTCGGGAGTTGACGCGGTATTGAGTGATGCAGATGATGTCTGTAATCCTACTAATCTCTACGTCTTCTGTCCGAATAATCCAGCGGACAATCAGGAACACCCCATTCCTCCCGTGGCCGTACCTCATTGCAAGTAGTCGAGAATTGACTGAATAGATAATATCAAGCGTGAACGTTTGTTTAATAATACTATGGAATACGCAATACATCTCTTGCTCATGGTCGGTATAGCATTAATTGGACTATTTATCCGACATGTGCTTAACATTCCTCCGACAGAGTATCAGACCTTTGTAATGACGATAATAATGTTTGCCATACTCACAGTAGCAGTGTTTCTGCCGGGCCACAATTCATTCAAGAAAATCATCATAGCCGTTGGTCTCGGATTTGCTATCGTGGGTTTCAATGACACGCTCTGGAAGAAGTATCGAATGGGAAAAAGCGTCACAGAACCGTTTGACGAGTAAGCAGTTGAGAGAATCGTTACGGCACCTCGACTACTGGGTAGCTATCCGGATCGACAGGACCCCGGTGACGCGCGGGTGCCAGACGTAGACAGGGAACATCACGCCGAAGATGAGGAGCGCTGGTCACCGGTTCTGGTGCCAGACGTGCCCTATCTCGAGGAGAGCCCCAAACGGAGCACTGTGCGATGGAGGAGGGATGCGAATGTCTGCTGGAGGCGACGCTCCCAGACGGAGTTGCTCCGCGCTTCGATCATCGCTCATCGTCGTGGCGCTCGAGAGTACGTCGTCCTTGACGGGAGGGCCTGATCGTTGTTGGATGTCGTTACGCACCGTCGTGATCGGACTCATCGACGCTCGAAAACGCACTTGGGGATGATGGCCATCGGCTGGCGAGCGCCGCTGCGGGCATCGTACTCGTCTCCCACCCGTTCATGGTGTTGCTGAGCTACGCGCTCCGGATCGCGACGATCGCCGCGCGGACCGCGGATTTCGGGCCGTTCGTCCCGCGATCCTCGAGCGAACGGGGTCGACCCGGTGACCGTACTCGGCGCAGCCGCTCGGTCCGAACGGACGCGGGGGAGAGCCAGCCGGGAGTACAGCCAAGGGGACGGCCGGACAACCGTCGCGTATGACGGACGACCGCACTCGCGACGAGCCGACGCCGATCGAGGAGGCGCGAACGGATTCGTTCGACCTCGAGCACTCCGAGCGCGTTCGGATCGGCGTGACGCGCGGCGAGACCGACCTCGAGCTCGGGCCGCCGCGGGACTACCCCGACCGGGCCGACGTGTCGGTACGACCCGAGTCGGCGGACGGGCACCGGATCGTACTGAGCATCGACGCGATGGCGGGCGACCACGGCACGGGTCACGCCGACGTCGAGCTGACGCCGATCGAGGCGCGGACGCTCCGCGATCGACTCGACGATATCGTGCGCTGGATGACCGAAGCGGACGCCGACCCCGATCGCGCGGATGGAACGGGCGACGGCGACGACGCCGGCCGGCACTGAGGCGGATTACTCCGGGCTCGGCGACTGCTCGCGGGACAGGTACCCCGCCAGATCCGACGTCGTCACCATCCCGATGACGCCCTCGTCCTCGTCGACGACGGGGATGTGGTGGAAGCCGCGTTCGACCATCACGTCCGCGGCGTCGCGAATGCTGTCCTGGGCCGAGGCCGTCACGACGTCGGTACTCATGTACTTCGAGACCGGCGTCTGATCCTTCGGCCGCTGTTCGGCGACGATCCGGACGAAGTCCGTCGTCGTCAAAATCCCCTCGAGCTGGTTGTCGTCGTCGACGATGACGACCGATCCGATTCCGTTCTCGAGCATTTCCTGTGCCGCTTCCTCGACGAGCGTGTCGGGCGCCGCCGTGTGCAGCGACGAGGACATGACTCGCGCGACGAAAATATCCTCCATACGGAATACTATTGGTTAAACACTATAAGGATTGTCGGAGTCGGAACCCTCGACCGGTGGAACGGCCCCCGCCCGGACATCCGTCGCGTCGGCGGGTTCGACATCCGTCGGGTCGGCTCGTCGGGCCGATCGGCGGTCGACCGCGTTCGACTCGAGCGTCGTCTCCACCACGTGCCCACATTTAAGTAGCAATTCCGCCATACTCGGTGACGTACGACCGATGGCGTCTCCCCCGCCCGCACTCGACGGCGTCTGCAAACTCCGTCCCGCACCCGCATCGGGTAGCGACGTGTTCGCCGGCGTCGCCGCCGAGTACGCCGCGCTCGCCGACGAGTACGGCCCGCGAAACGTGCTGGTCCTGAAACGGCATCCGGCGGGCCTCGAGCCCCTGATCGACGCGCTCGCCGACGCCGACCGCGAGCGGGCCGACGGTGGTCCCCGCTCGCCCCGCGTCGAGTCTCTCCCGGAACATGCCTCGAAGACCATCGAGGAGTTCGATCCGACGCTCGACCGCCTCGAGTACGAGGAACGTATCGAGCTCATCTCGCTGGTGATCGACGGGGCGAGCCGCGCGGTGCCCGCGTACCTCGAGCGCGCCGCCGACCACGAGAGCTTCGCCCGCGACGTCGGACAACTGCT
The DNA here is from genome assembly GCF_900110865.1 of Natrinema salaciae. Taxonomy (NCBI): domain Archaea; kingdom Methanobacteriati; phylum Methanobacteriota; class Halobacteria; order Halobacteriales; family Natrialbaceae; genus Natrinema; species Natrinema salaciae. The sequence goes on from NZ_FOFD01000004.1 coordinate 229,224, forward strand.
GCTCGAGGCGACCCGACAGCGGCTCCGGCTCGACGAGCTCGCGGTCGAGGACCCCCACGACTGTCTGGCGTTCCTCTACGCGATGAACGACCGGTTCCACGCGGAGCTCGACGACCGCGGATACGTCGAGCGGGCGGACGTGGTCCCGCGCGCCGTCGACCTGCTCGAGCGGAACGCGGACGGACTTCGGACCCGCGTCACCGCCTCCGTCGACGCCGTCCTCGCCGTCGAGTTCGAGGAGTACCGACGGCTCGACCGGCGATATCTCGCGGCGCTCACGGGCGACGCCGACCTCGTCTGTCTCGGCGAACGCCACGCCAGCGTCGAGCGGACGCGAGTCGAACCGGGCCGCGTCGCGGCGATCGCGGCCGAGGCCGGCCTCGAGATCGAACCGCTCGACGCCGGCGCGGAACGCGACGCGGACGAGACGCCGCCGCACCGAGCGATCACGCGATTCCTCGCGACCGGCGAGCCGCCGACGCGAGCCGCGGCTCCCGAAGACGGAGACGGGCAGACGGGCGTGAACCCGACGGGCCGCGCCCGACGTATCCGCACCGAGACCGCCCGGGAACAGGTCCGGGCGGTCGCCACCGAAATCCAGTCGCTGCGCGACCGCCACGGCTGGGCCGCCGACGAGTTCGCCGTCGCCGTCCCGCGGATCGAGCGAGTTCCCGAAACCAGACGGCGGCTGCGGGAGGCGGGCGTCCCGACCGCGACGGTCGGCACGCCATCGCTCGCGGAGGACCCCGCGGTGAACGAACTCTACGCGGTCGTCACGCTGCAGTGCGAGCGCGCCCGCGACGGCGACGCGCTGGCCCCGGCCGAGCCCGACGCGTCCGCACGCGACTCGAGCGATCCGCGAACCGCCTCGCTGAACCGCCTCCGTGCCCGCGTTCCGGACTTCTCGCCGGCCCTCCTCGCGGAGACCGACGGCTCGAGCGTTCGTCGCTCGCTCGAGCGCTGGGTCCGCCGGACGGATCTGAAGGGGCGGATCGCCCGCGAGGAGGACTGGATCGACGCCCGCGAGCAGTACGCGGGGCTCCGGCGGGTCCTCGAGATCGCCCGGTTCGTCGAGGAGACGGACCTCGTAGGCCCGGACTGGCAGGGCCTGCGCCGGATGCTCCGGCGGACGATCCAGTACGACGCGCCCTACGTCCACGCGGTCGAGACGCGGCCGCCGGCCGGCGGCGTCACCGTCTGCGCCGTCGACGACCTGAAGTACGACTCGCGGACGGCCGTCTTCCTGCTCGATCTGATCGACGAAACCTATCCGGGCGAACAGTTCCTCACGCAACTGTTCCCGACGGCCTGGCTGCGGGAGATGCCGGCCTACCCCGCGGTGACCGCCCCGTCGCTCGAGGACGTCGCTGACACGTTCGAGACGGCCGACGCCGATATCGGCGATCCGTTCGAAACCTACCACGCCCAGCGAGCGCGCCGCCGGCTCGCGCTCGGCTCCCGGGCCGCCGAACGCGCACTCTACGTGTGCTCCTACGAGCGCGGCTCCGGCGGGCTGCGCCGGACCTACGACGAGTCGCGCTACCTGAAACTGCTCGAGTCGACGCCCGGGCTCGCGCTCGAGGACGTCGACGCCGCCGCCGACGCGGCGATCCACGGCGAGACGAACGCGCTCGAAGCGCTGCTCGACCAGCCCCGCGGCGAACTCGAGCGGGTGCTCCGGGAGGCCAGCACCGGCGGCGAGGCGGATCTCGGCGAGACGGAGGCGCTGTTCGAGGAGATCGCGGTCGTGCTCGCGGACGGCGACGTCGACGACGAGCTCGCCGAGGCGGTCCGATCGCAGTTCGAGTTCGCTGCGGGCGAGGTGGTCCGCCGTGACTGACGCCGCGGCGACCGGCCCACCGCTCGACATCGACGGCCTCCGGACCGCGCTCCACTGCCCCCGCCGATACGAGTTCGCCCACGTCCACGGCCTCGAGGGCGGCGACGACGACGCGATCGACGACCGCGTCGACCTGCTGCGGACCGCCATCTGCGACGCGCTCCGGAGCGGCGAGACGGATCGCGAGGAACTCGAGGCCGTCGCCCGCGATCGACTCGCGACGCGCTGGACCGACCACGACGAGCCGTTCCACTCCGCGACGCAGCGCCGCCACGAACGCCGGGTGCTCGAGGCGACCCTGTCCGCGTACCTCGAGCGCGTCGGGGCCGACCACGCGGCGGGGATCGAGCGGCTGGACGACGACGCGGCCCGCGGCGAGCTGATCGGGCCGCGACTGCCGCTCTCGAGGACGATCGGGATCTCGGCGTCGAGCGCGACGGCCGACGACGGACGCGAGGGCGACGCGGTAACGATCGACGCGACGGTCGACTACGTCTACGGCGACGGCTCGTCGATCGTCGGCGTCCGGTTCGTCCCGACGCTCGCGCCGCTGGGTCGCCTGCGCTACCGGTCCGAGTGGGAGGGCGACGTCGCCGAACTGTTCGCCGATCACTTCGACGCCGATTCCGACGCGTTCGACCCGGACCCGGTCGGTGCGCTCTTCGAGACCGCGGTCGTCCTCGACGGCCTCCGCGGCCTCCGCGACCGACTCGAGCTCGAGGACCGGACCTGTCGCTACGTCCAGATCCCGCTGGCCGATCGGTCGAGGACGACGGTGAACTGGGTGCGGGGCACCGTCGAGACGAGCCTCGAAGTCGCCGATCTGACCGACGTCTACATCGATCACCACACCTACGGCATGACTCACGAGCATCGGAACGACACCGTCGACGATCGGCTCGCCGCGGTCGCCGCCCGGTTGATTTCGGGACCGTTCGATCCGTCCGAGCGGTGGGAGCGGATCGCGGAACACGCCTGCCCCGACTGTGACTACACCGTCTGCTGTCAGGAGTACATCGCCCAGGAGGTGCGCTTCGATGGCTGAGGAGGGACGGCCGACGGCGGACGCCCGGGATCTCGTCGCCGCCGACGGGGTCGAGCCGAGAGGCAATCAGCAGACGGTCATCGACAGTCGCGCGGCCTGTACCTCGGTCGACGCGGGAGCCGGCACCGGAAAGACGACGACCATGCTCGTCCGGATCGAGCGCGCCATCGAACGGGGGGAGGTCGATCCCGACGACGTGCTCGTGTTGACCTTCGCGAACGAAGCCGCCGCGAGCATTCGCGCGGCGGTCGCCGAGCGGCTCGATCCCGACGCCGCGGCGGCGATCGACGTCTACACCTATCATTCGTTCTGTTACCGGCTCGTCCGCGAGTACGCCTACTACCTGGGGTACTCGCCCGAGTTCGACGTCGTCACCGAGCGCACGCGGCGGCGGATCATCGGCCGGTTGCTCACCGAAAACGACTACGGCTTCGCGGCCGCGTCGACCCGCAACGACGGCTCGTCGGCCGACCTCACGGATTCGGTCGACCGCTTTATTCGGGCGATGAGTCAGGAGGACGTCACGCCCGCGGACCTCCAGTCGGGACTGCCGCCGGTGCGAACCCTCGAACTGTGCAACGAGTTCGTCCTGTGGCTCGAGCGGACCGCCGGCGAGGAGCTGTCCTTCGACAACGAGGCGCTGCGCTACTTCAACCGGGACGACCACCTCGAGACGGCCCGGGAGTCGCTGGTCGACTACGGGAAACTGGTCTCGTTCTGCCGGGAGAAGATCGCGGAAGCGCCGGAAGCCTTTCGCGACGACGACCTGGTTCGGGATATCGATCAGTACCTCCGAGTGCTGCAGACGTGCGTGACGAACACGATCGACACGCTCTCGCTGGACGACCGAACGACGAAACACCTGCCGCGGGCGCTGTTCGGCAACCGGATCTGGGGACAGGCGACGAGCCGGATCGAACAGACCCCCTTCGGTCGCCTGAAACACTACGTCGAGTTTCTGCGGCTCGCCCGCCACTACACCGACGTCTACGCGGACTACCACGCGCACCTCGAGCGCGAGCGGACGATGGACTTCGACGAACTGGTGCGGACGGCGACCGGCCTGCTGGACGACGACAGAATCGCCGCGGAGATCACCGACCGGTGGAGCCAGGTCTACTGCGACGAGTTCCAGGACACCGACGAGACGCAGTTCGCGCTGCTCACCGAACTCACGGACGGCGCCGACCGACCCGATCTGCTCGCGATCGGCGACAAGGACCAGGCGATCTACGGCTGGCGCGGCACGGACCGCGAGGGGCTGGACCGGCTGGCCGACGCCTACGACGACCACCGGGGAATCGAGCTCGAACTCAACTTCCGCTCGCGACAGGAGATCCTGGACCTGACCAACGCCTGTGACTACGGCCCGCAGTCCTCGAAGACGCTGCGGGAGGACGGCCGGACGGCCGGCACGTACGACGAGCGCGAGCCGCCGGATCGGGTCGTCAAGATCGAGAGCGACGCGGTCCCGCAGTCGACCCCCGAGCAAGTCGCGACGACGGTCTCGCGGCTGCTCAACGGGGAGGCCGCGAACGTCCCCCGGCGCTCGCTGGGCGACATCGCGGTCATCGTCCGGACCAACCGCCACGCGCAGGCGGTGGCCGAGGAGCTCCGCGAGTTGCAGATCCCCTACGAGATCTCCGGCTCGCCCCGGGGGGAGATCTCCCCCGGCATTCGGACCGTCCTCTCGTACCTCCGCATCCTCGTCGAGCCGACCGCGGACGCCCACCTCCGGCGCGTGCTGCTCTACCGCTACCGGCTCACGGAGGGGGATCTCGCGACGCTACAGCGGCAGGACGGCTCGCTGTACGACGCGGTGACGGCGGCCGATCCGGCGGCGCTCGACCTCGAGCACCCCGAGCGGCTCGAGACGGCTCGCGATCACGTCGCCGCCCTCGAGCGGTTCCGCGACGTCTACCCGCTCTCGGGCTTTCTGCGCCGGTTCCGGGAACTGACCCGAATCGAGTGGTTCTGCGCGAGCGAGGAGCGCGCGCAGTTCGACCGGATCGAGCGGTTCGTCGAGGCCTACACCGCCGACGGCGTCGTCCAGTCGCTGACGACCGACTTCGTCGAGGCGCTCGCGGGGACGCTCCGGAGCGGCGGGAGCGACCGGGCCCGCGGGAGCCGATCGGCGGACAGCGTCGACGTGATGACGGTCCATCAGGCCAAAGGTCTCGAGTTCGATACGGTCCTCGTCCCCTTCCTCTCGGACGAGGAGTGGTGCGTCGACGGCGACTACGTCGAACGGGCCCGCTATCGGCTGCTCGCTGCGACGCTGGACGACGAGGTCGATGCCCCCCTGCTCGCCGATCTCGCGGCCGAGCGGGTCGGCGAGGAGTGGCGGGTGCTCCACGTCGCGCTCACCCGGGCCGAAGAGCACCTGTTCCTGTTCGGTTCCGACTACGACTACGACGGCGCGGCCGACGAACTCGCGGCGTCGACGGCCGAGACCTGTCTGGCTGCCGATATCGAGTGGTCGGTGACCGGCCAGCGGATGAACCTGTGGTCGTCGCTGACCGAGAGCGTCGAGCGCGTCCGCGAGACCTACCCCGAGACGGTCGTCGACCGGACGGACGAGATCGCCGCCTCGGCCGGCGAGAGCCCGGGAACGATCACTTACGACGCCGACTCCGACGACCGCCCCGTCGAACCCCTCGAGACCCGTGAGGCGATCGCGACCGTCCACCGGCTGGGCCGGCTGCTCCGCGACGGATCGCTGTTGCCGGCCGCCGACGCCGCGAGCCACGGCGGCCTCGAGGGCGGGAGCGACGACCGACCGGGGCCGAGTCGGACCCGAATTCCGAGCGGGCGGCGTCTCTCCGCGCTGACGGCCGACACGGTCCGGTTCCCCGTCGAAACGCTCGCGGCCGCGACCGAGCTGCCGGTCGCGATGCGACACAGCTACTCGGCGATGGACACCTACGAGACCTGCGCGCGGAAGCACTACCTCGATCACGTCGTCCGGGCGATCGACGATCCGATCGGCGCAGCCGCGGGAGACGCCGCGGAGCCCGAGACGAACGGCGGGCCGTCCGCGGCGACCGACGACTCGGCGTCGCGAGTCGTCGGCACCGTCTTCCACGACGTCGCCGAAGAGGCCTTCCACCGGGAGTACCGCACCCGCGAGGCCTGGCGGGAGGCTGCCGTCCGACAGCTCACCGCGCGGGATCTGCTCGAGCACCGCGAGGCCGTGCTCGCCTGCGTCGACCGCTACTTCGGGGCGAGCGCACCCGCGTTCGACCGGCCGATCGCCGACTGGGAGACGCTGGCCGCGGAGCTGCCCTTCGCGCTCGAGGACGTGGCCGGCGTGACGGGAGACGTGGTCGGCTACGTGGACTCGGTCCGACGGCTTCCCGACGGCGGACTCGCCGTCCTCGACTACAAGACGACGGCCGAGCGGATCGCGCCCACAGACGCGGTCCAGCTCTCGCTGTACCTGCGGGCCTGCGCGGACCGGTTCGACGAGCCGCTGTCGGCCGCCGGCTACGTCTACGTCGGCGACGTCGACGGCCCCCGCGTCGATCTCTTCGAGCCCGGCGAGTTGCCGCCGTGGGAGTCGGTGCTCGAGACGCTCGAAGCTGTCGACGAGCCGTCGTTCGCCGAGACGACGTCCGGCGAGCACTGCCGGCACTGTCCCCACCGGTCGCTGGGCTGTGGGCCGGACGAGTACGCGCCCGGAACCGACGCGACGGGTGACGACTGACGGGAGCCGCTCGTGTTCGGTCCGGAGCGGTCACGTCTCGCGACCGCTCGCGGCGGGGAGCGTAACCGAGAACGTCGTCCCCGCGCCGGGCTCGGAGTCGACCCGGATGTCGCCGCCGTGGCGTTCGACGATCCGCTCGCACAGCGCGAGCCCCACTCCGGTTCCGGCGTGTTCCTCGTGTGTGTGAAGCCGCTGGAACACCTCGAAGATCCGATCCTGTTCCTCGGGGTCGATGCCGATCCCCCGGTCGCTGACCGAAACCCGCCACATCGAGCCCGCACGCTCGGCCGTGACCGAGACCCGCGGCGGCTCGTCGCCGCTGTACTCGAGCGCGTTCGACAGCAGGTTCTGGAACACCTGCCGAAGCTGATCCGCATCGCCGTCGACGACGGGCAGGGACTCGGTCGCGATTTCGGCGTCGGTCTCCTCGATCCGCAACTGGAGGTCGGTGAGCACGTCGTCGACCACCTCGTTCAGGTCGGTCGGTTCGAGCGGATCGCCCCGGGTCTCGACCCGCGAGTACTCGAGGAGTGCGTCGATCATCGCGCGCATGCGCTCCGCGCCGTCGACGGCGTAGTCGAGGAACTCCTCGCCGTCCGCGTCGAAGACCTCGCCGTACCGATCCTCGAGCAACTGGAGGTAGCTCGTCACCATCCGCAGCGGTTCCTGCAGATCGTGCGAGACGGCGTACGCGAACTGCTCCAAGCGTTCGTTCGACGCCTCGAGCTTTCGCTGATACTCTCGGCGTTCCGTGATATCCTGCACCAGTACCATGCCGGCGGCGATGTCACCGTCGTCGTTCTCGACCGGGAGCGTGTGCACGAACCAGTGGCGGTCGTGGAACTCGATCTCGAGGGTGTTGGGGTCGCCGTCGAGCGCCGCTCGAAAGTTCGGCTCGAACTGCGCGGCCAGATCCGCCGGGTAGCGCTCCCAGAGGGTCTTGCCGACGATCTCGTCCGCCGAAACGCCGACTCCCTCCAGAATCGCCCCGCCGGCGGCCGTGTACCGGAGGTCCTCGTCGAACAGCGCCACTGCACCGTTCGGGAAGTTCTCGACGAGCGTCCGGTACCGTCGTTCGGACGCCGCAAGTCGGCGTTGGGCCCGCCTGCGGTCGGTAACGTCGCTCATCGTGACGACCCCGCGAACCACCTCGCCGGTGTCGTCACGGATCGGCATTCCCTCCACCTCGACGCACCGGTGTTCGCCGTCGGCAGCGTCGATCTCGAAGACGTCCGGTTCGGTGACCGCCTCGCCGCGAAGTACTCGGGCCAGCGGCATCTCTTCGGGCTCGACTCGCTCGCCCGAGTCGGCCCACCACACCGGGTACTGCTTGTAATCCTCGACGGAGTCGGCGTCGAACACGTCCCCGCCCCAGATGTCGTGTGCCGTGTCGTTGGCCGCGACGAGCTCCCCGTCGGCCTCCGCGACGACGACACCGACCGGGAGGACCTCGAACAGGGTCTCGAGTTGTTCCTTGTTCCGCTCGAGTTCGCGCTTGCGCTCCTCGCGTTCGGAGACGTCGCGAACGACGCCAGCGCGACCGACCTCGTCGTCGGTCTCGAAGGGGGTAAGCCGGGTAACGACCGGGATCTCGCCGTCGGCCGCTTTGACGCGCTCGTCCAGTTCCGCGATGTCGGTTTCGCCCTCGATCAGCTCCCGCTGGAGTCGCTCGGCTCGGTCGACCTTCGGTTTCCGGAACACCGACGAGGCGTGCTCGCCGACCAGCGACTCGCGGTCGCGGTCGAGCATGGTCGCGAAGGCCTCGTTTACGGTGAGGAATCGGCTGTCCCCGTCGAGGACGTAGACGCCGTCGTCGATCGTCTCCAGGATCCGCTCGTACCGCTGGAGTGTCCGCTCGCGCGTCTTTCGCTGGGTGATATCGCGGTCCGAGACGATGATCGACACCACCTCGCCGTCGTCGTTCGTGACCGGCCGGAAGTAACCGCTGAGCGCGTACCGCTGGCCGTCCGGGCCGGTGAGCTCCGTCTCGAAGTCGACGTACTCGCCGGCCGCCGCCCGTGCAGTCCACTCCTCGACGTCGTCTCGGACGGCCGCGGATTCGCCCCACCAGGGAGTCTCCCAGAACGGCTCGCCGATCACAGCCTCGAGGTTGGCCTCGATGTACTCCATCGCCGTCCCGTTGATGTCGAGTACCGTTCCGTCCGGTTCGAGCAACCCGACGAGGATGTTCGGGTCCTCGAAGACGGCCTCGTATCGGCGCTCCTTGCGCTCGAGTTCCCGTTCGCGCGCCCGTCGCTCGGTAACGTCCCGGGAGATAGCGAGCACGTACCCCCGATCCAGTTCGACGTAGGACGCGTTGACTTCCACGGGATAGGTCGTCCCGTCCCTTCGCCGGTGGCGGCCGTCGAACGTGATCGTCCCCTCCGCTCGCAGGTCATCGACGAAGGACTGCCAGGCGTCCCGATCGGGAAGCCCGGTTTCGACATCGGGGACGGTTAGGTCCAGGAAGGTCTCCCGAGAGTAGCCGCGGCGTCGACAGGCCGTCTCGTTGACGTCCAGGTACCGACCGGTGTCCGGATCGATGACCAGCACGCTGTCGGTGGAGTGGTCGAGCAGAACGCGGAACAGTTCGAGCTCCCGCTCGCGGCGTTTCTGCTCGGTGATATCCTCGATGATCCCCTCGACGTCGACCAGGTCGCCGTCGTCGTCGAAGACGCCGCGGCCGTAGTCCCTGACCCACCGCCGGTCGCCGTCCGCGGTTTCGATCCGGTAGGTCTCCGAAAACGTCCCCCCATCGCCAGCCTCGCGTTGCACCGCCTCCCAGAGGTCCCGACGGTCCGCCTGAACCACGACGTCCTCGCCCCAGACGACGTCCCCGCGCTCGAGCGCCTCGGGCTCGTAGCCGGTGATGTCCCGACAGGCATCGCTGACGAACTGCATGGGCCAGCCCCGCTCGTTCCGACAGCGGTAGACCATTCCAGGAACGTTGTCGATCAGCGTCGAGAGCTGTCGTTCCCGTTCGCGGAGCTCCTGTTCCAGCTCCCGGCGTTCGATGATGGCCTCGGCGCGCTTCCGATCGCTCACGTCTCGAACGATGCCGACGGTTCCCCGGAATTCGCCGTCGTCGATCAGGAGACTCGATCGGAGTTCACAGGGGATCGTCTCCCCGTCGGCAGTCCGTACCGTCAGTTCGAACGGTTGCTGCGGCCGTTCGCCCGTCTCGAGGCGAGCGTCGATGTGCCGTCCGATCCGCTCGTGATCGTCCTCGTCGATGACGAGCGAAACGGTCGCTCCGAGAAGTTCGTCGCGCGTGTAGCCGGTCAACTCGACGAGACGGTCGTTGACCGCGACGAACTGCCCGTCGGGATCGAGCTGGTAGATGGCATCGTCGACGATGTCCACGAGCGTTCGATACCGCTGAAGCGCCTCGGACTCGTCGACGTCCCCCCAGAACGTCAACCCCGGGGCGTCCGCTCGGTCGCTCATGTCCGCGGAAAAAGTGACGAAGGCGTATAAGCTCCGTCCCGGTGCATCGCGTCCCCGGTCGGCGTCGCGTCTCCCTGACCGCAGCCACGGACCGAACCGCACCACCCGCCAGCCTGTGCGGAGCGGGGTCTCCGTCGACAGCGGCAACTACGAGGAGGTCCAGTCGAACCGGTCCGGCTCCCGGGCCGCCAGCGCGGTCCGGACCGCGGCGACGTTCTCGGGAACGTCGTGAACGCGAATCAGGTCGGCCCCGCGGTCGGCCGCGAGGGCGGTGGCTGCGACGGTCGCCTCGAGTCGCTCGCCGGCCTCGCGGCCGACCCGTTCGAACATGGATTTGTGGGAGTGACCGAACAGCACCGGACAGCCCAACGCCCGGAACTCGTCGATGCGGTCGAGCAGTTCGAAGTTCTCGCTCGCGGACTTGCCGAAGCCGATGCCGGGATCGACGACGATCTGGTCCCGGTCGAGGCCGGCCTTTTCGGCCAGCAGCACCCGCTCGGAGAGCTGATCGATCACGTCCGCGACGACGTCGTCGTACTCGACGTCGCGGTCCGGCACGACCGGCGCGTCGATGCTGTGCATCACCACCAATCCCGCGTCGTGCTCGGCGGCGACGAAGCGCATCTCGGGGTCCTCGAGTCCCGACACGTCGTTGACGATGTCGGCACCGGCTGCGAGCGCGGCGTCCGCGACGGTGGCCCGGCGGGTGTCGACCGAAATCAGCGCGTCGAGGTCTGCGATCCGTTCGATCACCGGGACGACCCGGTCCAGTTCCTCGTCGACCGAGACGGGGTCTGCCCCGGGTCGCGTGGACTCCCCACCGACGTCGATCACGTCGGCGTCGGCCGCGACCATCGACTCCGCGCGGGCCACGGCGTCCTCGAGCGCGTCGTACTCACCGCCGTCGTGGAAGCTGTCGGGAGTGACGTTCAGGATGCCCATCACGGCCGTCCGATCCCCCCAGGGGTAGTCCGGGCCGCTCGAGCCGTCGGCCGTCCGGTCGGGGGTCGCGGACCGGTCGTCCGTTCCCGTCGTCGCGGCTGCACCGTCGCCGTCGGCTCCCGCGTCCGCGTCCCTCCCGACGTCGACGGTCGGCTCGGCTCCGGCGTCGAGCTCGAGCGTGTCCCGTAACTCCCGGGCGACGTCGGCCAACCCGTGGGGCCGGGTCCGGGTCTCGAGCGCGTCGACGAGCGCCTCGAACTGGGCGAGCGTCCCCATCAACACGGCGTCGACGGCCTCGTCGTCCCGCTCGAGGCCCGAGAGGGCACACTCCCCGCCGAGGCGCAGCAGCTCCTCTTTGAGGACGGTCGCCTGTCGGTCACGGAGGACCGTCCTGACGACCCGATGGACGGCGTCGCCATCCAGCCGCTCGACGTCGCCCGCGGCGACGTTCGCTTCCTCGAGGGCGTCGCGGGCGTCCGCGAGGTCGCGGACGTGCTTCGGGACGTCGGTGCGGGTCCACCGCGATCGAGCCTCCGCCACGGCGTACAGCGAGCCGGTGACGAGCACGCAGTCGTCGTCGTCGGCGTCGGCGAGCGCCGTCGCGAGGGCGTCCTGCACCGCGGCCTCGGTGCGGACCGCGCCGGCACCGGCAGCCGCGAAGACCTCGGCGAGGACGGCCCGATCCTCGGCGCGGTCGAGGGTCGGTTCGGTCGCGACGACGGCGTCCGGGGTCGGCAGCGCAGCGGCCATCTCGCGGTGGTCCTTGTCGTGCATCGCGCCGAAGACGAGGTGGAGGCGGTCGTAGTCGTACGTCCCGAGCGTCTCGGCGAGCCCCTCGCAGGCACCCGGGTTGTGCGCACCGTCGAGGACGATCAGGGGCTCGGTGTCGAGCACCTCGAACCGTCCCGGCCAGTGAGCGCTCCGCAACCCGCGCTCGAGATCGGCGTCCGAGACGTCACCGACCTGCCGAGCGAGGGTCGCGGCGATCCCCGCGTTTTCGGCCTGGTGTTCGCCCAGCAGCGGGATTCGCGTCTCGAGGTCCCAGTCGGGACCGTCGATCGAGACGGCCGCTTCGGTGTGGTTGGCCCGTCCGTCGTAGGCGACGCGAACGTCCGGTCGCGGCTGCGGTTCCGATCCATCGTCGTCGGTTCTCTCCGGCCCCGTTCCGACGGTTACCACGTCGCCGGCCACCTCGCGGACCGCCTCGAGCGGGCTCCCGGTGACGCCCGTCACGAGCGGCGCGTCGGCCGGCACGACGTGGGCCTTGTCGCGGGCGATCTCCTCGACGGTATCGCCGAGGATACCCGTGTGCTCCAGCGTCACGCTCGTGACGGCGCTGGCGACGGGATCGACGACGCTCGTGGCGTCGTACCTGCCGCCGATACCGACCTCGAGGACGGCGACGTCCACGTCCTCGCGGCCGAACTGCCACAGCGCCATGCCGGTCATCGTCTCGAAGAAGGTCGGGGATTCGCCGTCGGCGGCCCGCTCGGTGACGTACTCGCGAACGGAGTCGACGTAGTCACTGACCGCCGCTCGGGGGATCTTCCGGCCGTCGACGCGCACGCGCTCGCGGAGGTCCTCAAGGTGCGGCGAGGTGTAGAGGCCGACGGAGTAGCCGGCCTCCCGCAGGGTGCGCTCGAGCATTCGGGCCGTGCTCCCCTTCCCGTTGGAGCCGGCGATCTGGACGTAGTCGACGTTCTCGTGAGGGTTCTCGAGGTGGGCCAGCAGCCGGGCCGTCGACTCGGTGCCCGGCTTCGGGCGGAACCGCCGCAGATCGAATAAGAAGTCCGCCGCCTCGTGATACTCCATATCCGAACCACAGAGTCCGCCCGCTTTAGGGTGTCGGACTCGGGTTTCGAGCCGGGTTGTGGATGTCACCGATCGACGGCAGCTACGCGGGAACGAATCGATCGACGGCGGCCGCTCGGAGCGCCACCTCGAGCACCGCACGCAGCAGTTCGCCGGCGATCACCAGGGGGCCGCCAGCCGCCGGGGTCGATGCGCCGAACCGATTGCGGAGACGATCGATCCGATCGGCGCGGTTGGTCTCACGCGCTCGTCGCAGTCAGCGACAGTTCCAGGCCAACGTGGTCGGTAACGTAGTTCGGAACTTCTTCGGCGTCGTCGGCGTAGAACTGGTCCGGCGACGCGCGTTCACGCCAGAATACGCGACGATCCATGGCTTCGACGTTCAGTTCCATCGCGTGGTCGGCCGTGGGCGCCTCGAGGAAGACGTAGTCGATTCGCTTGCCTGCGTCGTCGATCGGGCAGTACGCCGGCGGTGCATCGTTCGGATCGAACGCACAGCCGTCGATAATCGCGCCGTCATTCGTGCCGCCCGGGCCGCTCCCGTGGTCGAGCCACGCGTCGTTCAGGCCGGCGTCGGCCGCGAACGCCTCGAGGTCGTCGGCCGCCTCGCCGTCCGGCGCGATGTTGAAATCGCCAGCGACGACGGTCACGTTTTCCGGACTGCTCTGTTCGTCGACGAACTCCCCTAGTTCGTTGAGCTGCTGGCCGCGGAGCGCCGGGATGTCCTCGTCGCCGCCGTCGGCCCACGGAAGGAGCGATCCGGTCACTAGATGCGTCGTGAACAGATCCACCGCTCCGGGGCCGAGATCTAGTTCGGCGTAGTTGGCGCCCTTGCCGACGTGTGCGTCGACGTAGGTCAGATTACCATCCGGCTCCGCCTCGTACTCGATCGTCGCTTGATCGGTGACCTCGACGTTCGAAACTAGATCGAGCAACCCCGCGCCCTTTTCGCCGCCGTCGGGCTCAGGTCCCGGAATCGCTTCTCCGGACCCGACGACGTCGACGTACTCGGTCTCGACGCTGTCCTGCTCGTCGTTGAACACTTCACAGAGGCCGACGATGTCGTACCCTCCCTCGCCAAGCCGTCGGCCGAGTTCGACCGCGCGTTCTTGATACTGCGGTTTCGCCGCAACGTTGAGCGAAGAGCCGAGAACGCCTTCGATGCCGTCTGTGAGCCACGAGTTTACCCACAGGAATCGATACGACTCGGGGGCCGCTCGACCGGCGACCGGAAGCCCCGACGCGCCGAGTACGACGCCGCCGATTCCGGCCGCGCCGGCTTTTATCGCTGTTCGCCGTCGAACGGCCGGAGGATGCGTGTCATTGGTCATGCCTCTACTCCTGTTTACGGACCGAACAGACTAATAAGTTTACAGTACCATACATTGTATTTGTTGTCCCTCGAACGTAATATCCGCGCTCGTTTCGATACTTCGAGACCGACCAGATGAAAGTCGTCTGCGGCTACTTCGAACCCGGACAGTTCATCCCGGTCCACGCACCCGGTAGCGACATTGCCATCCACACCTGCTCCGGCACCGGGGTCGTCCGCGACGGCGACGACGAGCACGCGGTCGAGCCTGGCGTCATCGATCCCTGACGGAACGACCCATCGGAGAACGGGATCCGCTTGGCTCCCCACACGCAAAACCAGTCGGTGCGTGTTACTCCCATCGCTCATCACCAATTAGTATAGGGTGTTGGTCGTGTGAGAGGTGTATCGATAGCGGAGGCACTCCATGACAGGAACGAACGACTCATATCGAACCCGGCGAGCGAGTGGTCGGCGGATCGGCGATCGACGAACGTTCCTCCGCGCCGTGGCGTGTGTCGGAGCGACGCTTGGCGTACCCGAGACCGTCGCCGGGAACACGACTGACCGGCAGTTTCCACCGCGGAAGCACACCACGTGGAGCGATCCCGTGACGCTCGGCGACGGCGAGGTCCGAACGTTCACCACGGTCACGCCATCGGACGAACCGAGATACCACGGCGTCGTTCTCGAGCGCGATGCACTCACCGGCCTCCCGTCCGCGTCGGCGCTCCGAGCTCGGGCGGAACGCGGCGAACCCGGGGATAAATACGGGCCCGACGGAGCGGCCGTCGAAATCCACCACGCGTGGTCACAGGAGTTTTTCGTTCCGTTTCCCGAGACGTCGGCGACGCCGTTTACGTTCCTCGGGCTGACCTGGAATCCGACAGGCCATCCGCCGCCGGGGATCTACGATCGCCCACACGTCGACGTCCACTTCCACATGCTCGCTGCGGAGACGGTAGACGCCATCGAGGGCCTACACCCGGCGACGTATTCGATTCCGAACCCACGGCTGCCGGAGGGGTATACACGCGTACCGGAACCGACACTCGACGACGACGCCGCAGTCGTGACGGACATGGGCGAACACCTGATCGACCCCGGAGCGTCTGAGTTCAGCGGCGGTCAGTTCACGCACACGCTCATCTGGGGTGCGTACGATACGAACGGCGACGGACGCGGCGAGCTTACGTTCGTCGAACCGATGCTGACGAAGCGCTACCTCGAGACCGTGACCGGCTGCAACCGGTACGAGATACCGCAGCCGCAGGTGTATCCCGCCGCCGGGGCCTACCCGACGGTCTACGGCGTCCGCGACGTTCCGCGCGAGGACGCGATCGCGGTCACGATCGAATCGTTCACCGGCGGGCGGTGACTCGAGGGCACCGCGACAGGACGCTTACGCGCCCTGCAGGCCGGTGGGCGGCCGGAAGAACAGGCCGTCGAACAGGGCGAGCGAGGCGACCGCGACGCCGCCGAGCAGGGTCGCCTCGAGGGGGAGGCCGAAGACGCGACCGGCGAGGAACGCGGCCGCGAACGCGGTCGGAATCAGCCCGAGCAGGAGATCGTATCGGTCGATCGACGAGACGCGATCGGCGAGCCGAACGACGGTATCGAACCCGGTGATGTCTCTCTGCAGCATCGACGCTCACCACCGGGCGGCCGTACGGCGGCCACCGACTAAAATCGTTCGGAAGAGAGTTGCACAGAACGCTGCTCCGCCACCCTCGGTGTCTCTCAGCCGGTCTAAGCGCGAGTGGGGGATCGGCTCCCGCTGGCCGGGCGGGCGACGCGGTTCGAACCCTCGGCGCGAATCGCTCGCGTTACTCGGCAGCCCGCCCCGCCGCCAGCCCCTCCTCGCCAGGCTCGCGGGTGATCTCGAGGAAGGCGTCCTCCAGACTGCGGGCATCGCCGGTCTCGGCGCGGGACTTGAGCGTCTCGGGGTCGCCTTCGGCGACGAGTTCTCCGTCGTGGAGGACGCCGATCTCGTCGGCCAGTTCGTCGACGACGGGGAGGATGTGCGTCGAGAGGAAGATCGTCATCTCGCGGTCGGCCAGTTCCGCGATGGTGTCCCGCATCGTCCGCGCGGCGCGGGGGTCGAGCCCGCTCGTCGGCTCGTCGAGGAAGGCGACGGCCGGTTCGTGCAACACCGCCTGAATGACGCCGACCTTCTGTCGCATCCCTTTCGAGTAGTCCTCGATACGCTTGTTGGCGTCCTCGAGGAGGTCGAACCGCTCGAGCAGCGACTCGATGCGCTCGCTCGCCGCCTCCTCGGGCATGTCGCGGAGGCCGGCCGCGTACTCGAGCTGTTCACGACCGGTAAGTTCGTCGTAGACCGGCGGCTCCTCGGGCAGGTAGCCGATGTGCGGGGTGACCGACTCCCGATCCTGGATGGAGTGACCGGCGACGCGGGCCGTCCCGGCGGTCGGTTTCGTGAGCGTCGTCAGCATCCGCATCGTGGTCGTCTTCCCCGCGCCGTTCGGGCCGAGGAAGCCGTAGACCGTGCCGCGCTCGACATCCATCGTCAGATCGGAGACGGCGGTCGTCTCGCCGTATCGCTTCGTCAGTCCGTCGGTTTCGATGGCGAGGGCGTCGACAGGGCTCATATACGCCTTTTCGTCCGAATATAATTAAAGGTATGTCATGTTCAGCGTCCGTCTCCAGCGGGAAGGATATTCGCTGCGACGGCGCACTGCAACTCGGTCGCAGTCGTCGACCGATGGAATGACAGAAATCCAAATAGTTTTACCCGGAGCGCAACTCGAGTTCGACCATGAGACCCGTCCGTTTCCCCTCCCCACGCTCGAAACGAGGTGGCCGCTGATGGTCCACGCCCCGATCTCGCTCGCCGTGACGAGAACGGAGGTCCGGCGAACCGTTCGAGCCGTCGCCGGAAGCCGAACGAAACTGCTCATGATGGCGGCGGTCGCCCTGTTCGCGCTCGGACCGGTGACGGCCGTCGGGCTCCTCGTGATCCCGGAGCTCGGCGAGCAGGCCGCCACCGGGACGCTCTCCGCGGCCGACGCGACGACAGCGACCGAGTTCGTTACCGGCGGGACCGCAGTCCTGTGGCTGTTTCTGGTCCTCATGGCGGTCATGCGTGCGGTCACGACGGTGGCCGACGTCGACGAACCGGCATTTCTTCTCTTGTCCACGTCCGTTCGGAACACCGTCGTCGGCGTCGTCGCCGCGGAGGTCGCGCTCTTTTCGCTCTGGCTCCTGCCGCCCACGTTGCTCTTCGCGGCCGCGTTCGCCTCCGGCGCGGGAACGGCGCTCCCGGTCGTCGCCGCGTCGCTGCTGATCGTCTCCCTCCTCGCGACCGCCGTCCCCGTCGGGTTCGGCGTCGGCGTCTGGGTCCGCCACCTGCTCACCGCCTACGAACCGATCGCTCGCTACCGGACGCTGCTGTTCGCCGCGTTCTGGATCGTCTACTTCGGTGCGATCGCGACCGGCGGGCTCAACGACGTCATGGCGACGCTGTTCACGCACCTGCAGGCCAGCCCGCTCGGGTGGCCCGGCCACCTGCTGGTCCTCGGTATCCCTGGTCTCGAGCCGTCGGTACCGGTGATCGGTGGCGCGGTCGTCGGCTCGGTGGTCGTCGTCGGCGTCGCACTCGCCGTCGGTACCAGGGGTGCGCAGACGCACTGGTTCGCCGATCCGGCCCGCACCGACGACGACGAAACCGACGAGGAGCCGTCGTCCGATCGACTCGAGGGGCTCCTCTCGGGCGGGATCTCGCGGCCGGTCCGAACGGTGACGGTGACGGCGATCCGTCGAACGAAACGGTCGCCGATCCGGCTGGCGTACGTCGGCTACCCGCTGCTCGGAACGTTCGGGTTCGCCCAGCAGGTCGTCGAGGCCGGAACGCTGCCGTCGTTCGTGGCCGTCCTGTTCTCGCTGTACGTCGTCTGGGCGGCCGGGGCCCTGTTCACGCTCAACCCGCTGGGCGATCTCGGACCGGCGCTCCCCGCCGTCGTTACCTCGACGCTCACCGGCCGGCAAGCGATTCGCGGCCGGATCGTGGCCGGGGCGCTCGTCAGCGTCCCCATCGCGCTGCTCGTGTCGCTCGCCGTGGGGATCGTCAGCCCGCTCTCGCTCGAGCGAACGGGCGCGCTCGTCGCCGGAACCGTCGTCGGGGCGGTCGTCACGCCGGCGCTGGCGTCCGGGATCGGTTCGGCCTTTCCCCGCTTCGGCAGCGTCAACGTCACCAACAATCGCGAAGCAGTGATGCCGAGCAAGACCGCGTTCCTCGTCTACACGCTGGCGATCATGCTCCCCGCGGTCGCCGCCGTCGTGTTGTATCTCGAGGCCCCGGAGACGATCGCCGGACTGATCGCGACGGTTTCGGCGTGGGCGCCGGGACCCGAGCTGACGGTATCCGCCCGCTCGATCACCGTCGGTGCCTGGCTCGTCCTGGTCGGCGGGTTGCTCGCGCCGTTCGTCTCCTATCGGTACGCGGTCGAGCGGTTCGACTGGTACGCGTTCGAGTGAGTCGACCGTCGGGGGACGACGAGATCAGGACTGCGAGGCGTCGATCCACTCCCCCTCGACGTAGTTCTCGACCGACAACGGTTCGGCCGCGGACGCGTCCAGCGAGAGGGCCGCAGCCGTGATCGCCGTCGTGTTCGTCTCGTTGTCGTCGCCGGTGGTCGTCTCGTTGTCGTCGCCGTCGGCGGGATCGTCGTTCCCGACCTGCCGCTCGAGGATCGTCCCGCCGTCGCCGACCGCGACGGCGTACGACGAACCTATCGCGACGCCGTCCAGTTTGGTCTCCACCGCCGTGTCGTGCTGTCGCCACTGGCCGGCCGACTGGCGCTCGTAGATCGCACCGCCGTCACCGGCCGCGAGCCCGTCGCTCCCGTTGCGGTCGATGCCGCGGATGGCCCGTCGCTGATCGTCGACGACGTGGGGCGTCCAGCGAAAACCGTCGTAGCGGTAGACGATGCCGGAGCCGGCGGCGACGTTCACGTCTCGCTCGCCCTGACTCGCGAGATCGAAGAACGCGCCACCCGCGAAGTCGATGCCGATCTGTTCCCACGTCGCCCCGCCGTCGGTCGTCTCGCCGACGAACTGGCTCGTGGTACAGACGTGGCCCGCCTCTCGAGCGTAGTAGTCGATGCCGGGGATCGTCGACCCGCCGCCGGGTTTGACCACCTCCTCGTACTGCATCGCGCCGCTGTCCTGCCGGACGCCGACGAGGAGTTCGCCGGAGCCGTTGACGAACGAGACGCGCTCGTTCTCGCCGGCGGCCCCCTGCACGGCGCAGTCCTCCCACGTGCTCGTCTTGCCACCCGGCGCGGAGTAGTTCGTCAACGTCTGCGTCTCGACGTTGTACTCACCGATGACGCCGCTTCCGCCGACGAACCAGACCGCTTTGCCGTCGTCGGTGGCGTCGATGCCGGTCAGTCGTCGGTTCCGTGCCTGCGGGCCGTACGCCACGACTTTCCGCCAGCCGTCCTCGCCTCGAGCGACGACGTTGCCGTCCGCGCCCGCCGCGAACGGCCCCGCGGCGGTGTCGACGGCGTCGTTGAGCGCCTTCCCGGTCGGTGATTCGACCTGTGTCCACCCCCCGTCGTTCGATTGTGCAGTCGCCGCCGAGCCGAGCGTGAGGACGCCGGCGGCCGTCGATGCGGTCGCGAGCCGAAGTACGTCGCGTCTGGTCTGTTCGGGCATGGATCGCGACCCGGGGTAGCGCTCGAGCGGGGAAAAGGATGTGAGATAGTATACATTTCTGGACCGAGCCGAACGTCGGCGGGAACCGGCGGTCCGACACGAAAGGGGCGGACAGACGGCGGACGTCGGGGGCTGGAAAAGACGGACAAACGGTGAGCGTCAGGGGACGCTAGCGTCGAGCGCGATTACGGACCCGCTCGAGTCGACGTTACTCCGCCGTTCCCCACTCGTCCGTCGTTTTCGGACGGTCGGATACCGACGACACCTCGAGTTCCCCCTCGAAGCTGTCGAGCGCCTCGACGTAGGCCTCGGCGCTGGCGACCGTCGAGAGGTAGGGGATCTCCTCCTCGACGGCCATCTCCAGCGAGTCGCGGTCGCGGCTGACGACGAAGTCGACTTCGCCCTCGCGGATGGCCTGTGGGACGTCGTCGAACTCGGCGATCTCGAAGTGGTCCTCGAAGCCGTCGACGTCGAGGTCGACGACGGCGGTGCCCTCGCTGACTGCGTTGTTGGCGGCCTGCTGGGCCTTCCAGTAGGCCGTCCCGAACTCGCTCGCCGTGCCCATGACCTCGCCCGTGGACTTCATCTCCGGGCCGAGACGCGGGTCCGAGCCCGGCAGGCGGTCGAACGGCAGGACGACCTCCTTGATCGAGGTGTGGTCGGGGATCTGCTCGTCGGCATCGAGGCTCGAGAGCGTCTCGCCGGCCATGACCTGCGCCGCGAGTTTGGCGATCGGGACGCCCGTCGCCTTGGAGACGAACGGGACGGTGCGCGAGGAGCGGGGGTTCGCCTCGAGCACGTACACCTCGCCGTCGCGAACGGCCAGCTGAACGTTCAACAGTCCCTTCGTCTTCAGCGCCGCGGCGATATCTTCGGTGACTTCGCGGACGCGCTCGAGCGTGTCTTCGTCGAGCGAACGCGGCGGAATCATACAGGCCGAGTCGCCGGAGTGGACGCCCGCGCTCTCGACGTGTTCCATGATGCCGCCGATGAGGACCGTGCGGCCGTCGGAGACCGCGTCGACGTCGAGCTCGATCGCGTCCTCGAGGAAGTCGTCCACGAGGATCGGTTTGTCCGGCGCGACGCGGACGGCCTCCTCGATGTAGGTCTCGAGTTCCTCGTCGTCGTAGACGACGTCCATCGCGCGCCCGCCCAGCACGTAGGAGGGGCGGACGAGGACGGGGTAGCCGATGTCGTGAGCGAGCGCCAGCGCCTCCTCCTCGGAGACGGCCGTGCCGCCCTTCGGCTGGGCGATACCAAGCTCGTCCATGAGCGCGTTGAAGCGGTCGCGATCCTCCGCGAGGTCCATCGCCTCGACGGACGTGCCCATGACCTCGCAGTCCAGCTCGCGGCGCTCGAGTTCGTCCTCGAGCGGTTCGCCGATGTTGACCGAGGTCTGACCGCCGAACTGGACCATCACGCCGTCCGCACCGGTCGCCTCGGCGACGTCGGCGACCTCTTCGGCGGTGATGGGCTCGAAGAACAGCCCGTCGGACGTGTCGTAGTCCGTCGACACGGTTTCGGGGTTGTTGTTCACGACGTAGGCGTCGATCCCGAGGTCGCGCAGCGCGCGGACCGCGTGGACCGAACAGTAGTCGAACTCGACGCCTTGCCCGATGCGGATCGGACCGCCGCCGACGACGATGACGCTCTCGATGTCGCGGTCGACCTCGAGTTCGCCGGCGGCCGCGTCACCCAGCAGCGGTCCGGACTCGAACTCGGACTTGCGCGCGGAGTAGTAGTACGGCGTCTCGGCCTTGAACTCGCCCGCGCAGGTGTCGACCTGTTTGTAGGTTCGACCGGGCACTTCCGTCTCGACGGTGTCGACGTCCGCACCGGCCGCCGAGGCGATCGTCGCGTTGGTGTGACCGGCGATCGCCGCCTCGGTGAAGTCGCCCTCCTGGGCGGCGAGCGTCGAGTCGGCGATGCGCTTGTAGCGCTCCGTGTACCACTCGAAGATGCCCGTCAGTTCCTGTACCTCGTCGACGGTGTAACCGCGCTCGAAGGCCTCGAACATCGCGTAGGGACGGTCCGGCGACGGCCGCTCGAGGTAGTGCTCCTCGAGTTCGGCGTCGCTGACATCGGCCCAGTCGACGTCGGGTTCGTACTCGCTCGAGCGGAGCGCCTTCAGCAGGCTCTCCTCGAAGGAGCGGCCGATGGCCATCGCTTCGCCGGTCGACTTCATCGCCGTCGTCAGCTCGAAGTCGACGTCGTCGAACTTGTCCTTGGGCCACCGCGGGACCTTGGTGACGACGTAGTCGATCGCGGGCTCGAAGGCGGCAGTCGTCTCGCCGGTGATCTCGTTGTCGATCTCGTGGAGGCGCTTGCCGAGTGCGACCTTCGCGGTCACGCGGGCGATCGGGTAGCCGGTCGCCTTCGACGCGAGTGCGGACGAACGGGAGACCCGCGGGTTGACCTCGACGACGCGGTACTCGCCGCCGGGGGTGCCGTCGTCGTGCCAGGCGAACTGGATGTTACAGCCGCCCTGAATGCCGAGCTCGCGGATGACGTCGAGCGCGGCGGTGCGCATCTCCTGGTGCCCCTCGTCGGGGACGATCTGGGAGGGCGTGACGACCGTCGACTCGCCCGTGTGGATGCCCATCGGGTCGATGTTCTCCATGTTGCAGATGATGATACACGAGTCGTCGGCGTCGCGCATCACCTCGTACTCGTACTCGACCCAGCCGGCGATCGATTCCGTGATGAGGACCTCGCTGTTACGAGAGAGGCGCAGTCCCTTGCGGACGCGACGCAGGAGTTCGTCCATCTCGTGGACGACGCCGGACCCGGAGCCGCCCAGCGTGTAGGTCGTCCGGGCGATGACCGGGAGTCCGCCGACCTCGTCGACGGCAGCCTGCACGCGCTCGTTCAGGTCCGCTTCGGTCAGTTCCGAGACCTCCTCTCCGTCCTCGAGCGAGATCGTGGTCGACTTCGGAACCGGCTGGCCGATCTTCTCCATGCGCTGGCGGAAGAGGTCGCGGTCTTCGGTCGCGTAGATCGTGTCCAGCGGCGTCCCCATGATATCGACGTCGTACTCGTCGAGGACGCCCTCCTCGGCGAGCTCGGCGGTGACGTTCAGCCCGGTCTGGCCGCCGAGCCCGGCGATCACGCCGTCGGGATTCTCCGCCCGGATGATCTCGGCGATGGCGTCGGTCGTGATGGGCTCGATGTAGACCTCGTCGGCCATCTCCGGATCCGTCATGATCGTCGCGGGGTTCGAGTTGACGAGGACGACGCGAGCGCCCTCCTCCTGAAGCGCCCGACAGGCCTGCGCACCCGAGTAGTCGAATTCGGCGGCCTGTCCGATCTGGATCGGGCCGCTCCCGATCAACAGGATCGTGCGTCCGTCCCCCGTCTCGCCGTCTGCGGCGGTGTCCGTACTCATTTGTCTTGTCCAATCGGAGTTCGCACATCGTAATAAGCCCCACGATACAGTACGAATCTCGAAATGGCTTTTCGAAATTCGAACCCTCGGCGGCAGGTCGTCCCGAAACTCACCGGTTTCTCCCACCAGCGACCGCGCTCCACTGGGTGGGTGTGAACGTCTCGCGTGCCGAGGAGCGGTCGTTCCCCGCAGGACAGACGGAACGTCCGGCACACACGGCCGCATACCTTATGATGGCACGCTCCGTCTCTTCGGAGCAACTAGATGGCTGCGTTCGGCTCCTCCCGCTTCCGGCAACCTACCACCGCGATCTACCTCGACCCTAATCCCGCAGTCCGTCAGCGGACCGTCGACAGGCTCAGGTCGGCTGCCGAGTGGCTGACGATCGATCCGGTTTCGACGCCCGCAGCCCTCCGCGACGCGCTCGCGAACGCGACCGAACGTACGTGCGTTATCACCGAATACGATCTCGAAACGACGGACGCGCTGTCGCTGTACGAGCGCGTCAAAGCGAGCGACGTGACGACCGTTCCGTTCCTGCTCTACACCGCCGACGGGGACGAACGGCTCGCGAGCGACGCTATCGCGACCGGCCTGTCGGGATACGTCCCGAGGGGCGTCGACGGGTCGATCAACAGGCTGGTGGCACAGCTTCGGACGATCCTCGACGACGCCGCCCGTGCGAACGGCGACGAACCGGACGCCGATCCGCACCGCTCCGACCCGACGCAACAGGCTCTTCGGTCCGAGCGCGCTCGGTTCGCCGCCCTGTTCGAGCACAGTCCCGACCCAGTCGCTATCACCGTACAGCTTCCCGAAACCGACCGCATCGTCGACGTCAATCCGGCGTTCGAGTCGATGTTCGGCTACGAACGAGCGGAGATCACCGATAGATCGATCGACGACCTGCTCATTCCGGACGACGATGAGCCGGTGTGTATCACCGACGCCGTCGGTCTCGGCGAGGTCGTGACGGCCGAGGTCGAGCGACTGACGACGGACGGACGCAGGAACTTCTTCCTGCGCGGGTTCGCAGTCGAGATCGACGGCGACGTTCTCGAGTACGCGATCTACACCGATCTCAGCGAACAGAAGCGACGCGAGCGCGAACTCGAGCGATACCGGACCCTCGTCGATACGGTCGGCGACCCGATGTACACCCTCGACGAGACGGGCCAGATCGAGATGGTCAACGACGCGATGGCGGACACGCTCGGGACGACGCGGGCCGACCTCGTCGGCAATCACCCATCGTGTTGTCTGTCGGACGACGACGTCGAACGGGCGAGAGAAACGCTGCAGATGATCCTGAAGGACGACGATCGGCAGTGGCGGACCTTCGAGATGGAGTTCGAACCAGTCGACGGCGAACCGTTTCTCGTCGAGAACAACGTCGCACCGCTGGTCGACGAGGACGGCACGTTCGCCGGCAGCGTCGGCGCGATCCGCGACATCAGCGACCGGACGAAACGCGAGCAGCGAATCCGTCGGCTCCACGAGGGGACCCGCCGACTGATGGCCGCGGAGAGCACCGACGACGTCGCTCGCGTGGCCAGCGAGATCGCACACGATGCGCTGTCGCTCGAGATCAACGCCATCCACCTCTACGCGGACGGCACGGATCGACGTGTCTCGAGTGACGCAGCAGCCGGTGGACGGTCCGCTGCGACCGGGGCGAGCGCCAACTCGTCGCAGAACGACGGCGACGACGGCGTTCTCGTCCCCGTCGCGATGACCGACGAAACGGAGGCGCTGCTCGGCTCGGTGCCGACCATCGGCCCCGGCAACAGCATCGCCTGGGACGCCTTCGAGGCCGGCGAAGCGATCGTTCACGGCGACGTCCGCCACGCCGAGAACGTTCGCAATCCCGAGACGCCGATCCGCAGCGAGGCCCACATCCCGCTCGGCGACGAAGGGATCTTCATCGTCAGTTCGACGACGCCGAACGACTTCGATCCGGAGACGCTCACCCTCGCTCGCATCCTCGCGGCCAACCTCGAGGCTGCGCTCGAGCGCGCCCGCCGGGAGTGCGAACTCGCCGATCGGACGGCCGAACTCGAGCGCCAGAACGATCGGCTCGACGCCTTCGCCAGCACCGTCTCGCACGACCTCCGGAATCCGCTGACCCTCGCGGCGGGCCACCTCGAGAACCTCGAACCCCACGTCGACGCCGAGGGCGAGAGCTACCGCGAGGAGATCGCGTGGGCGTTAGACCGGATGGATGACCTCATCGAGCACGTCCTCACGCTCGCCCGGAGCGGCCAGCGGCTGACCGAGACGGAGCCGGTCGACCTCGACGGCGTCGTCGACCGGGCTCACCGCACCGTCGACCCGAGCCTGGATCTGGACCGACCCGAGCCGTTACCGACGGTCGAGGCCGACCAGGACCGCGTCTCCGTTCTCTTCGAGAACGTCTTCCGGAACGCCCGCGAGCACGTCGGTGACGATGTGACGATTACGGTCGAACCCACCGACGACGGGTTTGCGATCGCCGACGACGGCCCCGGCGTCCCGTCGACCGACCGCGAGCAGATTCTCGAGTCGGGCTACAGCACGTCTCCTGATGGAACCGGGTTCGGGCTGGCGATCGTCTCCGAGGTCGTCGACGCCCACGGCTGGTCCGTCACCGTCGGCGAGAGCGAGGCCGGTGGGCTCCGGTTGGCGATCTCGCTCGAGGGGTGAGAGACGCCGGTCTCGCAGACCGGACAACTAGGTCGAGACCGCTGGGTTCGCAGACCGCGTGAACGGGCGGTGTGCGCCGACGCTGCGATACGCGCGACCCACGCACGGTCCGCGAGTGGACACCGTGTGCGTCGTACGTGAGACGACGGAGTCTCTGCTCGAGCACCCGTGAAGGGACGGAACGAGTGAGACGTCCCTGTCGAACCCGATCGTCAAACTCGTTTCACGTTGCACCCGAGTTATGTGCATCCGGTATCATGTTGCGGTATGGACGATACGTCGGAGGGCCCAACATGGTGACGCGTTCCGGAGCGCGGGTGGGTTTCCAGTTCGGTATCGGGATTGCGCTTCTCGTAGTCGGTGTCGGGCAATCGACCGACACTATTGCGTACGATCTTCCCGCGATCGTCTACATTCTGCTCGGGATCGGCCTGGGTGGGTACGGCGTCGTTCTCGTGCAACGGTCGTGATGTGATGCGCTGTCCGCGACGCCCAACAGACCCATCCGCTATCGACCGCGATTGCCCACTCGGAATTCACGGTCGCTCCGGCGGCGAGCGTGTCAAAGCGGCCGGTCGTGCTCGCTCTCGAAATCGCGCTGTCGGCGGTACTGGTCGACGAACGCCGCGACGTCGAACTCGAGCATCTGGGACTCGAACTCGGTGATCGCGTCGTCGTCGTCGGCGTGACTGATCGCGTGTTCCATGAGTTCGACGACGAGTTCGACGACGACCTCGTGGAGTCGCCGGGCGTCGAAGTCGGTCAGCCACAGCAGCGTGTAGCCGACCGCGCCGTCGTCGCTCGCGTCGTGGATGGCGACCGCCTCGGGGAACTCCTCCAGGACGACGCCCATTAGGTGGGGCGTGCCGAACTCCTCGAACTCGTCGTCGGTGTCGATCGTCTCCTGCAGGACGGCGACGAGCGATTCCGGGAAAAAGCGCGATGGCGGATGCACGTCGGTCACGACCCCGTGGGTATCGCCACAGGGGCAGTTGTATTCGCGCATCCCCAGATCGATCTCGTGGGGATCGACGGACTCCCCGCAGGGGAGTTCGAGTCGATCGCCGTCGGAACCCGGAGCGCTGGGTCCTGCCATTGCCAGCCGTACGTGTGGGCCGGGCATAAGGGCGACGACTCGAGGGGAGCCGTGTGGACGGGCCGTCGCCGGACGACGCGCGATCGAACCGCGAGAATAGTTGCCGGTGGGCGCCTGACAGCGCGGCCGTAGCTAGGGCCAGTCGTCGCGGACCTGCTCCGCGTCCGCGTCCTCGTCCTCGGTCGTCGTCGCCAGAATCCAGTCGGCCGCGTCGGCCGCGTCCTCGACGGCGAGGTACTCCCAGCCGACCGCGTCGGCCAGCTGTTCGTCCTCGTCGTCGGCACCGATATAGACGTAGCGGTCGGTGTCGAACTGATCTTTGACCCCCTCGAGACTCTCCGCTTTCCCGCGGGGGCCAGAGAAGAAGTCCTGACGAATGCGGTTCTTCCGCGTGAAGTTGGTCACGACGTAGGTGGGTTTCTCGGAGACGACGCCGATGTACTCGGTCCAGCCTCTGGCGTCTTCGAACACGCGCTCGGGCGAGGCGAGCTCTTTGAGCGCCTCGAGTTCGAAGGCAAGGGTCATGTCGCTGTCGCCGTTCATGCGTCATCGAACGCGTGCAGTCGGGAAAACGACTTCGATACGGGCAGCGCTCGGCGACGGGCCGACTCACTCCCGTTGGACGCGGTAGTACTCCGTAAAGGCGATTACCTCGCCCGGCTCGAGATTCGTTTCGTCCGTAACTGCCTCGTAGAACACCGCCAGCGGCTCGGGATCGAGCTGATCGACGTGGCGAACGGTCGCGTCCGTCGCAACCGACTCGACCCGTTCGAGGGTCAAGGATCGACGGCGGAGGTCACTGACAGCCATGTCTATTTTTACCAAATTTCGTAATAGGGCTTCACAGTTCTGTCTCATGGCTCGCGCGTCGCTTCCGATACAGCGCACGCACGCTGTCGTTCAATGGTCGTGTAAGCCGATCGAGACGGCGTACTGAGAAAGCCAGGCCAACTTGGAGTATATACGTTCCACACGTGTATGGGAATCACTAACTGACTCGTTAGGATTTGATCAGATATCAATGAAATCATTACTACTTACTGCAGTGAGTGTTTCGAACGAGTAGTTCATTTGTAGCATCGATATCAAGAAGAAAGCTACCCATGTGTGGTGGGCCAAGAGACGGCGCATAAAGCTCCAAGCAATCATTCTCTGTGATGGAAATGCGTCCGCACCAAAAAACATAATATCATTGAAATTGAAGATCGAAATATGCCAGCTACGCGCTCTCTTAGACAGTATGTCGGATTTCGAGAAATCGGCGTAGTAACGACGGCCATCGTCTCTATCGTTGTCGTTCCTCTAGTAACCATCTTCTGGCTCATTGCGTTTGATAGTTCAGGGCTTGATCAGACAGTTCCGGATAGTCTCTATATGACGGTTCTTCCGTCATTGACAGTCGCTCTCCTCCCAGGGATAGTTGGGTTCTATTTCTACGATTTGAAACGGTCTCTATTGATAGGGAGTGTGACCTTCCTTGTGGCTGTTGTCTTTATGGTATATCTAAATATGCTGCCAGATGCCTATAGCGCCAAATAGTCCCTAAGTTCAAACACCATGGAGGTGATCGAGATGCGCCTGTATTTAATAGAATTGTGGTTCGGGAGGTTGTTGGAGAGCTCGAATTACTTGGTGCTGACCGTTCTCGCGACGCATTTTGGAATGGAATGAATAAAATAGGAAATATAAAATGAACTGTCGACACCAGAGTTGTCACAAGTTACGATCGATGAAAACAGATGGAGCTAGATGGTGAGAAAAACGGTCGTACACCGCAATCAGCACAGGGTTGAAGCTACTAGAAATCGATGTCTTCAGCCGATGCGGGACTGACCTTGCGAAGGCATCGAGGAGGTATCGAACTAACAGTGTCAACCGTTCAGAAGCACGGGTTACTGTATACCGAAGAGAAAGTTTTTAATTTAGTTATTACCATACTTGGTGTATGGTAAGTGAGATCAGATGTGGTCGCCGTACAGCCATAAAAACGCTTGTTAGTACAGGTCTGGCAACATCCCAATTGGTGGGGAGCGTGAGTTCTAAAGAGTCTTCTAAATTCATTACCGAAAATGCGGCAAAGACTATTGCTCAACGAAGGATTTTCTTTTATAGTCAAGTCCGGGAAGATCACCGACATTGGTCTGGTGCAGTTCCAGGTGAACCAACCTTGTATTATGAACAGGATTCCAACAATAAGTATCGTCCCGCTGTGTACGTTTTTCCAGTAGAAAGACACAGCTTTTTTACAAGCAAAATTGTAGGCCATATAACTATTTCTGCTAACCGCCAGCGTCCACCTGTGATTGAATACGGAAACTCAAACCCACCGAGTTCCAACTTGAAACAAGCTAAACAAAAGATAAAGGAGGTAGGTGCCAGTTCAACTGGAAGGTTGCTGTATCAAGGTGGATTAAGATTTGGCATACAAACATCTGATGATGAGATGGTTGATCTGAAGGGGCAACGACGTATTCCGATTCGAAACTCCTCAGAACCACTTGCAGTTCAGAGTACTGATATTGACGTAAAATCAGAGTGGGATAGACTGACTAGCAGAAGCTCAATTCCAGAAGCGGAATACAGGTCATATAGCGGTGTGAGTCTTGATTTTGATGATTACGCGTGGGACGGACACTACGGAGAGGGCGATCCAGTAGGAGATATCGGTGATGGAAACCTAGATTATCCTGCAAGTCGGGGAATGGAACCGGATAGCTGGGATTCATGGGATGGCTGTAATCCTATCGCGGGAACTCAGATCATCATGTATCATGAGGGATGGCCAAACAATGACGAAAACGTTGAAAAACGAGAAGAGATCTGTGACGCGCTTCATCATCTGATGGATACTGATGACGAAGGATGGAGCAAGACCCAAAATGTCGATGACGGAATCGATGAAATATCCGATGAACTTGGTTTTCTTGATAATTCATACAATGGCGAAAATGAGCACAACATCAGCAAGAAGCTAGTTCGATCTCAGATCGATTCAGGGAGACCCTTCATGTTAACCAATTATAAGCTCCCCGACATTCCTAATCCATTCGGTAAACCAGAAATACAAACAAAAGATCGTCCACGTACCAATAAAAAGAAGGGGAATAACTACAATGGCCATGCTATCGTAGGGGCTGGATATCACGAGGGTAGCACGATGGAGATCGACGTATATGATGGATGGGAGAACTATCGTCAGACACTCACATACGGTGCATGGGACCTAACGGCGATGATTACCAAGATAATTCCATAAGAGATACCATTCCGATATCCGTAACAAGTCTGTTCCTCGCTGTGTGCTGAATCCATTTGCTGTCGATTCTACTGCAGATAAATTTTAAATGAATAAATAATCAAAACATATTTTCTCCATTTAGATTTTTATCATTCATAGGTGTGGTTAACTTGACCAATGTCCCTGACTAACCATTTCGAACCACTAATCCGGTTGTAGCTGTGGCAGCTGGCGTACGATCGATGACGGACGCATGGAAAGCGTGGTATGCTGGGGAATCAGAAAACGACTGTGAACAACCGGAACCGATCGGGCTACTGTTGTTGCTGCGGTGCGAGTTCGTCCAGATCGACGGACTGCTCGAGGAGGACCTCGGCCTGGTCGGCGACGACGCGCTGTTCGCGCATCAGCTGTTTGAACTTGCTCTGGGGCGAGAGGTCGCCGATGAGGACGCCGCCGACGATCTTGCCGTCCTTGAAGGCGATGCGTCGCCACTCGGTGTCGCTGTAGCGTCGCTCGGCGTGTTCGTCGCCCAGCGTCGGGTGACCGAACGAGAGGAACGGGAAGTCGAAGTGGGTGATCGAGTACGACGAGACCCACTGGAATCCCTCGGCTTCCTCGTCGGCGGCCATGTTGACCGCGGCGACCCGACCCTGTTCCTTGGCCGAGCCCCACGAGCCGTTCTGCCCTTGCTCGCCGAGTAGGACGTCGTAGAACTGCGTGATGTCGCCCGCGGCGTAGACGTCGTCGACGTTGGTCTGCATGTACTCGTCGACGACGATCCCGTTGTCCTGTTCGATGCCGGCTCCGCGAAGGAACTCGGTGTTGAACGTCAGCCCGATCGCGACGCCGGCGAAGTCACACTCGTAGCGCTCGCCGTTGGGGTCGACCGCGGCGGTGACGCGATCGTCGTCGTCGACCTCGAAGTGATCGACGCCGCTGTCGAAGACCGGTTCGACGCCCTTCTCGCGGAGGCCCTCGTGGATGATGTCCGCGCCGTCCTCGGAGAGCGCGTAGCGCCACCAGCGGTCGCCTCGCATCAGGTACTTGCCCTCGACGCCCTGTGCGCCGCAGACGGCGGCGAAGTCGATTCCGAGCAGACCAGCGCCGACGACGACCCCGCGGTCGGCGGCTTCCGCGCTCTCTCGGATCGAGCGGGCATCCTCGAACGTCCAGAAGTGGTGAATCCCATCCGCGTCGCTGTGCTCGACCGGGAGCTGTGTCGGCGTCCCGCCCGTCGCGACGAGCAGTTTGTCGTACGGAATTTCGCCGCTCGTGTGGGTGTTGACCACCTTCGCATCGGTATCGACGCCCGTCACGTAGGTGTTCAGCGAGAGCTCGATATCGCGGTCCTCGTACCACTCCTCGTCGTGGATCGAGATGGGGGCCTCCGGAAGCTTTCCTTTCGCGTGTTCCTTGATGAGAATCCGATTATACAGTGGCTCCCCCTCATCGGTGATGACGGTAATCTTCGCGTCCGGGTCTTCCTCCCGGAGGGTCTCGGCAGCCGAACTGCCCGAGATCCCGTCACCGATGATGACGTACTGAGTCATATCCCGAACGTTCGTAATGCGGGTTAAAGTGGGTTGCTATCTCGTCTATCTTGCCGGAGCGGCCGCCACGACACAACGATCGTAAACTCAACCCCGAATATGTTCAACAGAGTGTATTTGACTCGAGGATTTCGATACCATTTCTCGAAAGAGCAAGGTTTGCTGGGATCTCCGACGGTCGCGCACTCGACGCCGAGGGTCGATCGAGCGCACGGCGGCAGGGCCGCGGCGCGGGTGACCCGCCGCCCGGCGGCGTGAGCGAGCGCGACCAGCCCTAACAGTGTTGCCCGAACCGTTCTTTAGCCCCCTCTCCCAAGACGGGGACATGAAACTCCGCCAGAACGCGAAACACTTCGCCTACCGAAAGGCACTCGAGACGCCGGGCGTCCGTTCGGTCGCGAACGCCGGCCTCGTCACACTCCACACGAAGATCTTCGCGGGGAAGGCCGACCCCGCTCGCGCCGAGGAACGGACGGCCCACCTCGACGGCCTCTTCGACGCGACGATGGACGCCTACCTGCGGGCGCTCCAGGATGGATACTCCGAGGCCGAGGCCCGCGAGATCACCCACATTCAGGCCAACTTCGACTTCTACAACCACGGCTGGACCGAGATGATGGAGTTCCCCGCCGACGAACTCGAGGCCCACTACGACCGCTACCGCGAATTCTTCGAACGCTGGGACGTGACGATCGACGAGCCGCTCGGGCAGTTCGCGCCGCCGGCGGGGCTCCCCGACGCGCCCGCGACGCCCGAGAAGCTCGAGAATCCCGACCACCCCCACGCTGAGGGCGGCTTCGCGGACGACGTCTACGTCGAGACCAGCGTTGCGTCGGAGACGCAACGAGCAGACGGCGAAGCCGTCGACGACGACGGCGAGCTCGTCGTCGGCGGCAGGGACGAACCCGACGACGTCGACGTGTCGGACGTGGTCGACGTCGACGACGATCGCTGACCGGCAGGCGTTGGCGTTTCGATCGGCACCCGGTTTTCGGGTAGGACCCTGTTACGTCGAGCGAGACGGAAGTAACGGAGTCGTAACAATATCAGCGGCCGACATCTTCCGTCGCGAATGCACCGACGGAGATATCTCGCGGTCGCATCGTCGCTCTGTCTCGCCGGCTGCTCCGCCTCCAGAAACGCCGATTCGCCGGCCGGTTCCGATTCGAACTCGACCGGGAACTCGGCGTCGCCACCGGTGGGCGAACCCGACGATCCGACGCCGACGGACGAGCCGTCACCGCTCCGAACGCTCGACGATTTCGAGTCGCTCGACTCGTGGGAGTCGTTCAGCGGGACGCTCTCGGCCGACGCGAATCGGGCGGTCGTCGGCACGCAGAGCGCCAAACTGGAGGTCCCGGCGGGCGAACGGACGGGCGGAATCACGACGACGTTCGCGGAGCCGCGGGACTTCTCCGACGTCGTTCCCGGGCTCGCCGTCGCGACGGACGAGCTGGTCGTCCCCTGGCTTCGGCTCGTCGACGACGACGGGAACGAGATCGATTACCGCCGCGCGGTCAAGGGCGGGCTCCCCTTCGAGCGGTACAACTTCGGCGTCGACGCGATCGAGCCGAAGTTCGATTCCGGGGCCGTTCGCGAGGTCCACATCCTGGTCTGGTCGGGGGAAGAGGCGCGGACGGTCTGGCTCGACGACCTCCACCTCGTCCCGCGACCCGAAACGGGCAAAGTCATGTTCCAGTTCGACGACGCCCACGTCACCGACTACACGACGGCCCTCCCGCTGCTCGAGGAGTACGACTATCCCGCGGTGACGTTCGTCAATCCCGGCCGGATCGAAGCGCAGACCCGCGGTGCCGACGACCCCGGCGGCTTTCCCCGGCTCACGGTCGAGCAGGTCCACGAACTCCACGACGCCGGCTGGGTCGTCGGTAACCACTGTCACTCCCACCCGCGGCTCCCGGAACTCGACGCGGCGGGGCAGGAACGCGAGATCAGCGAGGGCAAAGCCTGGCTCGAGGCGGAAGGGTTCGACGAGGGTGCGCGGTACTTCGCGTACCCGTTCGGGGAGTACGACGAGCGGACGCTCGAGCTCGTCGACGAGTATCACGACCTCGCCTTCGCGGGCGGCCGCCCCGTTCAGGGGTACGCCGTGAACCCGCGGCAGACGTCACGAATCGGCGAACCCAGCGCCGAGCAGGTGCAGACCGCCATCGAGCGGACGGCCGCGATGCGGGGGATCACGTCCCTGTTCTTCCACCAGCTCGAGGGCGAGTTTCTCACTGCCTTCGAAGCGGCCCTCGAGACGGTCCGGACGCACGAGGCCGCCGGCGACCTCGACGTGATCCTGCCGGGCGACCTCGAGAACGAGTACCTCGCTCACACCTGACATCGTTCGCGAGCGGGCCAGCGGGGTCCGAGCGGCTCCGCGTCCGGCCGGTTCGAATCCGGGCAGCGGTTTGCCGATGGGGCTGCACGCGGCGAGCGCACTCCATGCCGGCGGCGAGCGCACTGCTGGGTGGCAGCGGTCGCCGCGTGCGGGCGAACGGACGCTCGAGGCTGTCGCGACTGACCGCGCCGTCGAGGGTGCGGGACAGAATCGGAACGGGCGAAGGGGCACGTAGCGGGATCAGAGCCACGGCGGGGAAATGTACTCCGAGGTCGCCCGCGACTTGGGCCAGATGATCTCCTGGACACCCTCGCCCGCGTCGTTTTCCTGCCACTGGAAGTAGACGGGATCCGGATCGGTGCTGCTGTACTTGAGGTCGTGGGGATAGTCGTGATCCTGCCCGTAGAACTCGACGGTTCCGGAGCTCCCGGAGAACGTGACGTCCTCGAGCAGCTGAACGAGGGCGTCGGAATCGAGGGTCCCGGTCTCCTCGACGGCGTGGGCGAACAGGGCGACCGCGTCGTACGTGTGATAGCCCGTGTAGACCGGGTTCGCTCCGTCGTAGGCCTCCTGATAGGCGTTGACGAACGGCCGAGTCTTGTCGGTACGTGTACTCTGTGCCGTGGCGCTGCTCTGGCTGACGCCGTACTGACAGGCCCCGCCGGTCGCTTCGTAGTACAACGGCAGTTGCATCGGAACGTGGATGCCGCCGAACGCGAACGGCCGCGGCTCGGGCGAGACCCAGTCCAGCAGCGCTGCCGTCCCGGTGTGTGCCGTCGTGATGAAGACCGCGTCCGCTCCGTTCTCCTCGACTTCGTCGTAGATCCCGGCGAAGTCGTCGGTCGCCGGCGGGTACCGCTGTTCCATCACGATATCGACTCCCGTATCCGCGAGTCGGTTCTGGTACACCGACCACGGTTTCTCGGTCCACTCGTAATCCTCCGCGAGGACGGCGACGGAGTCCCAGCCCATGTCGGGGGCCATGTCGTCGATGAAGTCGACCTGCATCCGTCCGAGGTCGTGATCGTTGTTCGGCCCCACGCGGAAGTGGTATTTGTAGTCGTCGTACTGCTCTTTCACCAGCCGGCTCGCCGCCGTCGTCGCCGCGCCGGACGTGAGATGGACCGTCCCCTGTTCGGCGATGTCGTCCACGATGTTCATCAACGCCTCGCTGGCGAAGACACCGACGGTGACGTCGGCTCCCTCCTCGAGGATGAGTCGCTGGTACTGGCGACGGGCCTCGAGCGGGCTCCCGTTCGTGTCGCCGACGACCAGTTCGACGTCTCGACCGAGGATGCCATCGGCCTCGTTGAGCTCGTCGACCGCGACCTGTGCCCCACGAATCATCGATCGGCCGATAAAGTCGCTGTCCGGGCTGGGTGCCAGCGCCCCGATCGTGATCGGGGGCTCGTCGCCGCTGCTCCCGATGATCGATCCGGCAGTTCCGAGACAGCCCGCGAACGAAACCGCGGTCGCGCCGCCGAGGCCCGTCTTGAGAAGCGAACGCCGATTCGAGACGTTCGGTCGCCCGTCGGAAACCGAGTCGGTAGTCGGTTCCCCACCGTGACACCCGCGTTCAGTCATACTACACCGTACTCTATTCCTATACGTCATAACAGTTGTGGGCAAGTAACATACTAAACTGTCACACAGACACACATAGGTTAGAGAGCACATGTGGGCTCGCTCGAGACAGAAGCACGCTCGCGACCACCGACAGCTATACCTGGAGGTAGCGGTTTACGAGGCAAAGAACGCGGCACCGGAGCCGAGGTTCGAGTCTACTGTCGGCCGATCGACCACCATCGCCGTCCGACCGTCGCTGGCGGAATCCGATTCGGACGAACGCCCACCCAAAAATTCACGCCCGCCGTTCACGGCTGAATTCGCTCGCTGCGTACACGGAGACCGCCGACCTGGGGGTCTACAGCCAGTCCGGCGTCACGTATTCGGCGTCGTCGGCCGCGTGTTCCTCGGGCCAGATGACTTCCTGAACGCCGTCGCCGTCGTCGTTTTCCTGCCACTGGAAGTAGACCGGGTGGACGTTTTCCTTGCCGTAGATGACGTCGTGAGCGTGTTCGTGCTCCGGCCCGTGGAACTCGATGATTCCGGTGGTCCCGGTGAAGTTGGTCGCCTCGAGCGGGTCGATCAACTCTTCGGAGTCGAGTGTGTCGCCCCGGTCGGCGGCGTCGGCGAACACTTTGACCGCGTCGAACGCGATGTAGCCGGTATAGACTGGGCTATTACCGTTGTTCTCGGCTTGATATTTCGACACGAAGTCCTGGGTCTCGGAAGTCAGCGACGCGGTCGGGGTCGCGCTGGCGTAGCCGATGGCGTACTCGCAGGCACCGTCGGTCAGCTCGTAATACGAGGGCGACTGCATCGGAACGTGGATGCCCCCGAACGCGAAGTCGCGCTCCTCCGGTCGCCAGTCTTTCAGCGCAGCGGTCCCGGTGTGGGCGGTCGAGATGAACGCCGCGTCGGCGTTTGCCTCTTCGACCTCGGTGTAGATATCGGAGAAGTCGTCGGTCGCCGGGGGATACCGCCGCCACAGCTCGACGTCGATGTCGGTCTCCGGCAGCTGGCTCTGGTAGAACCGCCACAGCCCCTCGGTCCAGGCGTAGTCCTCGGCGAGCACGGCGATGGAGTCCCAGCCGATATCGCCGCCCATCTCGGTCAGGAAGTCGATCTGCGCCTGTGCGAGATTCGTCCCGTTGACCGGGCCGGGACGGAAGTGATACTTGTAGTCGTCGTAGGAGTCGGTGACCTTCTGGCTCGCCGTCGTCGTCGCGGAGCCGACCGTGAGGTGAACCGTCTCCTGCTCGGCGATATCCTCCAGCAACGGCACGAGCGCTTCGGACGTGGAGACTCCGACGGTGACGTCGGCCCCCTCCTCGAGGATGAGTCGCTGGTACTGGCGACGGGCCTCGAGCGGACTCGCGTTCGTGTCGCCGACGACCAGTTCGACGTCTCGGCCGAGGATGCCGCCACTGTTGTTGAGCTCGTCGACGGCGATTCGAGCGCCACGTACGATCGCACGCCCGGTCGAATCGCTCCCCGGATCGGGCGCGAGCACGCCGATCGTGACCGGCTCGACGTCGTCGCTCCCGACGATCGATCCGGCCGTCCCGAGACAGCCCGCCATCGAGAGACCGGCGGCCCCACCCGCCGTCGTTTTGAGTAGCCGCCGTCGGTCGAGTCCGCGTCGTCGGCCGCCCGCCGAAGCGGGTCCCCCGTCACCACGTTCGCGGTCTGCGTCGTCCATATTGGACAGTCGTTTCTACCTATGTTTCTTAACGTTTGCGAAGAATATCATCGGACGCTCGTCATCCGTTGAGAGAAATCGCCCGCGGTCAAAAACTGATGGTCTACATCGTGCAAAAGAGTTACTCCGACTGATTCCCCACAATGCAAACAAATTCCACACCAATGTTTGTGGAAAATGGGGAAGAGCCACCGAATCCCCATCCGAAGGCGATTATCAGCTCCGATAACTGAGGATGACAATTTATGTAGTGACGAAATCACGCGTTCCCTATCCATGGATTTCGTTCGACGATTGGTGCCGACAGCTATCCGACGCAGGTACGCGGTCAAGTTCGGGATCGCGTTGCTCATTCTCGGGTTGTCCGTCGGCCTGATCGGATACGGTGCAACGGGGGCTATCTCGAATCAGGTGGAGGATCGAGTGCAGAGCGATCACGCGTCTGCGGCCGGGCAGGAAGCACAGAGCCTGCAGATGTGGAACGAACAGAACGAACACACGATCGGGACGATCGCCAGATCGGACGTCGTCGCCAGTGACGATCCGGCGGCGATCCAGAGTCGGTTCCTCGACTGGGAGGAACACCTGGACGCCGATACGTTCGATATTTCCTACGTAGACCTTACCAACGAGACCGTAACGGCGAGCACGAACGAGAACTTCCGCGGGGTCTCGACCAGCCAGATCGACAACGTTCCGAGCGAGGCCTACTCGAGCGCGTCGACGAACGTGCCCTGGGTCTCCGACGCCTACCTCGCAGCGGGCGAGTTCGGCCAGGACACGACCGTGATCACCTACGTCCAGCTCTCGCCCGAGAACGAGGACCGGGCGATCGTCTACACCGCCGATCTCGAGGCATACGCGAACCAACTGCAGGACGAGGAGGGCATCACGACGGTGATCGTCGACGGCGACAACGAGATCATGCTCGACAACGCCGGCTACGGCGCGCAGGACGGGAACCAGCAAGACGGAGGGGAGACCAACCACACGACGCTCGGTCTCGCCTACGAGGATAGCAACAAGCTCCTGCAGAAGGCCCGGACCGAGGGGGCGACCACGCGAAAGGTCTCGGCGTCGTCGCTGGCCTTCGGTGACGACCCGTACCGCTTCCAGAACGGTGACCAGAGCAAATACGTGACGAGTTCGGCGCGCGTGCTGGGTACCGACTGGGTAGTCGTCAGACACGAACCCTCGAGTCAGGCGCTCGGGTACGTCCAGGGCATCCAGCAGTACGGGATCTACGCGACGTTCCTCGGCATCCTCATGATCGGCGCGGTCGGTGCGGTCCTCGGACGCAACACCGCCGTCTCGATCGACCGACTCACGGACAAGGCCGGCCAGATGGAGGACGGGAATCTCGACGTCGACCTCGAGACCACGCGGATCGACAACATCGGCCGGCTCTACGACGGCTTCGACTCGATGCGCGTCGCCCTGCGCGAGCAGATCGAGGAGGCCGAATCCGCCCGCGAGGAAGCCGAGCGCGAACGCAAGCGCGTTCAGGAGATCAACGATCACCTCCAGGAGAAAGCCGCCGAGTACTGCGCGGTCATGGGCAGCGCGGCGGACGGCGATCTCACCGCCCGCGCGACCGTCGAGAGCGAGAACGAACAGATGCAGCAGATCGGCGAGGACTTCAACGAGATGCTCGACGAGATCGAGCAGACCATCGCCGAGCTCAACCGATTCGCGACCGACGTCGCGACCGCCTCCGAGCAGGTGACCGCCTCGAGCGAGGAGGTTCGATCCGCCTCGCAACAGGTCACCGAGTCGATTCAGGAGATTTCCGACGGCGCGGACCGCCAGAACGAGTCGCTCCAATCGGTCAACCAGGAGATGAGCGGCCTCTCGACGACGACCGAGGAGATCGCGGCCTCGTCGAACGAGGTCGCCGACATCGCCGAACGGACCGTCGACACCGGGAGGGAAGGGCAGGAAGCCGCCGAAGCGGCGATTACTGCCATGGACGATATCGAAACCGAGGCCGGCGACGCGGTCAACGAGATGCGCCGGCTCGAGGAGGAGGTCCAGCAGATCGACGAACTGATCAACACGATTTCGGAGATCGCTCGTCAGACCAACATGCTGGCGCTGAACGCCAACATCGAGGCCTCCCGTTCCGCCGGCGGGAGCAGCGACGACGAAGGCTTCTCCGTCGTCGCGAAGGAGGTCAAGGCGCTCTCCGAGGACGTCGCCGAGGCGGCCGACGAGGCCGAGGACCGACTCGAGGCGATCCGCGAACGGACCGAGGAGTCGGCCGCCGAGGTCGAGGGGACGAGTACCAACATCGAGAACGCCAGCGAACAGGTCCAGGAGGCGGTCAGTGCGCTCCAGGAGATCGCCGACCTCGCCCAGGAGACCAACGTGGGCGTCCAGGAGATCTCCGCAGCGACCGAGGAACAGGCGGCCTCGACGCAGGAGGTCGTCGCGATGGTCGACGACGCGGCGACGATTTCCGAGGAGACGACCTCGGAAGCCGAGAACGTCGCCGCCGCGGCCGAAGAGCAGACCACCGCACTGACCGAAGTCACGAAGTCGGCCTCGAGCCTCTCCGAACAGGCGTCACAGCTGTCCGAAGCGCTCGATCGGTTCGATACCGACGTCGATCGCGACGACGTGGACCTCGAGTCGACGTTCGACATCGACGCGGAACTGGACGCGGCCGAACCGCAGTTCGACGCCGACGGCGCGGCCGGCAGCGAGCCGGGCAACGAGGGCGGGGATAGCGGAATCACCTTCGACGCCGACACCGACGACGCCGACCGGTCGACTGACGCTGCACTCGCGAGCGATGCGGTCGACGAGCAGGCCGACGCTGCCGACGAGGAGAACGGTACCGACGATATCCTCGGTCTCGAGGACCGCGAGGGCGACATCGATACCGAACCGACGGGCACGGCTGACCCGCTCGCGGACGTCGACCCCGAGCCGGAGACCGAGCTCGAGGAGTCCGAAGCGGATACCGACGCGACCGACGAGAGCGACGAGCCGGTCGACGACGCCACCGACGATTCGGACGCCGAAGACGACGAGAGCGAAAGCGACGACGTGTTCACGTTCGGTGCGACCAGCGACGACGAGTAACACCGCGAGCGGTCCCACGACGACGGCCATCGACGCGCTTGCGGTTCGAACCGCCGACGACACCGCCGGGGGGGCTGGTCGGTGTCGTTCGCTACCTTTTTGACTGCCGTCTCGGAAGGAATCGGCATGCTCACCGTGCGGGCACCTGCGACGAGTGCGAACCTCGGGAGTGGCTTCGACGTCTTCGGCGTCGCTCTCGGAACGCCCGCCGACGTGGTCCGGGTCGAGCGCGCCCCGGAGACGACGATTACGGTCACCGGCGCGGGCAGCCAGTACATCCCGGAAGATCCCGCCAAGAACACCGTCGGTGCGGTCGCGGAGGCGCTCGACGCCCCCGCTCACATCCGGATCGACAAGGGCGTCCGTCCGTCGTCGGGACTCGGATCGTCGGCCGCGAGCGCGGCCGCCGCGGCCGTCGCGCTGAACGCGCTCTACGACCGCGGCCGCTCCCGCGAGGAGCTCGTCCCCATCGCCGCCGAAGGCGAGGCGCTCGTCTCCGGCGAGGCCCACGCGGACAACGTCGCGCCCTCCCTGCTCGGCGGCTTCACCGTCGTCACCGACGACAGCGTCACGCAGGTCGACGCGTCCGTTCCCGTCGTCGCCTGTCTCCCCGAAATCTCCGTCTCCACGCGCGACGCGCGCGGCGTCGTCCCCCAGTCGGCCACGATGGACGAAGTCGTCACCACTGTCGGCAACGCCGCCACGCTGACCGTCGGCATGACTCGAGACGACCCCGTCCTCGTCGGCGAGGGCCTGACCGACGATATCGTCACGCCCGAACGAACCAAGCTCATCGACGGCTACGACCGCGTTCGCGAGGCCGCCCTCGAGGCGGGCGCGACCGGCGTGACGGTCAGTGGTGCCGGACCGGGGATTCTCGCGGTCTGTCACCGCCGCGACCGGCGGGCGATCGCCTCGGCGATGGTCGACGCCTTCGACGCGGTCGGCGTGGAGAGCCGCGCGTACCAGACCGCCGTCAGCGACGGCGCCACGCTGTATCGCTGAGCCGATGAGCCTGACGACCGACGGCGTCCTCGCGGTCATCGCCCTCGGAGCGTTCGCGGGCGGTCTCGCCGTTGCGGGCGCACCGCTCTCGGTTTCGTTTCTGGCGGTCGGCGGCCTCGGAACGCTCGCCTTCGAGGCCGTCGCGTTCGGCCACAGCGAGGCCGTCCGTCGGTACTGGGAGCGGCCGTCCGTTCAGGCGGGAACGCTCGCGGGCGCGTTCGGTCTCGTCGGCGTCGGCATCGCCGTCGCCCCCTCGAGGATTCTCTCGGCGGGGATCGGCGCGGTCGTGACGTACCTGCTGTTCCTGTCGTTCGTGCTCGCAACGCGGTCGTGACCGCCGGTCAGCCGGACGCGGGTTCAGCCGGCGGCCGGTAACACGGCTCACGGCGAAGATACCGGCAGCCTACCGCTCGGTAGGCCGGCTGTTACGGGTCGTATCCCGATTGATACCTTTCCGTGACAGTCAGGAATCCGTTCCCGTATGCGGGGGGCGTTCGGCGCACTACCGGAAGCGATGGACCACAGTCCGACATCTCAACGGACGCGGCCCCGTGTTACGGCCGCTCCGCGACGCTCCGCCAGCGTCGACCGTAGATCCGCGGGAGGGCATCGACCTTCGCGTGTCGAACGGTCGCCGGCACCGTCGAGACTCTCGTGGAAACGCCGGCCGGGAGCGGGCCGTACGGCACCGACGAGACCGCAGTTGGGTTCTTCGAAACCGGCCGCCGGCCGGCGTAGCCAGGGCCGCGCTGCGTCGACTCGTACAGCGCCTCGAATTTCGAATGACCGTCGATGACTCCGTTGCGAGCCGCTTTTGCGCCCTTTTTGGCCTCCTGCTGAAGCGCAGCGTTCGTCGCGTCCGGTTTCACGTCGGCGACGAAGTTCCTGATTTCGGCTGCCGCCTCGGAGTCACCGGACGATCCGAACGCGTCAGGGCCGACGACGTCCTCGAGTTCGCGCCTGAGCTGTCGCAGCTCCCGTGCGAAATCGGCGATATCGACGGTATTCCAGAGTTCGCGCAGTGTGATGACGTCCCCGATCGTGCTGAGGTCCAGCGCCGGGTCCGGATCCTTCTCACGGATCGCGTCCGGGAGGCCGTCAAACTCGACGAGGTCTGGCAACGCCGATACATCGACGGCATCCGGCAGCCGCTCGAAATCGATCGTTTCGAGGAGGTCGTCGACTTCCTCGACGACGTCCAGGAGTTCCGCTACCGTCGCCGCCCGCGTCTCGTCCGACTCGCTGCTCGTGGGTTCCCGGAGCAGCCGCTCGATTTCCGCTGTCAGTCGGTGAGCGAGTTGCTCGACGCTGGTCGGGGACAGTGCCTGGCTCATACAAGTGAGACGCGGGATGCGTATAAAACGGGCGCGCTTGCCGATCAGTCGC
Source organism: Natrinema salaciae (assembly GCF_900110865.1). Classification (NCBI taxonomy): domain Archaea; kingdom Methanobacteriati; phylum Methanobacteriota; class Halobacteria; order Halobacteriales; family Natrialbaceae; genus Natrinema; species Natrinema salaciae. The sequence goes on from NZ_FOFD01000004.1 coordinate 272,048, forward strand.
AGTTCCGGCGCGCCTGAAAACGGGTCCCACCGGCAGTCGGTTAGACGCCGCGACCCTGCAGCTTCTCGTCTTCCGGGAGGTCGACGTTCGCGTCGCCTTTCATGCTCTTGCCGAGGTTCTTCGAGATCTCGGCGAGCGTCTCGGGGTCGTCCCAGTTGTTGGTCGCCTCGACGATCGCCTCGGCCATCTCGGGCGGGTTCTCCGCGCCGAAGATGCCGCTGCCCACGAAGATGCCGTCGCACTCGTGGTGCATCATGAGCGCGGCGTCGGCGGGCGTCGCGATGCCGCCGGCGGCGAAGTTGACGACCGGGAGTCGGCCCATCTCGGCGGTCTCGTGGACCAGTTCGGCGGGTGCCTCGAGTTCGCGAGCGAAGGCCTCTCGCTCCTCGTGGCTCATGCCCTCGAGTTTGCGGATCGCCCCCTTGATCGTCCGCTGGTGGTGGACGGCCTGGTTCACGTCACCGGTGCCGGCCTCGCCCTTCGTTCGGATCATCGCCGCACCCTCGTCGATCCGGCGCAGCGCCTCGCCGAGGTCGCGCGCGCCGCAGACGAACGGCGCGGTGAAGTCGCGCTTGTCGATGTGGTAGGCGTCGTCCGCAGGGGTGAGGACTTCGGACTCGTCGATCATGTCGACGCCGACGGCCTCGAGAATCTGCGCTTCCTTGGTGTGCCCGATACGGGACTTGCCCATGACGGGGATCGAAACCGAGTCGACGATCTCCGCGACGTCGGCGGGGTCGGCCATCCGGGCGACGCCGCCGCGCTTGCGGATGTCCGCGGGGACGGCTTCCAGCGCCATCACCGCGACCGCGCCGGCCGCTTCGGCGATGCGGGCCTGTTCGGGGTCGACGACGTCCATGATGACGCCGCCCTTCTGCATCCGTGCGAAGCCGCGCTTGACGAGATCGGTCCCGCGTCGCAGTTCCTCGAGATCGGTGTTCTCGGCCATACTGCGCGCTTAGGAGCCACGGCACTTACGCGTGTTCTTTGGGAACGATCCGGCCGCGGGAGCCGAAACCGGTCGGCAGTTGCGCTCACGACCTGGAACCGTCCATCCGTCCGTCCGATCCCGATCCGCGTCACGTCTCGACCCGCTCACCGGCAGTCAATCGCGCTCTGACGTGTGACCCGTACACCCGAGCCAGCGGCCGCTGCCACAGTCCGAGTTCCCGCGCCAGCTCCGACGCCACCTCGAGTCGCGTGCCGACCGATGGGCCAGGTCCGATCGCGACCGCGCCCTGCACGTGCGCCGTCGTCCGCAGGAGGTCCCCGTCTCTCATCGTGTAGCTCGTCATCGTCCAGTCACGCGTTCGAGGGTCGAGCCAGGGTCGTGCCACCTCGAGCCTGACGGTCTCGCTGCCGCGGTCGCTACCGACGACGGTGCGGATGCCGTCCGGGCTGTCGGTCACGGTCAGGTCCACCCGTTCCTTGGGAAAGCCCCAGAGCTCGCGCCCGAGCGCGACCGAGGGCTCGGTCGTGACCGGGAGCCAGTGGACGTAGCCGCCGAGTTCGCCGTCAGCGAGCTGTGCGAGCGGGCGGGTCGTCCGACTCCCGCGGACCGCCGGGACGATGACGGCGAACTCGTCGTAGGGCTCGAGTCCGGTCGCGTCTCCCTCCCCGCCTCCCACCCGATGGTACTGGATTCCAACCAGTGCGACGCAGCCGATCCCGGGTGCGATCGCCAGCGACGAGAGCGCGTCCGGCAGGATCGCCTCGAGGCGGCCGCGACGGGCGGGGACGGTGACGCCACCCATCGTGAACGATAGCTCGAGGGGGAGGTCGACCTCGTGGCCGGTCGAGAGCCGTCGTCGCGTCCGTTCGACCGTCGTCATGAGGGTTCCTACGACGGGCCCGCTCGTAGTGGTACGGGTTCGCAGCCGTCCGGGGCGACAACCGCTACTGTTTTGCGGCCGCCGTCCGTCGCGCCGGACGATGAGCGCGTCGACTCGGCTGTCCGATCGCGAGCGGCCCGACGACGAGTCGCTTCCGACGTATCTCGCACCGGTTCCGAAGACGCTCGAGGACCTCGGCCTGCGCTTCGCGTGGCTGGTCGTGGCGATCAACCTCGCGGGGACGGCCTTCGGCTTCTGGTACTACTCGGGACAGTTCGCGCGGACGCCGGCGGCGATGTGGCCTTGGGTGCCGGACAGCCCGCTGGCGACGCTGTTTATCGCGCTGGCGATCGGCTGCTGGAAACTGGGCCGCGAGCAGCCGTGGCTCACCGCGCTCGCGTTCTTCGGGAACGTCGTGCTCGGACTGTGGACGCCCCTGACGCTGCTGGCCTTCGCCGACTCCTACGGCTACCTCCACCCGCTGATGTACCACTTCCTCTTCTGGAGCCACCTCGCGATGGTCGTCCAGGCGTTCGTCCTCCACCGGATCTCGTCGTTCCCGGTGTGGGCCGTCGCCGTCGCCACCGTCTGGTACTGGAGCAACCTCGTCGTCGACTACTTCGTTCCGATCGTCGGCGATCCACATCACACGATCATCCCCGTAGAGCGCGAGACGAGCATGTTCCTCGAGGCCGACGCGCTCGGCGTGATCGCCGCGGGCGAAGTCTCGTTCGTCCTCCTGGCGCTGTTTCTCGCGCTCGCGATCCGGGTCACAAAGGTCGACACCGCCCGGAACCGGTCGTAACGATCGCCTCGGGCGGTGAGCGTCCGGAAACGCGGTGTGATTCGATCTCGAGACGATCCCGGGACGAAAACGAAACGCGGACCGGACCCAGCCCCTACTCGAGGACGACGACCGCCGATTCGGTCTCGATCATCTCGCCCTCGCCCGAGTAGGTTCGCTCGAGTTCGACCTCGAACAGGTCGTCCTCGAGCTCCTCGCCGGCGACCCGGAGGAGGCCGGCGTCGTCGTCGATCTCGTAGTCGCCGCTCTCGATGCCGGCGTCGATGTCGCCGACCTTCGACCCGAATTTTGGGCCGAGCGTCGAGTAGTCGAGGTCGATCGACGCCACCTCCGTCGTGATCTCCGGCGGTTCGTCGAGCACCGTGAGCGTCTGGACGTGCATCACGTTCCGGATCGCGTCGTCGAAGCCGTCGAGGGGACCGTAGACGGCCACCGACTCGAGGTCGGCGTTCAACGGCAGCTGATTTTCGCTCTTGTAGCGTCGCAGCGCCGAGATGACCTCCATGGCGGTCTCGCCGGCCTCGAGGTCGGCCTCGTGGCCCTGCGACTCGGGCCAGTCGCGGACGTGGATGCTGCTCGTCTCGAGGTCGGCGCTGGCGTCCGCGTAGACCGCCTGCCAGATCTCCTCCGTCGCGTGCGGGAGGAACGGGGCCCACAGCTCGAGGAAGGTTCGGTGGGCGGTCCGCAGCGCGTACTGCGTCGAGGGGTTGTCCTCGCGCGTCTTGGCGATCTCGAGGTAGTCGTCGCAGAACGTGTTCCAGAAGAACGTTCGCAGGCGGTCGCGGGCCTTCGCGAACTCGTAGGCCTCGAGGTGTGCCGTGAGGTCCGCGACGGCGTCGTCGAGCTCCGCGAGGAGCCAGCGGTCGATCGCCTCGAGGTCGGCGGGCTCGTCCGGGTTCCGCGGCGCGAGGCTGTCGACGAGCTTCGAGGCGTTCCAGAGCTTGCGCAGGAGCTTCTCGCCGGCGGTGAGGTCCTTCTCCTGATACGGGAAGTCGTCGCCGACGGCGGCGCTGGCGGCCCAGAACCGGACGGCGTCGACGGGGTACTCCGCGAGCACCTCGTCGGGGGCGACGATGTTGCCCCGCGATTTGGACATCTTCTCGCGGTTCTCGTCTAGGACGTGGCCGTTGATCATCGTCGCGTCGAACGGCACCTCGCCGGTGTGCTCGTAGCACTTGACGATGGTGTGGAACAGCCAGAACGAGATGATGTCGTGGCCCTGCGGGCGGAGGTCGAACGGGTAGAGCTCGGGGTTGTCCATCGCGAACGTCTCGCGCTCCGCGTCCCAGTCCCAGCCGGCGTTGATCAACGGCGTCAGCGATGACGTCGCCCACGTGTCGAAGACGTCCTCCTCCGGGACGAACTCGTCGTGGCCACACTCGGGACAGCTATCGACGGGAGGCTCGTCGCTCAGCGGATCGACCGGGAGCTCCTCGCGCTCGGCCATGATCGCGTGGTCGCAGTCCGCGCAGTACCAGACCGGGAACGGGATGCCCGAGTCGCGCTGGCGCGAGATGAGCCAGTCCCACTCGAGGCCCTCGATCCAGTGCTGGTAGCGGGTGAACATCTTCTCGGGGTACCAGTCCATCTCTCGGCCGGCCTCGAGGTACTCCTCCTTGTGATCGAGGATCTCGACGTACCACTGCTTGGAGACGCGGAACTCGACGGGCGTGTCGCAGCGTTCGTGGACCTGGACCGCGTGGGTGATCGCCCGGCGGTCGCGCAGGGAGCCCTCGTCGTCCAGATCCTCGACGATGGCCTCGCGGGCCTCCTCGGTGGACATGCCCTCGTAGTCGCCGGCGAGGTCGGTCATCGTCGCGGACTCGTCGATGGCGACTCGCAGCGGGAGGTCGTGGGCCTGGTACCACTCGATGTCGTTCTGGTCGCCGAAGGTACAGCACATCACGACGCCGCTGCCTTTCTCCATGTCGACGCGCTCGTCCGCGATGATCGGCACCTCGTGGCCGAAGATCGGAATCCGAGCCTCCTCGCCGACGAGATCCTGGTTTTCCTCGTCGTCAGGGTGGACGAAGACCGAGACGCAGGCCGGGATCAGTTCCGGTCGCGTCGTGGAGATGACGAACTCGTCGCGGGGGGCGTCGTCCCCGACCAGTTCGAACGCGATGTCGTTGAAGTGCGAGCCGCGCTCGTCGTCTTCCATCTCGACCTGCGAGATGGCCGTCTCGCACTCGGGACACCAGATCGCGGGGGCCTTCTTGCGGTACTCGCGGCCCTTCTCGTAGAGGTCGAGGAAGGACAGCTGGGAGACGCGCTGGACGCGCGGCTCGATCGTCTTGTAGGTGTTGTTCCAGTCGATCGAACACCCGAGTCCCTGCATCTTGCGCGTGAAGTCCGCCTCGTACTCCGCACAGACCTCGCGGCAGCGCTCCTGGAACTCGCGGCGCTCGTAGTCCTGGTGGCGGATGTCCAGTTCGGATTCGGTCAGTCGCTCGCTGGCGATCCCGTTGTCGTCGTAGCCGAACGGGAAGAGCACGTCGCCGTCGTGCATCCGCTGGAATCGCGCGGCGAAGTCCTGCAAGGTGTGCCCGTAGAGGTGGCCCATGTGCAGGCTGCCCGAGACCGTCGGCGGCGGCGTGTCGATCGAGTAGACGGTGTTGGGGTCCCGTTTCTCGTCACCCTCGTAGGCGTAGACGTCCGCGTCGATCCAGCGCTGCTGCCAGCGGGGTTCGACGGCGTCGGGGTCGTAGCCGCCCTCGAGGGTGGGCTCGGCGTCCGCTTCTGCGTCCATGCTCATGCTCTCACCGCCCGTCGCGGGCGTCGTCGGTGCGTCGTCGTCCGAAAGTGGGGTTGACTATCGTCCATAGAGCGGTCGTTGCTCGGTGAATGCCGGTCGGCGACAATACATCCGTCGAAACGGGGTGGGAATCGGGGGCTATAGAGCCCCTACGAAAACGGTGCCACGCGGACCGTCGAACCGATCGGGCGCGACCGCGACGGTGTCTGGCATATCCATCACTTGGGCCGGCAACCGTGATAGCAGTTTCGTCGTCGTGCCGGCGGCGGTAGCGACACCGACCGTGATTAGCGCTCTCGGTTGCGCTCGAACCATCCGACCGCGAAATCCACGAGTCGCCGCTGTGGGAAGCGTTTGGCGTCACCGACGCCGACGGTACCCGTCTCGACGGCGTCGGGGTGTTCGCTCTCGAACGCCTCGCCGCAGCGCGGGAAGTCGTCGTCGGTGTAATCGATGTCCTCCCAGCGGACCCACTCGCGTTCGCCGTCGACGAGCACTGCGCCGGCGTGCGCTTCCGTGGCGAAATCGAGGTCGGCGCGGTACTCGGCGAGGTGAAGGGAGGTGTTCGTCGCGTGGGTCGTCCCCAGGAACAGTACGTCGCCGCCGAGATCGTAGAGACGGGCCAGCGGCGACTCCTCCCCGAGCGAATAGTCGAGCGAATGGCCCTCGGTGACGAACCGGGCGTCAGCACCCCACGCCGCGAACGAAACCTGCGGGTGGTCGCTCCGGCGAACGCCCGGACAGGAGCGGAAGCACTCGGCGATCGCGCCCATCCCCTGGGTCGGCGTGACGGCCGGCCGGTACGGCGGCGTCTGTTCACGGATCGTCTCGTACCACGATTCGGGGACCGGTGGGTTCCCCATGTTGGAGGGGTCCCTATTTCCGGGCGAGTGCGTCGGCATCACGAGCGTTCCGTCCGCCCCGACGACGCGCTGGAGCGCGTCTACGACGGCCGGTGCGCCGCCACAGACCCAGCCGAGCGCGGAGAGCGACCCGTGGACGAGCACCGTCCCCCCGGCCTCGAGACCGAGAGCGCGCAGATCGCTCGCCATCGAATCGACCGTGACCGGGTCCGAGGATCGGTCCTCGGGAAGCGTGTCACTCATACGTCGATATCCCAGAGGCCAGTCATAAATGTTGGTCGCGGGCGTGAGAGTACGCTCCGCTACACAGTACGGACCCGTGAACGGTCTTCGGTACCGACGAGGTCACGCCGGTTCGTCCGCGTCCGTCCCGCCGGTTCGTCCGCGTCCGTCCCGCCGGTTCGTCCGCGTGTGTCCGCACCCGACCCGTCCGAGACCCGCCAGAGCGGCGGCCGGATTCACCCCTCGTTCCCGTCTCCGTTTCCGCTGTCGGCCTCGAGAGACGCGTCCGAACCGGCTTCGCCCGTGTCGAGTTCACCGTCGAGATACGCTTCTCCTCGCTCGGTGATCACGTAGACGCCGTTTCCGAGATGCGTGAGTAACCCGTGCTCCGCGAGTGTCCGGAGTCGGCGGGAGACGTGGGACTTCGAAACCCGAACGTAGCCGCTCTCCGCGAGTTGCTTCGGCGACCCGGAGTCCTCCTTCCGGATGTACTCGAGAATTCGATCGTCCCAGATCGTCATCCAACTCCCTGATTTTCGCATTCGGGTCCCCTGTACACCGTTTGATACCCTATTTGCCGCGTATAATGCCCCACAGACACGCCATCACATTTATGCAATTACAGGGCATTTGGGTTTCACGTGGAGCCGCGGATTCGGACGTAGACGACCCTCGTCGGCGAGTGAGAACGGGCGGCGCTGTGACGCTGCCCGGAACGTGGCTCCGTGATCCAGGATGAATCTCGGACGTTCCGTGGGGCGGACACCCCACGCACGGCAAGAGGAATCGCCGACAAATAGCTCCGGGGATCGCCAGTCCCACGCCGCTCGAGCAAGCGGCCGCGATACGACGGGAGGTGCACCGGCGTGACAGCGCCGGACGACCGATCCGCCGCGTCGTGGGTCGATCTCAGCGCCTTCCAGCGCGACTGTCTCGAGGTCGTCGCCCGCCGCGAGCGCGACGACGACCCCTGTGACGAGCGCGGAATCCTGCGGGCCTTCGAGCGGTCGCCTCGCAGCGTCACCCGCGCCCGACTCGATCCGACGCTGCACGTGCTCGTAGATCACGGCCTCCTCGAGAAGCGGCGACTCGAGGCTCTCAGATACGAGTACCCGCTCACCGACGACGGCCGCGCCCTCCTGTCCCGACGCGTCGACCGCCTCGCGGACGCCTGTGGACTGGAACTGCCCGCGAGCGGCACCACCGACGACGCCCCGGCCGCTCGAGACCGGGAGGGCGAACGCGAACGCACATGACGGCGGCTCGAGACGAGGAGCCCGAGCGGTGTCCCGAGTGCGGGACGACCATCGGCGAACGCGATCCGCTGATCGGGTGGTGGCTGTGCGACGACTGCGAACTCGCGATCACCGACGACGGGACGGTGGTGACGTAATGCGGCGGACTCGCACGCCGCTCGAGCGGTCGCCGACCGCCGACTCGTCGTCGGGCCGCCGATTCGTCCTCAGGCCTCGTCACCGCCGCCGTCGGAATCGGTTCGCTCGGCGGTCGCTCCCTCGTCGTCGGACGCCGCGAGCCGAATCACCGCTCTCGAGTCGGTCACGTGGGTCAGTTCGCCCTCGAGATACGTCGCCAGCCGCTCGAGGAACTCGTCCCCCGGATTCGCTTCGTCCGACCTGACGAGCGGAATGCGATCCAGCGCGGTCGGGTCGAACTCGCCCTGCATGACGAGGGAGAACAGCTCCCGCGGGGTGACCGGATCGCCGGCCTCGAGCCGCGAGACAGTCTCCGAGAGCGACGATCCGACGGTCGTCTCGACGTCGAAGGTGATGTCCACGGCGACGGTCGCGTTCTCGTCGGTGGCCGCGAGGTACTCCTCGGAGCTCCGGACGGCCGGCTCGAGGACCTCCTCGAAGTCGACGCCGTGGCTCTCGAGGCCCAGATAGGTGAACGCGATCATCGCCCGGAGTCCGTCGAGGAACGCCTCGTCGGTCGCCGTTCGTCCGAAGAGCTGCCGTCGGTCCTTCTCGGGGAGGGTGTGCAAGAGCAGGTCGAAGTCGAGCACGCCGGCGCGGATTCGGCGGCGGATCCGCGCCTCCGCGTTCCGTTTCGACTGCTCGTGACTCATCTCGCGCTCGCCGAGCAGGTAGGCGCGGTCGGCGGGGCTGAGCACGCCGCGTTCGCGGTCGGTGTCCGTGTTCATAATCGGAAATGGATTATACGACACCGGTTTCCATCCGAAACGCTATGAAGACCCCGATCCGATGATCGGACAGTGATCGAGAGTGAGTGACGGATGAGCGGCTCGCTGGCAGCGAAGTACGCGGACGCGATCGTCTCGCACAGCCGACTCGTCGTCGTCCTCGTCCTGCTGCTGACCGGCGTCGTCGCCGCGGGCGCGGCGATCGGCGAGCCCGAAGACGGCGAAATCGGCCAGTTCGAGACCGACTCCGCGGAGACCGAGGCGCTCGAGGAGATCGAGGCCACGTACGGGACGGACGACGCGGTCGTGTCGCAGGTGGTCGTCCGCGACGAGGGCGGCGACGTGCTCACGCGCGACTCGCTGCTCAAGTCGCTCTACTTGCAACGCGAGATCCGCGAGGACGACGCGCTGAACGCGACGCTCGAGGATCGGGGATTCGTCGGCCTCGAGAACGTCGTCGCGACGGCGGCCGTCTACGAAGACCGGGCGGCCGACGGCCGGCCGGCCGGCGAGCCGACCCTCGACGAGGGGATCGCGGCCCTCGAGTCCCGCTCGGACGCGGAAGTCGAGGCCCTGCTCGCGGACGTGCTCGATCCGGACGCGAACGGCGACCGACGGGCCGGACAGCGCGGCGGGGGAGAGACGGCGGACCCGTACGAGTTCCTCCCCACCGACTACGAGCGGGGCTCGACGGATGCCGACGCGCGCATCACGTTCCTCTTTCAGGCCGACGAGAGCGGGCCGGACGACGAGCCACAGGCCGCGTACGACGCCCAGGTCGAGATCGCGGACCGCGTCGACGAGCGGTTCGACGACGCGTTCGTCTTCGGCCAGGGAGTCACGGACGAGGCGTCGGCCAACGCGGTCGGCGACAGCTTCGCGATCATCACGCCGGTCGCACTCGTGCTCGTGCTCGTCGTCCTCGGCGTCACCTACCGCGACGTCGTCGACGTGCTCCTCGGACTCGTCGGTATCGCGGTCGTGATGGCCTGGCTCGCGGGGATCCTCGGCTGGCTCGAGATTCCGACGAGCCAGCTCCTCATCGCCGTCCCGTTTCTCCTGATCGGGCTGGGGATCGACTACTCGCTGCACGTCGTGATGCGCTACCGCGAGGCGAGGGCGGGACCGGACGAGGAAGCGGGATCGGTCGAGGACGAGGCGAAACGCGCGACCGAATACGCCGACGGCGGGTCGCGAGGACCGCGGGGCGGGATGCGTCTCGGACTCGCGGGCGTCGTGCTCGCGCTCGGGGCGGCGACGGTCTCGACGGCCGTCGGGTTCCTCTCGAACGTCGTCAGCCCGCTCCCGGCGATTCGGGACTTCGCCGTGCTGAGCGCCGGCGGAATCCTGGCGACGTTCGTCGCCTTCGCGGTCCTCGTGCCGGCGCTCAAGGTCGAACTCGACGACCTCCTCGAGCGCCGATTCGGTCGCGACCGGGCGCTGCCGCCGTTCGGAACGGGAGCGGGACTCGTCAATCGCGGCCTGTCGAGGATGGTCGGGGCGGTCCGGCGGGCACCGATCGCGATCGTCCTCGTCGCTTTCCTCCTCGCCGTCGGCGGGGCCTACGGCGCGACCGGCATCGACACGGAGTTCAATCAGGCGGACTTCCTCCCCGAGGACGCGCCGGCGTGGGCCAAATCCTTGCCCGGCCCGCTCGCACCCGACACGTACACGATCAGCGACGACGCCGCCTACCTCGGCGAGAACTTCGCCGAGCGCGGCGAGGGAAGTCGGACGCAGGTCCTGATACGCGAGAACGTGACCGATCCCGACGCGCTCACGGCCGTCGACGACGCGAGCGCTGCGGTCGACGACGACGGCACGATCGTCGTCAGGTCGAACGGCGAGGCCGCGATCGAGGGGCCGCCGTCGGTCATCCGCGAGCTCGCGGCCGAGAACGAGACCGTCGCCGCCGCCCTCGAGGCGCGAGACACGGACGGTGACGGGCTCCCGGACGAGGACGTCGCCGGCTTCTACGACGTGCTGTTCGACGTCGACCCGGACCGCGCGAGTGACGTGCTCTATCGGACGGACGACGGCGCGTACGAGTCCGCGCGGCTCCTCGTGAGCGTTCAGGGCGACGCCGCGGCGCAGACGGTCGCGGACGACACGCGAGCGCTGGCGGCCGAGATCGACGCGAACGGTCCCGTCACGGCGGTCGCGACCGGCGGTCCCGTCACGACGGCGGTGATACAGGACGCCCTGCTCGAGACGCTCGTCCAGGCGTTCGCGGTCACGCTGGTGGTGATCTTCGGCTTCCTGACGCTGCTGTACTGGGTCCGCCACGGGACGCTCTCGCTCGGTGCGGTCACGCTCGCGCCCGTCGTGGCCGCGCTCGCGTGGCTACTGGGGACGATGGCTGTGCTGGATCTGCCGTTCAACAGCGAAACGGCCGTCATCACCAGTCTCGCGATCGGGCTGGGCGTGGACTACAGTATCCACGTGGGAGAGCGGTTCGTCGCGGAACGCGACGAGCGAGAGTCGCTCGACGACGCGCTCGCGGCGACGATCACCGGAACCGGCGGGGCGCTGCTCGGCAGCGCGGCGACGACGGCGGCCGGCTTCGGCGTCCTCGCGCTGGCGCTGTCGCCGCCGCTCCAGCGGTTCGGCCTGGTGACGGGGCTGAGCATCGTCTTCGCGTTCGTCGCCTGTCTCACCGTCCTGCCCTGTCTGCTCGTGCTCCGGGAACGGCTGCTCGCTGGCGCGTCGTGACCGAGCGCGGGAACCCGACCGCTACCGCGAGCCGTCGTCCGAGTGGGCCCGTACCCACAGTTCGCCGATGCGGGAGAGCCGCGTTCGGTAGGACTTTCCGTGTTCCTCGCGCTCGATGTACCCCTTGCCGCCGGGGCCAAGCCGGTCGACGTTGTAGATGACCTTCGACCGGAAACTGTCGGTGTACTCCTCGTTCAACTCGCAGGCCAGCGACTCCGCCAGTTCCGAGACGGAGTCGAACTCGCCGTCCTCGCCGAGCTTGTAGAGGATGAGCTCCTCGAAGGGCTTGACGTTCGAGAAGGAAGCGACCGGCAACTCGACGATGTGCTTCCCGTCGATCTCCTTCGCGCCGATGGTCGTTCCGCGCTCGTCGAACTCGGCTAACAGGTCGCGGGCGCTCTCGAGGCGGCCGGCGATTCGGTCGGCCTCGAGCCCGTCGCCGTCGGCCCGGAGCTCCTCGAGCAGGGCGATCTGTTCGCGCAGTTCCTCGGCGAGTTCGGTCTCGAGGTACTTCTCCGGCGCGGTGTAGTACGTGTGGATCCCCTCGCGGTCCTCCTGCCGCTCGACCATCAGGGAGTGGGCGGCGTTGGCGAAGGCGAAGCTCACGGTTCGAGGCATCGCGGCGACGTTCACCCAGACCTCGTTACCCCGGTCGAGCTCCGCGGTGATGAGCTCGTAGGCCTGCTCGAAGGCTTCGTCGTAGTCGTAGACGTCCTCGAGGACAAACCGCTCAGTGCTCGCCCCCAGCAAGTTCCTGAAATCGGTCTCGAGTTTCTTCGAGAGGTGCCGGGAGTACTCGACGTTGGCCTCGCTGCCGACGGCCCCCTCGAGCAGGATGACGCTGTCGACGTCGATCTGATCGCGCACGAGCGGCGCGATCAGCCGGTCGTAGTCGAAGCCGACCGGGACGATGTGGGTTTGCATGCCCGATAGTTAGGCGGGGCCGTTACAAAACCCCTCGAATCCGAATCGTCGGCCGCGTTACTCCGTGAGCGGGAGCGCGATCCCGAACACGAACGGCGAGAAGAACCCGACGAGCAGACCGATGATCGCCATCGCGAAGAACAGCGTGTGCTCCCACTGGGGGAGCGACCCCATCGTCGCGTTGCCGACCAGTTCGCTTCCCGTTCCAACGACGAACAGCGCGAGTCCGACGAAAAATCCCGTCTTTGCCAGCTTCGGATAGTCGTGACCGCTGTAGCGTGCCATACCGGCTCTGCTACGGCGACCCTGTTACCGATTTCGAAACCGCCGCGGCGCGTTCCGAGGGCCGAACCGGCGTCGACGGCTCGTGTCGCCGGTCAGTCGTCGGGTACGTCCCGCAGGGTGGATCTGGGTCTGTCGATCACCGCCGCGACGAGCTTCCGCTGGGCCGTCCGGAAGTGTTCGTGGAACGTCGCGGGACTGATGTTCAGCCGCTCGGCGATATCTTCGCCGGTGCTCGTCCGCGGCCATTCGAAGAACCCGGCGTAGTAGGCCGTCTCGAGGACCGTCCGCTGGCGGTCGGTCAACACGTCCGAGAGGTGATCCTGAATCCGATCGATGGACTCGGTGATCGGCGTCACCTGTCGCCTCGCCACGTTTTCCGCGGCGGGATAGACCTCCTGAATCGCGGCGGTGACGGCGCGAACGTCCGTCCGCTTCGGAAGGTGGACGACCATCGCGTAATCGCCGTCCTCGAGAACGGCCTGGTCCACGTAGCCGCCGTGGTCGGCGACGACCGAGAACATCGGTGGCGACGTAATGCGGAGTTCGAACGACACCTCGCCGTCGACGTCGTCGAGTACCGTCACCTCGTCCCAGTGAGAGACCCGCTCGACGAATCGCTCGAACGCCGGAAACGCCGCGGCGGACGTCGTCCCGTACTCGAGGTACTGGTCGTCGTCGACGCGGATCACCCGATCGAAACTGATCCGCTCGTCGGTGCCGTCGGTGACGCCGAACAGTTCGAAGGCGTTCCGTATCTCGTACTCGAGTTCGATCAGATCGTCGCTGACGAGCGCCCGCTTGCGGTCGTGGGAGGCGATCGCGTGGCCCAGAATGTCGCCGATCTGGGCGATGATCTCGCGCTTGTCGCCGTCGAAGGCGGCCGTGTGCCCGCTCGTCAGCCCGATCACGCCGTACAGCGTTCCCTCGTGGACGATCGGAATCGCGGCGGCGGATCGGTAGCCGCGTTCCCGAGCGTCGTCGCGCCACGGCTCGAAATCGGGATCGTCGAAGACGTCGGTCGAGACCTGCATCGACTGGGTCCGAATCGCGCGGCCGAGCGGGCCACGGCCAGCGGGATCGTCCGGGTCCGTCGAGAGCGGTATCGTGTCGACGTAGCCGTCGACACCGGCCTCGACGCGGTTTCGGATCGACCCGGTCGACGTGTCGACTTCGGCGACGAACGCGAACTCGCAGCCGGGAACGTCGACGAGCGATTCGCAGGCGGTCCGCTCGAGTTCGTGGCGAGTCGACCCCTCGACGACGGCGTCGGTAATCTCGCGAACGACGCCGGTCACTCCCTCGAGCGCGGCCAGCCGTTCGCGCTGGCGCTCGAGTTCGCGCTCCCGTCTGTCCCGTTCGGTGACGTCTCTGAGGATCGAGAGGTGGGTTCCGGGACGCACGTTCGCGACGGCGTCGTACTCGACGACGCGCTCCGTTCCGTCCGGACGAACCACCGAGAACGAGTCGCGAAGCTGCCCCGTCTCGACGAACGCCTCCCACGCCGAGGAGCTGTCGCGGTCGTCGCGGAGAAACTCCCTGAGCGAACGGCCGTACAGCGCCGACCGGTCGAGGCCGAGCAGCTCGCCGGCAGCCGAGTTCGCGGCAGTGATGGACTCCTCGTCGCCGACGAGAATCGCGTCGTGTGCGTCCTCGAAGATCGCTCGAAGCAGCCCGTTCTCGGCCTCGAGTCTCTCCTCGTACGCTTTCCGACCGGTGATATCGTGAACGCGGACCGCGAGCCCGCTCTCGGTCGGGGTCAGCCGTGCCTCGAGCCACGACGACGTCGGCTCGTGATACTCCTCGACGGTGAGCGGGCGCTGGCGCGCCAGTGCCCGCTCGTGGGCCGCGTCGAACGGAGACGCGGGTGGGGACGGCGTCGGGTCCGTCCCCTGAACGGCGCTCGAGCCGTCTCCGCCGTCGCGGTCGGAGCGGGATCGATCGGAATCGAACCCCAACAGTTCGGCGGCCCGCTCGTTCACGAACGTATACGTCAGGTCGGCGTCGAGCGTGTAGAACCCGCCGGAGCGGTGACCCAGCAGCTCGCGCAGGGGCGGAAGTTCGCCGCTCGATTGTCCGCGTTCCCGCGCTCGTTTTCGGTCCCGTCTCGATTCCACGCCGTCGCGGTCGGGCGGCGGCTCACCGTCCGACTCGCCGTCGGGAACGGGAGCGACGGCGGTCGACGAAGGGGTGCGCGATCGGACGATTCCAGCGATCCGGTTTGGCCGGTTCGGATCGTCGAGCCGTCGCAGTCGGTGCGTAGACGATACCGTCTCACCGTCAGCCGACAGGAGCGGGAGGTCGATTTCGATCGTCGTCCCGGCCGGCGGTGCCGTCGCAGTCCCCGACTCGGCATCGGTCGCGGTGGGTTCGCCGTTAGCGGGTTCGGCGTCAGGGGGTTCGCTGTCGGCGGCCAGGAGCGTTCGAACCATCGGCTCGACGCATCCGGTCGTCTCGCCGTCGACCACCGCCGAGAGCTCCGCCCCGAGCAACGCGTCGCGCTCGGTGCCGGTCAGCGCGACGAAGTCGTCGTCGACGGCGACGAACCGGCACTCCGAATCGAGTTCGTACGCCCCGTCACCAGCCGTCGAGATCGGTCGTGCGCAGTCGGTCCCCCCGTCGGTAGCTGCGCCCGGGCCGGTCGCGAACCCTGGCCAGTGTTGTTCCATGTCACACTCCCGGAAACCGCCTGCGATAAGTATACCGGTAATACGTGATTTCGACGCGCTCGGGGATCTACGGGTACGGTCGACAGTTCCGACTGGTGAACGGCCGGACAGCGTCGCCCGCTCCCGTCTCCGAGCGCCGGTCCGTACTCACTCCGAATCGGCCTCGTCGTCGGTCCCAGACTCGAGTTCCAGCCCCCGGAACACGTCCACGATCGCCTCGCGGTCGCGCGCCGGATCGACGTCGAGCGCGGCCGCGAGCAGGTCGGAATCGGGGGTCTCGAGCGGGAGGAGTCCGCCGGCCAGCACGTACGCGTCGGCGGCGGGCCAGACGGCGACGTGGGCTTCGGCGTCGATCGCCGCGTCCTCGACGTCGTCACCGCCGTCGGCGCTCGCAGCGCCGGTCGCCGTTCCCGAGTCGGTCGGATACGCGACCTCGAACACGGTGAGATGACCGACGGAGCCGTCGGGTCGGTCGATGTATTCGCTCGCGCGTTTCTCGCCGACGGCGATCCCGTCGTCTTCGACCGTCTCGACGAATCCCTCACGGGCCTTCGGGGCGGCCATCTCGAGCGCGTCGGCGGGCGAGAGCCCGATCGCGGAGAGCGACGGACTGATATCGAGAGCGACGGTGAACAGCGACCGCGCCGGAATGTCGCCGTCCGCGCGGAGCCGCTCGAGGGCCTCGGCGGTCGGACGGTGTTCGAAGATCGTCGTCTCGGCGGTGACAGTCGCCAGCGAGAGGGTCCGTTCGTCGGTGCGGCGATCGAGGCGACGCCAATCGTCGACGACCGCGGGCGGCAGGTCGATAGCCATCGTCGGCGCGTACGCGACCGGAGCCGTTCAGCGTGGCGGTTCGCGGCGGTCGGTCGGCGATCAGTCCGCACCGAGGCCGTCGAAGTAGATCGCTCGCCGCTCGGCGGCCGCCGGCGAGGTCAGCAGGGAGACGACGACGGTGACGACGAGTCCGAGCCCCATGCCGACGAGGCCGGCCGACCAGCCCGCGTACGATCCCGGAACGGCGGGCAGAAAGAGGCTCGAGACGTAGAAGAGCTGGCTCACCACCACGCCGGCGGTGATGCCGGCCCGCGTAATCCGCCGCCAGTAGAGCGCGAGCAGGACCGGCAGCGCGAGCTGGGCGAAGCCGCTGAAGGCCGCTTCGCCGAGTTCGAACAGCGTCGCCGGCTGCTGCAGGCTGGCGACGAACGCCGCGCTCGCGAAGAACACGACGCCGCCGCGAGCCAACAGGCCCTCTCGGCGGTCGGATAGGTCCCGCTGGATAAACGGTCGATAGAGATCCCGCGTGAAGTACGACGAGCCCGACAGCAGCATCGAATCCGAGGAGGACATCATCGCGGCCATCGCGCCGGCGATGACGAGCGCGGCGAACCAGGTCGGCGTGTACGCCGCGAGGACCAGTGGCAGGACGTTTGCGCCCTCGGGAACCGCCACCTCGAGACCCCGCGCCCACGCGCCGAGCATGAACGAGGGGACGAACAGCAGGACACAGAGGATCGGCCACAGGGCGAACGACCGCTTGAGGACGGTTCGCGATCCCGCGGCGAAAAAGCGCTGATTGACCTGCGGAAACATCGCGACGCCGAACCCGATCACGACCGCCGTCGAGAGCATCCACTGGGGTGTGTAGTACCCGCTACCCAGCGAGAGGAAGTCGGCTGTCTCCGGGTTCGACGCGAGCGCCGCGGTCGCCGCCCCGGGGCCGCCGACGGCCGCGAGCACCCACAGCAGCGCGACCCAGGTGGTGACGAGCATGAAGGCACCCTGCAGGGTATCGGTCCAGGCGACTCCGCGCATCCCGGCGACGACCACGTAGAGGATCATGAACGCGGTGATCAGCCCGGCCCCGGCGGCGTAGCTGACCGCGCCGTCGGTCAGCGCCTCGAGCGCAGTGCCGGCACCGACCTGCTGGAGCATGACGTAGGGAAAGAGCCACAGGAGGCTGACGCCGGCGACGAACCCGCGGAGCCACCGCGAGCCGAAGCGGTCGCCGAGCATCTCGCCGAGCGTGACGTAGCCGTACTGCCGGCCGAGCAGCCACTGTTTGTAGCCGATCACGTACCAGAGGATGGCGAAGATGATGCCGTCCATCAGCCCCATGACCAACACCCACTCGGGGCCCCGTGCGTAGGCGACGTTCGGCCCGGCGAAGAAGGTAAACGCCGAGAGCAGCGTCGCGAAGGTCGTAAACAGCAGGACGACCGTCCCGAGCGTTCGGCTCGCGAGGTAGAAGTCCTCGGCGGTGCGGTCGGTCATTCGGTAGGCGACCAGTCCGACCGCCAGCGCGATCAGGAGGTAGCCGACGATGATGCCGAGCTGGAGCGCGACGCTCATGGCGACTTCCCCCCGGATCGGGTGTCTCGCGTTCGGTCCGGACGGCCTGGACCGTCCTCGTGCGTGCCGTCGGCGGTCGCCGCCGTCTCGATACCGATCCCCCACGCGCGTTCGGAGAACTGCCAGAAAACGACGGACGCGAGAGCCATCCAGCCGATGTGCCACCAGAGCCAGAGCGGCAATCCGGCGACGACGGCCGACGAGCCCCACAGGAACCACGGAATCGCCAGTCCGGCGAGGACGATCCCGACTGCGATCCAGCGCCCGAGTTCGTTCCGTCCCATGTGTGACGGTCCGGCCCGACATGGGTAGTTCTTACTATTCGAAAACCGATATCGAAGAGAATTATTCATCGATAAGGGAGGAGCCGGTCGCGTCCCGCGATTTTGGTAGCTGAAATCGCTCTTTTACCGAGGAAAAAGAGTATATGTGTCTGACAAAGAATAGGAATCGAAACCCCATATGGCCCGTCTGTTCCCCTTTCGCTCCGACACGGCGACCGAAGAGGGCCAACCCCGCGTCGTCGACCTCGAGGGAGAGGACGCCGACGCCGTGTTCGGCGCACTCTCATCGACGACCGCACGGGAGATCTATTCGCGGCTCGACGACGAACCCGGAACCCCGAGCGACGTCGCCGAGGCGATCGACTCCTCGATCCAGAACGTCCGGTACCACCTGGAGAAACTCGAGAACGCGGGGCTCGTCGAGGTAGTCGACACGTGGTACTCCTCGCGGGGCAACGAGATGAGCGTCTACGCGACGACCGACGGGCCGCTGATCGTGACGAGCAACGAGTCGCGGGCGACGCAGTTGAAGGAGGCGCTGTCCCGGTTGATCGGCGGTATCGGCGTGCTGGCAGGCGGCAGTCTGCTGGTCCAGCACGCGATGACGCAGTGGCTCGCGCCGACCGGAACGGGATCGACGGCGAACGGCGGAGCGCAGCCGACGGGAGCGGACGGCGGCGACGAGACGTACCGGGAAAGCGAGAACCCAGCGAGCGAGGACTCGAGTTCCGGGGCGGCGGACGGGAACGACGGCACCGAATCCGCCGATGTCGACGCGTACGACCAGAGTTCGGCGGACGGTGCCGGCGACGGCGATGCGGGGGGAATGGATCCGGTGTTCGATGGCGACAACGAGACGCTCCAGAACGCGACGGACGGGGGCACGGAAGCGATCGAGACGGTGTTCGGGACGGTCCCGCCGGGTCTGCTCTTCTTCCTCGGCGGGCTGGTCGTCCTGCTCGCGATCACGATCTACTGGTACTGGTATCGGCCGACGTACTGATCGCGAACGGCGGTCCCCCCGACTCCAGAACCAGCGGTGGTATCGGAGAACGACCCTGAGACCCATAGCACGGAACCGGTCGACGAGCGTCTCGTCCCGCGCGCCCGGGTTAAGCACTGTATAGCTCGTTTTGTGCGCGGTGAAACCGGGGCCACTGAATCGTCGTCGGAGCCACGCGACTGCGGAACCGAGCACGGCCGACACACGCGGCGGTCAACAGCTATTTGCCCCCCACGAACGAATTCGTATATAAATCGGTCTCTGTACGCGACTCCCGCGTCACCGCGCCCCTCGCGGGGACAGATCTCCAATGGAAGACACATCGAAATACCTCATCCACGCTGACGTTACGGCTGACGGGATCGTCGAGCGGAGCGACGTCGTCGGCGCGATCTTCGGCCAGACCGAAGGCCTGCTCGGCGACGACCTCGACCTCCGCGACCTCCGCCAGTCCGGCAAAGTCGGCCGTATCGACGTCGAAATCGCGAGTACACAGGGCAAGTCACACGGCCAGGTAACGATCGCGACCAGCCTCGACAAAGTCGAAACCGCCACTCTCGCCGCCTCCCTCGAGACGATTACCCGGGTCGGTCCCTGTCGGGCCGATCTCGAAGTATGCGAAATCGAGGACGTCCGGGCGGCGAAGCGAAAGGAAGTCGTCGACCGCGCGACCGAACTGCTCCGGACGGGCTTCGACGACACGATCATGTCCTCCGAAGAGATCCTCGCGGAGGTGCGCCAGCACGTCCGCGTCGAGGACATCACCGAGTACGAGGGACTCCCCGCCGGACCCCGCGTCACGGACAGCGACGCCATCATCGTGGTCGAGGGCCGGTCCGACGTGCTCACGCTACTGAAGTACGGCATCAAAAACGCGATCGCGGTGGAGGGGACGAACGTCCCCGACGCGGTCGCCGAGCTGACCCGCCACCGCACGGTCACGGCCTTCCTCGACGGCGACCGTGGCGGCGACCTCATCCTCGAGGAGCTCGCACAGGTCGGCGACATCGATTACGTCGCGTTCGCCCCGTCGGACAGCTCCGTCGAGGACCTCGACCACCACGAGCTGTTCGCCGCCCTCCGGAACAAGGTCCCCTACGAGACCGTCTCGGAGCTGAACGAACCGCGGGAGGCGGTCGCCGCGACGGACGGCAGTTCGTCGCCCGCACCGCCGCCGTCCGAACCCAGGGCCGCGTCGCCGAAGACCATCGACGAGGAACCGCCACAGCCCGACGACGGACCGGACGACCCGTCGGAGCAGACCGGCGACTCGAGCGTCGAGACGGGGACCGAGGTCGACGACGGACCGGCCGCCCGGTCGACGGCGAAGGCGAAAACCGAACGAACGGACGCGACTCCGACGGCGGTCCAGGCGGAGTCGTCCCGGGCAGCCGACGAGGACGAGTTGAAGACGGCCGCGCGCGACGGCGCTGACGTGCGCCCGCAGGCCGAGGCCGAGGCCGCGGCCGACGCGGACCGCAGTCCGGAAACCGTCTACACCCACGCCGACGCCGTCATCCGGGCGGAAACCGACCGCGTTCGCTTTCTCGACGCCGACGCCGAGCCGATCGACGAGACCGACGCCAGCGACGCCTACGGCGAACTCGAGTCGCTCGAGACGGTGCCGACGACGGTCGTGCTCGACGAGATTCTCAGCCAGCGGCTGCTCGATCTGGCTGCCGACCGCGGCGTCGACCGGATCGTCGCGCGCTCGCTCGGGCAGTTCACCAAGCGGCCCACGGACGTTCGAGTCCACGCGATCGACGAGATCGCCGAGCGGTCGCCGGACGAGGCCTAAGCGGCGTCCGCCGTTCGGGACGCCGAAACCACGATTCCCCTCGGCGAGGACGGCCGCGTCGGCGACCGGCGGCGTCGACCGCACGACGGACGACGAGCGAGGACCGACTACCCGACGATTCGCGCAGCGATCTGCCGGGGCGAGTTCGGTCCCGTCGCGACGAGCAGAATCGTCACCGATCCGAGGACGACGGCGAGGTTCTTCCAGTCCGGTCCGACGTAGAGGATCGCGACGATCATCACGGGAAGGAGTGCCAGCGCCGCGATTCGTACGCCGATCCCCGAGAGCAGCGACAGCACCGCCGCCACTTCGACGAGTCCCGCGACGATGACCGTCGCCGCGGGGGCGGGCACCCCGTACGCGTCGAAGAAGGCGACCGAACTGTCGTACGTGACGAACTTGCTCGCTGCCGGTTTCGCGACGAGCGCGACGAGAACGAGGCGAACGAGCAGGGGAATCCATTCGGGTGTCCGCTGGCCGATCGACCGGACGGTCTCGAGACGGGCGGTATCCATAGGCCGTCGGTGGACCGGAGCCGGAATAAGTGTACGCGAAGGCGGCGCTGAGTGAGTATCGTTTGGTAACCGACTTCGGATCGCGTATCAGGATCGCTGTTCCGACGTGGTCACGTTTTACTAGTTTCCGCCCACACGCTCGACGAGAGGAACGATGTGCGACACTACCGAAGAACGATGCGTCGCGTCGTGGTGTGCCGACGACGACTGGTGTACGGTCACGTGTACGGCCCATCTCATCGGGAAGAAGTGGCATCCGGTTATCGTTCACCGACTGCTCGAGCGAGGACCGCTCGGATTCAACGCACTCGGCGCGGAGATCGACGCGATCTCCAGTACGGTGCTCTCGAGCAGTCTGGAGGAATTAACGGCGAACGGGCTCGTCGATCGGGAGATCGTCAACGAGAAGCCGGTTCGCGTCGAGTACTCCCTGACCGAACAGGGAGCCGCGCTGGAACCCGTGATCGACGCCATGGATACGTGGGGACGGGACTACCTCCGAGGGTCGTCGTGTGGCTGACCGCACCTCTCCTCGCGTGGGCCGAGTTCGTTGCCAACGGTCGGTCCGGTCCGAGTCGTTGATATACCGCCAGTCCCGAGCGCCTCGCATGGCACCACCGCCAACGGCCGCCGTCGCGTTGCTCGGTGTCTGGGTGCTCGTGACCCTCTGGGCGACGACCACCGTCGTCCCGCCGCAGTCGCGGACCGACGACCGGTTCGAGAGCCCGACTCCGGAAGACCGATCCGATCAGCACGACTCGTCGGATCGCGCGTTCCCGGCGGACGACTGACGGCCCCGCTCGCCCCCGGTGGACGAACCGGCTATCGCCTCCTCGCTGGCGCGAAACAGCCGCTCGAGCGGCGCGTCCCCGTCCACGACGATCGTCCGCCCGACGCGCTCGAGGGAGTCGACCCGAACGCTGTCGGGACCGGTGTCGACGTCATCGATCGCGGCCCGGACCCGATCGACCGAGAGCCGATTCGGCTCGGCGACGAGCGCGCACCGCAAACCGACCCGGTCGCGTCCCGGCCGAACCGTCGCCGCCGCTCCGGCCGCGTCGGCAGCGCCGACGAACTCCGCGAATGGAGCCGGCACCTCCCCCGCGATGGGAGACGATCCGGATCGACCCGCCGCGCCGAGGTCGGCCGTCACGACCGCGTTTCCGCCGAGTACCCGATCGAGGTGACCGAGGGCGGGCGACGACCGCCGAGCGGTCGCCGCGACGGCGTGGCGAGTCGGACGGGCGGCGTCGACGCGCTCGAGTCCGGTTCCGGGTCCGTAGCCGAGGACGAGTACCGACCGGGCGGCTCCGACCGCAACGCGCCCGTCGCCGGAGACGAACCGCGCGAGACCCCCGCTCGTCCCGACGGCCGTAAACTCCCGCTGGCGGAGTTCACGGCGGAGCGCACGGCCGTCGAACGAGCCGGTCACGACGACCGTTCCGTCGACGAGACGGGACCCGTCGACGCCGGCGGTCCCGGCCAGCCCGTCGACGTCCGCGAGCGAAACGGCATCGATCCGGTTCTCGAGCGCGTCGACGACCGGCGCGAGACGCGATGGGACGCCGGCGGCGCGAACTGCCGATCGGTCCGCGCTGACGGTCAGCGTCGTCGGTGCCGACGCGGTGCCGTCGGATCGCCCCGTCGCGGTCCGACCCGATCGAGCGGTCGACGCGAGCGAGCGACCGACGAGCGTGGCAGTTCCGGCGACGGCGGTTCCGATCGTTCGAACGAGGGATCGTCTCGAAGTCATAGATCAGTGTTTCGAACGGTCGAATAAAAAGCGGGACCGGCGTTTTCCGAGTCAGAAAGCGGTGGCGACGAATCGAGGGCGGTTCGTTCGCGGACGCACGCGACGGCCCGCGGTCAGCCGAAGAGGGCGAACGACAGGACGAGAAACGCGGCGACGAGCGCTCCCGACAGCGTCGCGAGGAAGTTCACGCCCTGGTTGCCCAGGAGCGTCCCCTCGAGCGTCGCGCCGAGCAGGCTATCGACGGTCATGCCGGCGATGCCGGCGGCGACGATGATCGCCGCACCGACGACCTCGACGTCCGGGAAGAGCCCGTAGGCGAGCCCGGCGACGACGGTCGCGCCGGCGATACCGGCGAGTTCGCCCTGCCACGTGACGCCGCCGTCGGTCCCGGGATCGACCGGCTCGAGGGTCGTGATCAGCCGCGGCTGTTCGAAGACGCTGCCGATCTCGCTCGAGAGCGTATCGCTCATCGCAGTTGCGATGGAGCCGGCGAATGCGAAGAGGAACAGTTCGGGTTCGCGAGGGAGGAAGCCGGCGTCGCTGGCCGCGTAGCCGAGCACCGCGACGAGTGCGACGGCGGCGTTACCGAGGACGTTCCCGCTCCCGCGCGCGCCGTTGTTGTCCTCGGCGACGCCGAGGGACTGCTTGCGGTCGTAGCGGAACTTCGTCGAGAGGCCGCCGATGGCGAAAAAGGAGATGAGGACGGCGAACCAGCCGTAGCCACCGAGGACGATCGTCAGCAGCCCCAGCAGGACGCCGGTCAGCATCCCCGCGATCGAGGCCGTCTCGAGGGCGTAGGACGCGTATCCGAAGGCGGCCGTGACCGCGAGCGCGATGACGACCTCGCTGGCACCGATGGTCGGCTCGAGTTCCGCGAGCAGCCACAGCAGGAGGCCGACGGAGAGAACGACGATTGGGTCGTCGGAGCGGAGGAGGATGTCGCGAAGGAGTGCGGCGAGAAGCGCCCCGCTGGCGGACAGAAAGACGAGTACCGGGATCGCCGACGCGGCGGAATTCCCACCGAACGAATGCGCCGCGGCCTGTCCCGCGACGGCGGCTACGATCCCCGCGAGACAGAAGGTGGCGAGACGAACGACCGACTGCTCCGTTCGGAGTCTGACGAGTTGCTCACCGAGGTTGCCGTAGCCGACGAGCAGTAGCGTCCCGACGAAGACGGCGACTGGCATCGACGTCGCGGTCGCCATGAGACCGAGCGCGACCCCCGCGAGGACGAACGTAATGAGGCCGTAGAGGCGGGAGTCCTCGTAATCGCCCGGATACGCGAGCAGGTCGAACAGCGGGCCGTCGGTGACGACGTAGGCGCCGAGCAAAACGCCGCTGGCGAGCACGGCCGCGACCCGCGGACCGAAGAGCGGAACGGCGAGCGAGAGCGTACAGAGGACCGCGAACACGCCGGCTCGCCGAACGGGTGCTGTCACGATATCGATCCCTTTCTGTGGCGTTCACTTGAAGGTTCGTGAACCCGGCTCGAGCCGGTTTTCACCGGCCTCAGCGGCGTGGTACGGTGAGTGAAGATGACAGGGTGTCCGACTCGACCCGTAACCCGTATGCCGCCGGCCGTGAAAGTCCCGAGCGTGGGACTGTACGAACGGTATCTCGCCCTCCGGATCCGCCGCCACGAGGCTGGCCCGCCCGACCACGTCGCGCTCGTGATCACCGAACGCGACCTGCTGGAACGGGGTGCCTACGAGACGCTCACCGACTTCTTCGAGTGGGCGGTCGAATACGCCACGCAGATTACCGTCTACGTGAGCGTCCTCGACGCCGCGGCGGTGCCGGCCCTGCAGCGCGAACTCGAGACGATCGACGCGCCGCGTCCGGTCGCCGTTCGCGGGCCGGGAGACCAGACCCGGGCCGACGCACCGATTCGGATCGGGATCGGCCTCGGCGGGAAACACGAGTTCACCAGCGCGGTTCGGACGCTGGCGGAGCGCGTCGATGCGGGCGACCTCGAGCCCGACGAGATCGACGACGAGCACGTCGAGGAGCACCTCGTCTTCCCGTCGGAGCCGGATCTGGTGATCAAGACCGGCGCGGAGCGGCTCTCGGATTTCATGATCTGGCAGTCGGTCTACTCGGAACTGTACTTCACCGACGTGAACTGGCGGGACTTCCGCAAGCGGGATTTCCTGCGGGCGGTTCTGGAGTACTGCAATCGATCGCGGCGGTTCGGTCGGTAGGCGACCGGGTCAGGCGGTCGGCTGTCCGTCCTCGTCGGCTCGAGGGCTGTGCTCCGCGATCGGACCGTCGACGGCGACGACCGGCCGGTCGAGTCGGACGGTATCCGCGTCGCGGTCGTAGTCGAGGACGTCGTGGGTCTCGAGTTTCGGCAGGACGACGTGGGCCAGCGAGACGCGGATATCGCGTTCGTCGGCATCGTCCCGACCGGCGACGGCGTCGGTCAGGCTGTCGACCGAGAGCGGTGGTTCACACGTCGAGAGGACGTGGAGCGTGAGACGCGTTCGCGGATTCGCGAGGAGCGCGTACGCCTCGTCGAGCGGGACGTCCGTGAGTCGCACGAACCGCTCGACGTCGACGACGGGGGCGGGAGTCGGTGCCGACATCGTGGGTTGTGTTCCCATAATTATATATAAAGATCTTATGGTGAGCGGGGTCGTTCGGCGACCGGGACGGCACAGGGTCGTCAGTCGGCAGCCCGGCCGCTCGAGTCGCTCGGTTCGAACTCGTCGTCTTCGGGCTGTTCGGAGGAGGGGAGCGAATCGCGGAACCGGTCGACGATCGAGCGGGCTTCGGCGAGTTCGGGTTCGCTGACGGCTCCGAGCAGGGCCAGCGCGCGACGAGCGCGGGTCCGCCGCCATGACTCCTGGCGGTGTTCGTAGGTCCTGATCCCCCGGAGGAAATCGGCCTTCGAGAACTCCGGCCAGTACGGCGTACAGAAGAAGACGGCGGCCTCGTTCCCGTTCGCGTGCCAGGGCAGGAAGTTCGACGTGCGCTCTTCACCGCCGGGCCGGATGATGAGATCGACGTCTCGGACCGGCTGGTCGTACAGCCGGCGTTCGATGTCCTCGACGTCGATCGCCTCGTGGTCGAGGTCACCCGCGTCGACGCTCTCGGCGACCCCGCGGGCCGCCTCGAGCAGTCGCGAGCGACCGCCGTACGCGAGCGCGATGTTGAGGACGAACTGATCGTAGCCGTACGTCCGGCGTTCGGCGTACTCGACGGCGTTTTGAACCCGCTCGGGGAGCATCTCCGTTTCGCCGATCGCGCGGATGCAGACCTCGTTCTCGTGGACGCGGTCGGCGTCCGCGAATTCGTGCAGCTTCTCACAGAGGAGATCGAACAGCGCCTCGTTTTCCTCGGCCGGTCGCTCGAAGTTCTCCGTCGAGAACGTGTACAGGGTGAGCTCCTCGACGCCGATGTCCTGACACCACTCGAGGACGCGTTCGGTCGTCTCGGCACCCGCGCGGTGGCCCTCGTGAGCGTCACCGCCCTGCCGTCGGGCGTACCGTCGGTTCCCGTCCTGAATCACCGCGACGTGGGTCGGTGCGCCGGAAATTTCCTGCGAGAGCAGCCGCTCGTAGGCTGCATCGACGCGCTGACGGAGCCACCGCTTCATTACCCGTAAAAAACTCATCGACGACTATGTGTCTTGTGTGTCAGGAGGTGTCATCGAGAATGAGACGCCGCGCATCGTCCTCGACCGCCACCTCACGTGAATACCCGTCGAACGACGGGACGGTCACTCCGCCGGAACCGTGACGGCTATCAGTCCAGCCCCGCTCGAACCGGACAATGGCAAACACGAACTCCGACGCGCTCGACGAGGATCTCTACCAGCGGACCAAGGCGTTGCTCGAGCCCGGCGACATCGCCCTCAACGGAGCGATCGTCCACACCGACTACGACGGGCAAGAGGACGTCAAGATGATGCAGGCGACGATCGACGTCGGCGACGTCATCGCCGACCACTCGGGGTACGACCCGAAAGACTGCTACGTCTACTCGGGCAACGACGACCCCGACTTCTCCTCGAACCAGCACCAGGGACTGACGCTCGAGGACGAGGCGTTCGTCTGGGAGTGCCAGCAACTGCTGCGCGAGGGGAGCTTCGACATCGTCATCTACTACGAGGCGAGCGCCGACCACGAGGCGATCCTCGAGGACATCGAGGACCTTGGCTTCGACGTGACGGGCGTCGAAGGGGAGTAACCGCCGGGACTCGAGCAAACAGCGAGGCTTAATCGCGGATCCGCTCGAGTAAGTCGGACGGCACGCCGCAGCCGCAGGGTTCGACGGTGCCGCTCCGGGGGCCGGTGACGACGGCGAAACTCACCGGCTCGCCGCAGCGCGGGCAGTCGTCGACCGGTGCCGGCTGAACCTCGCCGCCCGCTTCGTCGCCGTCGCTCATCGGCGGTCCTCCGTGATTGCTCTCGGTCGCAAAATCGGACTCGAGACTGGTCGTGTCGGGCGATTCAGTCGTCGTGCGGGACGTTTATATCCCGGTAGTTTGAACGTAAGCGTGGCTCCAGAACCCTTGCGGGTTTGGAAGCCAGTCTCGGGTGACCCTACCACCCGGGACATTTGACGGACCGTCCCCGACGGAGACCGGCTTCCGTCCGAATCGTTGACGCGTTATGACCTATATCTACTGCTAATACGTCGGAATGAGCGCGTCCGCTCGAGTCGAGTCGCCGTTCCAATTCGCTTATACACCGCCAGCCGTAGTGATCAATATGACCACGGACGTCGACCTCACGGAGCGCGAGCGGGCGGTCATCAACGCCTTCCAGGGCGGGTTTCCCGTCGCGGAACGGCCGTTCGAACCAGCCGCGGCCGCCATGCGCGATCGCGGGGTCGACATCGATGCGGCGGGACTGCTCGAGACGATTCGGGAGTTAGACGAGCGCGGCGTGCTCTCGCGGTTCGGGGCCCTCGTCAACGCACAGGAGATCGGCGGCGCGGCGACGCTGGTCGCCATGCACGCCCCCGCGGACCGGTTCGACGAGATCGTCGAGCGGGTCAACGATCACCGCGAGGTCGCCCACAACTACGAACGCGAACATCCCCACCTGAACGTCTGGTTCGTCGTGAGCGTCGCGGACGAGGATCGCGTCGAGGCGGTGCTGGCCGAAATAGAGGACGAAACGGGACAGGAGACGTACAACCTCCCCAAGCGACGGGAGTTCCGCGTCGAGGCCAAGTTCTACGTCGACGGACCGTTCGACGGCGGCGGCGACGTCAGGGCCGCCGGGATCGACTGCACCGATCTCGGTCCCGACGTCGCACCGACCGACGAATCCGCGCTCTCGCCGGCCGAACGCGACCTCGTCCTCGAGATCCAGGACGGCTTCCCCCTCACGGAGACGCCGTACGCCGACATCGCCGACGCGATCGGTCGGGAGACGGAGTGGGTGCTCGAGACGGTCGCGCGGTTCGAACGCGAGGGGAAGATTCGCCGGATCGGCGTCGTGCCGAACCACTACGCGCTCGGCTACACGGAAAACGGAATGACGGTCTGGAACGTGCCCGACGACGTCGTCCCCGAGGTGGGCCCCGAGGTCGCCTCTCTGCCGTTCGTGACGCACTGTTACCGACGGCCGCGCCACGAGGGCGTCTGGCCGTACAACTTCTTCGCGATGACCCACGGCCGGAGCGAAGACGAGAGCCAGCGGCGCATCGAGCAGGTTCGCGAGACGATGAACGAGTACTGGGACGTCACCGACGACGACTGGGACTCCCTGTTCTCGACGCAAATATTGAAGAAGACCGGAATTCGGTTGGGCGAGCGCGCCGATGCGAACACGACGGAGCGGTAACGCGGGAGAGACAGGACGGTGTTCCCACGATGATACCACTGTTGCACGATTTCACGGACGCGACGGTACTCGTCCTCGGCGGAGGGCACGTCGGGGCACGGAAAGCTCGACGGTTCGCCCGCGAGGCACGGGTAATCGTCGTCAGCCCGGCGTTCGCCGATCGGGACTTCGGTGGGGCGGCACTCGTTCGCGCCGCGCCCGAGCCGGCCGATATCCCGGCGTGGCTCGAGCGCGCCGCGCCCGCGCTGGTCGTCGCCGCGACGGACGACGAGACGATCAACGACGCCGCCGCCGACGCGGCGCGCGAGCGAGGCGTCCTCGTCAACCGCGCCGATCGATCGGGAGAGCGCGACCCTGGCAGCGTCGTCGTACCCGCGACCGTCCGCGAGGGGCCGGTGACCGTCGCCGTCGCGACCGGTGGGACGGCACCCGCGCTCAGCAAGTACCTGCGCCAGGAACTCGAGGGGACGCTCGACGGAGCCGGCGAGATGGCGCGGGTCTGTGCGGAACTGCGCGCGGCGCTCAAATCGCGCGGCGTACCGGCGGACCGACGGCGGGAAATCGTCACAGATGTCGTCAATTCTCCGGCGGTTTGGACAGCTTTACGTACGGGTACTTCCAACTCTTCGCAAGTGATCGAGGACGTGCTCGGCGAGGAACTGTCATCCGGGGGTGGCCGACCATGATGTCCACAGGGGTCGTGACTGCCGCGCGAGTGACACACAGGTGCGGCGGCGTCGACCAGATAGCCGCCGCCAGCCCCGAGAGTCAGGAACGCGCCGTAACGGAACTGCTGACCGTTCCCGAGATCGAGGAAGCGTACGTCCTCTCGACGTGCAACCGAGTCGAGGCGTACGTCGTCGGGGCCGACCACGCCGTCGGCCGGGCCGCCCTCGAAGAGTTTTTCGCTGCGGTCGACGACGAGGCCGTCGTCAGCACCGACCACGACGAGAGCCTGCGCCACCTGCTTCGGGTCGCCGCCGGACTCGAGTCGGTACTCCTCGGCGAAGACCAGATCATCGGGCAGGTTCGGACCGCCTACGAAGACGCTCGCGACGCTGACGGCATCGGATCGATGCTCGAGGCCGCCATCACGAAGGCGATCCACGTCGGCGAGCGCGCCCGCACCGAGACCGCGATCAACGAAGGCGTGGTCTCGTTGGGTTCGGCCGCGACGCGACGAGCCGCCAACGAGGTCGACCTCGAGGGTGCGACAGCGCTGGTCGTCGGTGCCGGCGAGATGGGACAGCTCGCCGCGCGCAGTCTCGCGGCCGCCGGCATCGACGAACTCGTCGTCGTCAACCGAACCGTTTCCCACGCCGACCACCTCGTCGCCGATATCGGGACCGAGACCGAGATCGAGGCCACGGCCGCGCCGCTCGAGGCGCTGGACACGGTCGGGAGCCGTGCGGACGTGGTCGTCACGGCGACCGGCAGCGAGACGCCGGTCGTCGAACCTCGACATCTCGGCGGCACGGCCGGTGCCGACGCGGATGGAATCGAGCAGGTGGTCGTCGACCTCGGCCAGCCGCGGGACGTCGCTCCCGCGGCAGCTGGACTGCCGTCGGTCCGGGTCTTCGATCTGGACGATCTGGAGTCGGTCACCGAGGAGACCCGCGAGCAGCGTTCCGAGGCGGCCCGCGAGGTCGAAGCGATGATCGACCACGAGTTCGACCTGCTCTGCGAGCAGTACAAGCGGGCGCGCGCCGACGAGGCCATCGCGGCGATGTACGAGTCCGCCGAGCGAATCAAGGAGCGCGAGGTCGAAACCGCGCTCTCGCAGCTCGAGGGCGAGGAGGGCGAGGCGCACCGCGAGGTCGTCGAGGCGATGGCGGACTCGCTGGTCAACCAGTTGCTCGCGCCGCCGACCAAGAGCCTCCGGGAGGCGGCCGCGGAGGACGACTGGAGCACGATCCACACCGCCCTCCAGCTGTTCAATCCGGAGTTCGAGGCGGACGACCGGCCGATCGTCCCGCCGTCGATCGCCACCGCGACGACCGGCGAGGCGACGAACGGCGACCCGCCGATCGGGACGGCCGAGGACGACTGACGGGCGCTACCGACGGAACGGGCGCAGCGGTCCGGCGCACGGCACCGATTTTTTCCGACGCCGTGGCTCGCGGACGGGAGTCACGGGTCAGTCTCGAGCGTGAGCGCCGGTGGTCGATCGTCGGAACGGCTTCGCAGAAACCCCTTCCCGCAGTCGGTCGCGTCGAAGACGCGTTATCGATTCGGCGCGCCGTACTCGACGTGGACCGTCGGAACGCTCGCGGAATCGGGCGCTTCGTTCCCGTTCCAGTCGACGAGGCGGACGTTCGCCATCTGCCCGGAGAAACGGAAGCGCTGGACGCCCACGTCGATCGCACCTTCGGCGACGCCGCCGGCGACGACCGTTCCCTCGGCGACGGGATCGTCCGCGAGCATCTCGAGGTCGCCGTCGACGGCAATCTCGTAGTTCGACGGAACCCCGCGTCCCACGATGGTCACGAGGTTCGGGAGTGTACTGTCGGTCGCAGCCGCGTCAGTTCGATTCTGTACCGGAGTATCGCGTGCCATGCTCCGATAACCCGAGCATCCCGGCATAAGCTTTCCTGTCGAAAAAATGGTAAGAGCGCGTGAATACGGCGATTCCGCTACCAGTCATCGTTCTCGAACGGTTCGAACACGGTTGGGACAGCGTGGTCTGCGGTGCCGGTGCTCGAACGCTCGCAGGCGGACGGCCGTCCCCACAGCGCGACCGTCAGCGAAACGCTGACGGCACTCGGCGGCGAGGACTCGATTCCGTTTCTCGTCGCCACCGACCGCGAGGAACCGACGGGTAGCGACGGCCGGCTCCGCGAGCGGCGACGGATCGGCCGAGAAGTGACGGGACTGCGAACGCGCGACGCGGCCCTCAGTCCCTCGAGGGAACTAGATCGCGGACGAACACCTCGCCGTCGACGTCCGGCGTCATCGGACGAACGAGCGACTCGGTCGAGTCGATCGTGTGACCTGTTTCGACGTGGTGGTCGATCGCCGCCTGCGAGCGGTTCCGTTGCGACGGTTCGTCGGCGGCGTTCTGGCTCCAGTCGCAGTCGAGACAGTACTTCATCGTGATGTCGCCTCCGAGCGGACTCCTGAATTCCTTTCGGTCTCCGACTCGAGTGCGACCTGCCCGTCGCTCTCGACGCGCACGGTGCCCCGATCTATCAGCCGTTCGCAGTCGAGCGCGGGGACGTTCAGTACAGTTCGTCGAACGAGCGGACGCGATAGTCGCCGCGCACGCACAGCCCTCGTCGCTCGTGACCGACCCGTTCGACGTGGATCGCGTCCAGGCCGGCGTTCCAGGCTGCACCCACGTCACAGGCACCGTCACCGGCGAGCACGCCTCGGTGGCCGTTGTGGCCGACGCCGAGGTCGGACATGACGGACTGGACGGGGTCGGGGTCCGGCTTCCAGCCCGTCTTCTCGGTACAACAGAGTTGTGCGTCGAACCAGTCACCGATTCCGACGTGGTCCAGGACGGGCTCACAGAGGAACTCCTGACAGTGCGTGACCAGCCCGACCGGGACGTCGAGATCGCCGACGAACGCGGCGTCCTCGTGGAGGTAGGTCTGCTCGGCCCGCACCGAGGGGTCCTCCTCGTCGTGGAAGGCGTTCCAGAACTCGCCGGGATCGACACCCCACTCCTCGAGTTGTTGGTCTCGGGACCCGGTCAGACCGTTCCAGAGGATGTCGGCCTCCCGATCAGTGAACTCGCGTCCGAGTCGGTCACCGACCCGGTCGAACACCTCGCGGGTGTACGACCACTCGACGTCGACGAGCGTCCCGTCGAGATCGAGCAGCCAGAAGTCGTAATCGCGCTCGAGGTCCATCGGACGCAACGCTACGGTGTTCTCGAGTAAATGCCTATCGCCCACTGCCCCGAACGGACGGCGGTTTTCGCGGGGCTCGACGCCGCCTCGGATTCATATAAATAAATCATGTCATCACATCCCCAATATATAACCGGTTACTACTCCCTCCTGATACCATGGTCGGAACGGACTCCGGTGGCAGTGATCGGGGCGAACGGGCCGAGAGCGAACGGGTCGCGGCGTCGAGCGCATCCGGTGCCGGGGACCCAGATCTCGACGAGTTCCTACGGGTCGTGAGCGACCGACGCCGGCGGTGCGCACTGTACAGTTTAGCGTCGGGCGATCCCCAAACGGTAGACGCCCTCGCAACCCACGTCGCCGCCCGATTGGAGCGGACGTCCCCGGACGCCGTGTCCGAATCGCAGCGCGACGCAGTCAGGGTCATGCTCGTCCACGCCGATATCCCGAGACTCGAGGAAACGGGCGTCGTATCGTACGATCGGCGGACCGAAACCCTCCGTCTCGACTATCCCCCGGCGCGGATCGAAACGCTACTCGAGACGTGTGACGGACTCGAGGAGTAGAACGATCGAATCGCTTCGAGACGCTCGTCACCGGTCCGGCGTTCGCGGACGAGCCTCGTGTCGAGGACGGTCGGATACCCGCCGCCCGTCACTGTCCCTCTAACAGCGCCGTCTGATCGATCTGAGACGCGCGGACCGGTTCGTCGAGCGCTCGCGTTTCGACCGCGGTGAGCCACTCGTCGACCGTACAGGTCCGCTCGTCGCCCGTGTACGAGAGTTCCGTACACGGGACGACTCCGCGGAGGATGTCGGCGTCGGCGTCGTCCGCGTCCTCGTAGAGCGCCAGCGCCACCAGCGGAACCCGCACTCGTTCGCGCGGTTCGCCGTCGACACCGAGCGGTGACGGCGGAACCGACCGTCGTCGGAACCCAGGCTCGAGCGAGTAGCCGTTCCGATCGGCCCACCGCTCGAACTCGGCGACGAGTTCGGTGCACGTCGGCCCCGATTCCTCCGCGACCGAGTGTTGCGCCGGCCACCGATTGATCCGCAGCTCGTCGACGTACTCGCGTTCCCGGATCGTTCGGAGCCGTTCGACGAGCGCGGAGAGCTGCTCGGAAACGGCGGCGGGCACGTTCGACCGAACGTAACAATCGACGCGGACGGCTCCCCGGGAATCGGGATCGACGATCAGTGGAGCTGCGGGTTCACGTACAGGCATACCCACCCTCCGTGCGCTCGACGAGGTCCGCCGTCGCGAGCGACTCGAGAACGGCGAGGAGTGTGAGTTTCGACAGGCCGAGCGCCCGCTGCAGGTCGGCCGCCGTCGCTTCGTCACCGACGCTGAGAGTCAGGTACACGAGTTTCGCCTGTGGAGAGTCGAGTTCGTCCGGGACCGCTAGCCGCTGTTTGCTCGTGGACATCATAGAAGGCGGCCACAAGCGAGTACAAAAAAGTGGAGAGAGGAATGGTACCAATCACCATTAATATCTATGGTACGTGGTTTATTCACATGCTATATTACCCGAGAATACCGCGCGACGGAACGAGTGTTCACGAGCAGCCGCAGCCGACGGCCAGCCGTGTGCGGCAGATCCGGGCGTCCGGAACTCCACAGTCGAACGAACGGCGTCCTCGGAGAAAATTGTGAAACCAACGTACGTTGGCAGAGAGACTGTCGGGAACTCTATCCGGTCGGAGCCGTCCGACGCCGCACCCGATGGAGACCGATCACCGACCGCGAGTACGGCCGCGCCTCGAGACGAACGGAGAAGCGGTTCCGAACGGCAGCCGCGAGCACGACGTTAGTCGCTCTCGTCCGTCTCGGTCACTCGAACGCTCGAGCCCAGATACTTCGAGAGCGCTTCGGAGACGGTGTCAGCCTTGAAGGGATCGAGGTCGGCGGCGATCGCCGATTTCAGCGCGTCGAAGTACGCTTCGTCCGTCTGGAGTTCGCGGAAGTCGACGGCCTCGACGGTCCGCTCGGGAACACCGAGCCACTCCGCGGCGAGCCGACGGGCGTACGCCTCGTCGGACACCTCGCCCCGCCAGAGGGTGTCCCGAAAGAACAGCCACCCCTCGGTACCCGGTTCGGGAGCCTCGCGAAAGAGCGTGACCGTCGTCTCGGCGCTGCTCGGCTCGAGGGAAACGTCCTCCCGGCCGGGCTCGAGGCGAACGCGAACGCGGAAGACGTAACTGGCGTCCATCGTGGGTCGGCTCTCGTCTCGGTGGGAGTGGACGTCGAGTCCGGTCTCACGCGTCGCGCTCGGACTCGATCAGTTCCGCCATCTCGATGTCGTTTTCGGTGATGCCGCCCTCCTCGTGGGAGGTCAGCCGGATCTCGACGCCGGCGTACCGGATGATGATCTCGGGGTGGTGGAACTGCGCTTCGGCGATTTCGCCGACCATCTGGGCGAAGTTGACGCCGCGAAGGTAGTCGTCGAACTCGTAGACGCGAACGATCTCGTCGCCCTCGCGTTCCCAGTCGGCGGGGAGTCGATCCTCGATTTCCTCGTCGGAAAGCAGGTCAGCCATGTGGGGCCGAACGCAAGCCACCTAAATAACGATTGTGCCAGTTGCACCCCTATCGCGGGCAATTGACCGGTGCGCGGCCGGTGGTCGCTAGTCGAACCGAGATCCCTCACCCGCGGGCTGGAGTTCGGCGTCGACCAGCGTCTCGTAGGCTCGGCGGAACCGTTCGGAGAGCGCCTGATGAGAGATCCCCAGCTCCGTGGCCAGCTCTTCCATCGAAATCCCCCGTGGGATCTCGAAGTAGCCGTACTCGAGCGCGGCCTCGAGTGCCTCCTGCTGTTCCGGGGTCAGCCGCGTCTCGTGACCCTCGACGTCGGTCACGTCGGTCACGCGCCGGAGATCGGCGTTGATACCGCGCTCGACCAGCCGATCGTACGCGTCACAGAGCGTGTCCCGGTCGCGATAGCGGACCGTCACCTGCCACCAGCCGTCGCTCGCCCGCGCCTCGAGCAGCGAGCCCCCGTCGGCGAGCAGTTCGTCCCAGAGGCGATTCGTGCCCGACCCGTCGACGAACGTCACGTCGTACAGCAGTCGCGATCCCGTTTCGACGAGGAGGTCGGCGTCCGCGACCGAGTGATCGGCCGCGAAGGCGGCGGCGACCGTCTGGGGATCGACGCCGGACACCCACAGCGATGGGCGCGTCTTCGACACCGAAGACTCGAGTTCGAACGTCGCGTCCGGCGCGCGCTCGAGGGTGGTCGCCAGCGCGGTCTCGGTCGCCGGAAGCCGGAGGTCGGCTATCGTCGACATCGGGCTTCGTACACCACCGTCCGGTAAAAATCGCTGTTGCGGCAACCCTGACTGTCGGCTCCGTTGATATCGGTCGACGGTCGCTCGGCCGGCGCTCCCGACGACCGGAACTGGCCGGCCACAACGTGAAGGCCGGCGGCCGCCGAGCGGAGCGTATGCCCTCGCGCCTCGACCCCGAGACCGACTTCGAGGAACTGACCGCTCGCGTCCGCACGCAGTCACAGCAAGCGCCGGGCTCGGACACCGAACGCGTGACGATCCGCTCGCTCGAGGCGGTGCGCTCCGACTCGCTCGAGACCCTGCTCGAGGCCGCCGAGAGCGAACACCTCGAGCCGGGCGACCTCGTCTTCCTCCTCTCGCGGGCCAACGCCGACCGCCTCTGCGAGCGGGAGGCCGACGTCGACGACGTCGACGAACTCGAGGACGTGCTCGGTCGGCGAGTCCGCGTCGAAGACGGGATGCCCGACGACACGGTGCTCCTCTTGCATCCCGACGCCGTCGAGGGGGAGGAACTGGTCGAACCCGAGGCGATCGCCTGCGGAATCGTCGGGACGGACGAGTAGGGGAACAGCCCGCTCCAGTACGACTGTGCCCGCGTCGGAGAGCGACCGCTGGGTCAGCGAGTTCGGGGTCTCACAGGTACTATTAGCTAGAGAGTAGTTCACAAGGCGTCTCAGGATAGTCGTTACAGTTCCTGGTGCCCAAATAAACGGCACCCGCCTCGCAATAAACTGAGACCCACTGGCAGGCCCCCCCTTCCTCGTCCAGCGCGAGTTCGGTCCGCTCCTCTCGGCCGAGCACTTTCGCGGACACGGAATACGCGCCCGCTGCGTCAGTATCCCAGGTACAGTCGATAATCCGAGTTGAGACGGTGTCCGAGGGGGGATCGATCGAAACCGTCTCGTCGTAGACGATATCGCCGTCCCTCTCGACGCGAATGTCGACGTCTCTCGACGTCGCATCGAAGTTCTCGAGTCGCACCCCGCCGAGCCTGACCGTCGAGTCGAACACGCCACACCCGCTCAGCAATGCTGTCCCGGATATCGCCAATAGTTTTCTTCTGTCCATACTGGATCACGTCACTTGTGGGAAATAATTACTTTGGTGCTACCCGTATTCTAGGGTTTGTGCTCTACCGACCGAGTGCCAGTTCGGACTCGATCGCGACGCCGAGCCACGGACCGCACGGGTCGGGTACACCCGCGAAGCCATTACCTGCCGAATCGACGGCAGAGACGCCCGCGGGAACGGGAACCCGTCCACTGCCGACCCGAGTACTATCCGCTGCTCGAGTGTGGCCACAGTATGCGCTATCTCGAGATCACGGTCCCGGAGGGGAAACGGCGATCCGTTCTCGACATTCTGGAGGACGAGGGGGTCGACTACGTCGTCAGCGACGAAACGAGCGGCAGGGGGTACACGGCGGTCGTCCGGTTTCCGATCCCGACGCAGGCCGTCGAACCGCTCCTCGATCGGTTGAAGCGGGCCGGAATCGGCGACGAGGCCAGCGTGGTCGTGATCGACGCCGAGACGGTCGTCTCCGAACGGTTCGCGACGCTCCGGGATCAGTACAGTCGCGGCGGCCAGACCGGCGCGCGCACCTCGAGACAGGTGCTGCGCACGAAGGCCGACGAACTCACGCCGCCGTTTCCCATCTACGCCATCATGCTGCTGATCAGCGCCGTCGTCGCCACGGCCGGGCTGTTGGCCGATTCGCCGGCAGTGGTGATCGGCGCGATGGTCATCGCGCCGCTGCTCGGGCCCGCGCTCGCCGCCAACGTCGGCATCGTGACCGGCGACGGCCGGCTCAAATCGACGGGCTTCACGTACCAGCTCGTCGGCGTGGCGATGGTCGTCGTCGCTTCGATCGGGCTCGCCACCCTCGCCCGCCTGGCCGGACTCGAGCCCGCGGGCGTCGACATCGTCGTCGCCACCGAACTCGAGGAGCGGGTCGCGCCGAACCTGTTCTCGCTCGCGGTCGCCCTCGGTGCCGGGATCGCCGGCATTCTGAGTCTCACGCGGGGGTTTTCGGAGGCCATCGTCGGCGTCATGATCGCCGCGGCGCTCATTCCGCCCTCCGCGGCGGTCGGGATCACGGTCGCCTGGGGGATGTCCGGCGCGGCGATCGGTGCCGCCGTCCTCGTGATCGTCAACCTCCTGTCGATCAACCTCGCGGCGCTGGCGACGCTGTGGGTCGCCGGCTATCGCCCGCAAGGGCTGTTCGAGGCGTCACCGACCCGGACGCCAACGTACACGTACGCGGCGATATTCGGCATCGGGCTCCTGGTACTCGCCGCACCGCTCGCCAGCGTCACCCTGCTCGAGTTCCACACGACCGAACTCGAGTCGGCCGCCGAAGACGAGGTGAACGCAGTGCTCGCGGAGCCGCGGTACGACGAACTCGAGAGCGAAGACGTCGCCATCGAACTCGACGGGGACTACCCGGTCCAGTCGGTCGATCGGGTCGTCGTCACGGTCACTGGGCTGGAATCCGGCCCGGAACCGGGGCTGGCCGACCGGCTCTACGAGGAGATCAGGCCCCACACCGACGAGCCGCTGGTCGTCGAGGTTCAGTACGTCGTCGCCGAACAGCGCGGTGACGACGCCGACCGACGAAACGGGAACGAGCCCTTGGACTGGCCGTGAGCGACGCCTGCGGGCTCAGCCGGGGTCCGACGACGGACGGTACCGACGACTCACGGCCTTCCACCGCCCGGTGCGGAACAGCCAGAGGTTGATCCCGCCCGGAACGGCCGTCTCGAGCAAGAGCGCGAGGCAGAGCCCGCCGACGCCCAGCGGCGTGACCAGCCCGAGCGCGGCCGCCGGGAGCGCGAACGCGTACCGTCCGAGCAGGGAGGCGACGAACGGCCAGCGGGTGTCACCGGCACCGAGCAGCGCCCCCGCGGCGGCCCCGTCGATCCCGTAGCCGATCGAACTGACGGCACCGACCGCGACGAAGAGGGCGGCCTGTGCGACGTTCGCGGGCTCGGTGACGAACAGCCCGGCGATCGGCCGCGCGAAGACCAGGACCAGAACGGTTACGCCGGCGTAGAGCACGACCGAGAGTCGAATGATCCCCGTCCCGTAGGCTCCCGCTTCCGCCTCCTCGTTCGCGCCGAGGTGCTGTCCGACCAGCGAACTCGCGGCCAGGGACAGCCCCCAGTTGACGCTGTTGATCAGGGCCCGCACTCGTCGCCCGACCTCGAGGGCCGTCACGACCACCGGGCCGAACGAGGCGGCGATCCAGAGCAGCGGGAAGACGATCGCCCCCTGCGCGAGCCGACGGCCGATCTCCGGGAGCGAGATCTCGATCAACTGGCGGATCAGCGTCGGTTCGAACCACGGTCCGCCTCGAGTGATCGGGACGGGACTGGGAGCCATGCCGAGGCGGCCGTACGATCGGCCGAGCATCCCCCACGCGAGCACCAGCGTCACGAACGCGCTCGCGAGGGTCGTGCCGATCGCCGCACCGGCAGCGCCCAGACCGAACCCGAAGATGAGAACGCCGCTGAAGACGATGTTGAGCACCGCACCGCCGGCGCGCGCGACCATCTCGGTGAACGTGTCGCCGACGCCCGTGTACGTTCGGCTGGCGATGAGATTGAGCAGTTCGAAGACCACCGCGGGCGCGA
Organism: Natrinema salaciae; assembly: GCF_900110865.1. Classification (NCBI taxonomy): domain Archaea; kingdom Methanobacteriati; phylum Methanobacteriota; class Halobacteria; order Halobacteriales; family Natrialbaceae; genus Natrinema; species Natrinema salaciae. The sequence continues at coordinate 311,543 of NZ_FOFD01000004.1, forward strand.
CGTAGACGAGGTAGACGCTGCCGTGGCCGAGCGCGGCCGAGTCGGCACCGAGCAGAGCGATCAGCGGACCGGGAACGGCGAGAAAGACGGCCATGATCGGGAGCGCGAACGCGAGCGCGAGGACGACGCTCTGGGTGACCGCCAGCGACGCGCGATCGGTCTCCTCGCCGCCGTAATTCTGCGAGACGAGCGTGACGGTGCCACCCGCCAGTCCGAGTCCCAGCAGCGTCACGATCTGCCAGTAGCCGAGCGCGAACGCCAGTCCCGCGGTTCCCGCCGTTCCGACGGCCATCCCGACCATCGCGAGATCCGCCGTCTGCTTCGACATGATCGCGAAACCGGTCACGATCCGCGGCCACGCCAGCGCCATCGTCGACCGGAAACGCTCGGCGTCGATGATCCCGCAGCGCTCGAGGAGCCCCGCGACGAACGCGACCGCTGCCGGCTGCAGTTCCGACATCTATCACTCGTTGCGGAACCGTCGCCTTCGGTCTGTCGGCACCGGCACGCGAGGCGGGACGCTGCTCGTTGCAGTTCGGGACCGGTCGCGGGTCGACCGTCACCTCCGGAATCGCGACAGGAGTGCTCTGAGATGCGAGGGAGAGGCCAGCGACGTCGGGCGATCCATGTGGACGCCGATCTCGCCCGACAACGCACCCAGTCCGAGCCGCTGGACGGGTTCGGGAAGCGAATAGGCGCGTCGGATCCAGCGCCCCAGCGTCTGTTCGCGCTCGAGGTCGTCCCGCCAGGCCCGTTCGTAGGCCGCGAGCGTGGTCGGGCGGTCCGGGTCGATCTCGCGGGCGGCGTGGTCGGCGCTGGTCATGCTGTAGAGGATGCCGCCGCCGGTGAACGGCTTGGTCTGGGCGGCCGCGTCGCCGACGAGGAACGCGCGGCGCGTGGTGACGCGGTCCGGGGGTCCGATCGGGATCGCCCCCGAGCAGCGGTGGGAGACGTCGATCTCGTAGCCGTCGATCAACTCCTCGAAGTGTTTGGTCACCTGCACGCCCGGCGGGGCCGCGAGCCCGTACTCGACGCCGGCCTCGCCGCGCGGGATTCGCCACGCGAAGAAGGTCGGCGGCGTGAGGTGTACGTCGACGAAGTCCTGGTGGTCCTCCTCCTCGGAAAAGGCGAGGACGCCGTGAAGCAACTCCTCCGGCTGGGGCAGGCCGAGTTCGTCACGGACCCGCGAGCGCGGGCCGTCGCAGCCGGCGAGCATCTTCGCCTCGAACTCGACGGTACCGTCGGGGCCGTTCGCGACGACCGCGACGCGGTCGCGGTGCTCCGTGACCGCGGTGACGGTGTGTCCCTCGCGGACGTCCGCACCCGCCTCGCGGGCGAGGTCGGCGAGGTGACGATCCAGCCCGACGCGGTCGACGACGTTCGACGCGACGTCGCGCTTGTAGAACGGGTAGGCGTCGCTGTGGGGGCCGCCCACGTGGAACCGCGCGCCGTAAATCTCGTTCTGGAACAGTTCCTCGCGAGCACCCTCGCCCGTGAACGTCCAAACGTCGGTGCTCACGTGGCCCGAACAGGCCAGCGGCTCGCCGATACTGCCCTTCTCGAGGGCGAGCACGTCGTACCCATCTTCGGCGGCCCGACGGGCGAAGCGTGCACCCGGCGGTCCGACGCCGACGACGACGAAATCGTACATGTCGGCCACGTTCTCGCCGGAGAGTAAATAGCTTCTCGAGACCGTCTCGCCGATTCCAGCGTCGTCTTCAGGACTCGTCATCTCGAGCCGGGGCGCGATGCTGTCGCTGAGAACCAACGTTTAGGGTATCGGTACGGAACCACTCGGGTATGAACTGTCCGTTCTGTTCTATCGTCGAGGGCGAGGAGGACGCCGTAATCCTCGACGAAACCGAGGATACGATTGCGTTCGCACCACTAGACTCGGTTTCGGAGGGTCACCTGCTGGTCGTTCCGAAAGCTCATTACGAGCATCTGTTCGACGTCCCGGAACCGATACTTCACGCGGTGACGGAACGAGCGAGAACGATCGCCGAGCGACTTCGTGCTCACGGGTTCGATGGGGTGAATCTCCTCCACGCCAGCGGTGAGGCGGCCCAGCAGTCCGTCCCACACTTCCACCTGCATATCGCCCCGCGCCGTCACGACGACGAATTGGACCTGTGGCCCGCGAGTACGCACGACGAATCCGATTTCGATCGCACCTACGAGACAGTTCGAACTGCGATCGAAAACGGAGATGCACTGTAGCGGCCGACTCGAACAGGAGAGTTAGTCGCGAGATGTTCGAGTGACGCAACCGATCAGGGGAGTTACTTTCAAATGGCTGTCCCGAATCGTGGCTACTATGAGTGACTTGTTGACAGCCGACAATACCACGTTGATCGACCTCAGCATCGGCCTCGAGGACGGCGTCGCGAGCGAGCCGACGCCGCCGAGTATCGATGCCTTCGATCACGAAGCCGGTGCGGAACGGCTCGCCGAGAGCCTTCGGGCGCAGGGGTACGACGTCGACGCCGACGACTTCCCGGACGGCATGGGACTCGCCTGGGAGGACATCGAGGTGATCCCCCACGCCGGCACGCACCTCGACGCGCCGTGGCATTACGGCCCCGAGGTCGACGGCGAACCGGCGAAGACGATCGATGAGGTTCCCCTCGAGTGGTGCCGCAGGAACGCGGTCGTACTCGACTTCCGGTGGATGGACCCCGGCGAGGAGATCTCGGTCGCCGACCTCGAGGACGCCCTCGCGGAACTGGACCACGAGCTCTCGCCGGGCGAGATCGTCCTGCTCCAGACCGGTGCCGACGAGCTGTGGGAACAGCCCGAGTACCTCACGCAGTTCCCCGGCATGAGCGCCGAAGGAACGACATTCCTCGTCGAGCGGGGGGTGAAGGTGATCGGGACCGACGCCTACGGCTTCGACAAGCCGTTCACCGAGATGGGCAGGCGGTACGCCGAGTCCGGCGACGAGGCCGAACTGTGGCCGGCCCACGTCGCCGGCCGCGAGGTGGAGTACTGCCAGATCGAGAAGATGGCGAACCTCGACGCCTTGCCCCGGAAGACCGACGTGCCGATCGTCGCGTTCCCCATCACGATCGAGAACGCCAGCGGCGGCTGGGTGCGACCGGTCGCGTTTATCGGGATCGACGAGACGGGAGGTGATACCGCGTGAAGCTCGCCACCTTCGAGGTCGACACGCCGGTCGGTCCCGTCGAGCGGCTCGGAGCCGTCGACGAGTCGACCGAGTCCGACGACGCCGGCGACGTCGCACTCGTGGACCTCACCGCCGCCTACGGCGCAGTGCTCGAGGCCGAGGGCGAACCGGCACCCGCGGCCCTCGCTCGCGCCCACGTCCCGCCGGCGATGATCGCCTTCCTCGAGCGGGGCGACCGAGCGATCGAAGACGCGCGGGAGGCGCTCGAGTACGCGGCCGAGACGGACGCCGAGCGCGGACCCAGCGGCGCGACGATCCGGTACGAGCCCGGCGAGTACCGGCTGCTCGCGCCGCTGCCACGTCCCAACTCGCTTCGCGACTGCATGGCCATCGAGGAACACGTTCAGAACAGCATGGACGGGGAGATCGCCGACGTCTGGTACGAGCTGCCGGTCTACTACAAGGGCAACGCCGACAGCGTGGTCGCGCCCGGCGAGACCGTTCGGTGGCCCGACTACTCGGAGATCATGGACTACGAACTCGAGATCGCCGCCGTGATCGGCAAACGGGGTCGGGACATCGCCGCCGACGAGGCGGACGAGTACATCGCCGGCTACACCGTCTTCAACGACTTCAGCGCCCGTGACATCCAGGGGGAAGAGATGGACGGGCGGCTCGGACCCGCCAAGGGGAAGGATTTCGCGAACGGGCTCGGTCCCTATTTCGTTCCCCGGGAGGACATCGACGTTCTCGAGGCACCGATGACCGCCCGGATCGACGGCGAAGTCTGGTCGGCGGGCACCGTCGACGAGATGTACCACTCCTTCGCCGAGATCGTCGCACACGTCTCGCAATCCGAGACGCTCCACCCCGGGGACGTCATCGGGAGCGGCACCGTCGGCGAGGGCTGCGGCCTCGAACTCGGCCGGTGGCTCTCCGACGGCGACACCGTCGCGCTCGAGGTCGAGGGCATCGGCACGCTCGAGCACACGGTCGTCCGCTGACGATCGCGGCGTCGCGCGGTTGCGTATAAAATCCCGGACATACCCTCGGCAACGCCTATCCTCGAGCGTGACATTTCGTCAAGAAACACCGTCTCCGAACATGATCAGTCGAACGTCCTTCGTGACCGTCTGTCTCGTTCTCGTCGTCGCGGCGAGCCTTTCGATCGGGGCGTACTCCGGCGTCTCCACCGACGGATCGACGGCGAGTGCGTCGCTCGCACAGGAATCGGACCCCTATACCGAGGAGTGTCTCTCGACATCGGGACTCGAGAACGTCTCCATGAACGCGTACCGGCAGGAGGCCACGGCTCTCCGGACGCAGTCGGCGAACGTGTCCTCGACCGGAAACGGGACCACCGCCGAGGAGGGCCTGATCGGGATCGAGTCGGGATACATCGAGGGGAACGAGACGTGTTTCGACAGGATCTCGACGGAGAACGAGACGATGCAGATCGCCCTCGAGGAGGTCCAGTTCGAGAACACTACGCTTCGCGGGCCGTGGACGAACATCGAGTTCGGCGAGGGAGAAGCGGACTCGATGACGGTCGTGCTTCCGGGGGACGCGTTTCTGAGCGTACTGAGACAGATGCACGTCGGAGACAGCTTCATCGATCTCTTCAAGGACATCTACGATCTCTCGTCGGCCGACGACGGTGACCACCCGGGAGCCGGTGACGATGAGCCGCCGGGGGACTCTGACGGACCCGCGGACAACGCCACCGATCCGGACGACTCGGCGCCTCGACGACCCTGTGGATGATACCACGGCACCTGACGATCCCGCAGACAACGTCGCCGTAGTCCACCGCGAAATCCTCGACGGCGGTTCGGACGCGACGGCGACCGTCGCCGTCCGAGACAGTTCGACACTGTGAGAGCGTGAGTCGCTATCGCGGGTGGCACGTACTCGGCCCGAAAACGCCCCTCCCGCGATCCAGCCGATGGCCGTGACCGGTGCTCCGGATCTCGTTACTTATATTCCCGTCCATACACGTGGAAATTCATACTTGCATACATATCGACCCTCCTGTCACCTGTGCCAATTGATCGTACTCGGTTTACCGCTGCGTTCCTCGTCACGAACGTCTTCCTGATTACCGTCCTCGGTGCCCTCGCAACTGCCGGCGTCACCGTCGCCGCCCCGATAACCGGGGCGGGCGGATTCACCGTCGCGTTCGACGAACTCCACGGCGAGGGGTTCGAACAGTATTCCACGATGGAGGGCCACGACGGCTGCGAGCGGTATCCCGTCAGCGAGACACGGATCGACAACGGAACGATCGACGGCCTGCACCTGTTCACGGACCTCGAGATGCCCATCACGGACAAGACGGTCCGGGTGTCGATAGCAGCGGAGAACGCGTCGTTCCAGGGGCTAAATCAGCGGTTCACACACCTCGAGGGCGATATCGCGTTCGAGGAGGACCAGGTCGTCGAATACGACGACGATCACGAGCGGATGCGAATTTCGGCGTCGAATATCACGATCGAGAACGGAACGATCCAGACCGAAACGCAGTACATCACCCACCTCTCGCTCGACGAGTTGGCGATCGACGTCGAACTGGACCCCGACGACGCGGGCGTCGACGCGCCGGAGATAGACTGCCAGGCGAACACCAGCGCCGAGAATACGAGTTCCGGAGACGGGACTGCGACGAGCAACAGTTCGGACCGGCCGGGTCCTGGAGGGAACGACTCGGTGAGTCCCGCCGCCGACGGTTCGGCGACTGCGAGCGTCGCACCTATTCGGCGATAAGGGAAGTCGTGACCTCGTCGACGCCCTATCCCAGGAGGGACAGAAAGACGGAGGATTCCGCCTTTCGAAGGTGTTCGTCGACGGTGCTCGTCGCACAGTCGAGTTCGTTCGCGATGTCCTGATGTGTCGCCCGCTTCGGAACGTCGTAGTACCCGATTTCGACCGCCGTCCGAAGCACCTCCTGCTGTCGCGTCGTCAGGTCGAGAATCGACCACTTGCACGTCGGATCGTACTCGCCGGTTTTGATGATCTCGTCGTCGAAGTCGTCGGGAATCTCCTGATACGCGTGCTGAATCAGCTCCTCTTTTCCCGCGACGGTCAGTCGAAGCGAATCGGAGCCGATGAACTCGATCGGCGTCTCGACGATCAATCCGTCCCTCCCAACGAGCGACATGAGCGTCGAGGCCGGTTCGCCGGAGTCGACGGACAGGTAACAGTAGACGTCCGTCCCCGTTCCCTCGAAGAGGTCCCACTCGAGGACGAGGGGATGCTCCTCGAGTCGCGAGCCGACGTTCTCGGCGGACCCGCGGAGTCGGTACAGGAGGATGCCGGTGCCGTCCGGGAACGAATCGACGTAGATCAGTTCGGCGCGTTCGAGCCCCGGTTCGGTCGCCAGTCGCCGACCAACGGGATGGACAGCACCGGCCGGCGGCGTCAGTTCGAGTCGAACGTATCTCATTGTTCGAGTCGGAACCGGACTCGATCCACGGACGAGCCCGTCGTCTCGAGGTCGGTCGATCGAATCGGAATCGTCGGTTCGACCGGCGTCGTACTGTTCGTCCCGTTTCGAACCGTTTCCAGGATGTTCGCCTGACTGCTCGGTTCCGGTATCGTTTCGTCGATCATGGTTCTCCGCTGGTTCGTCTTTCGAAGGGCGTTTCGCGCGTCGAGAGCGGCGCTCGTGGACGAGTTGGCCCGCGTTGCGCTCACAATACGACTCGACGTGCACGGACCGGCACACTCGCTTCGTTCCGGTCCGGAGTGTCACAAATACCGTCACTTCGACGGTATATAAAAACATTATTCCGATTATGACACGCTATTTAAATAATGGGCGGGTACCGGTCACCCGCGGTGCCGTCTCGAGCGACGTGCGCTGCGCCGATCGGGGACGGTTTCGGTTCCGTGTCGACGGACTGGCACGGAGAGATCGAACTGTGAGGAGTCGGACCGATCGTCTTCGAACACAATCGCACCGCCCTCACCGAGACAGCGTCCACGAGACGGGTTAGCTATCGGTTTCGTCCGCCTCGAGGAGTGCCCAGAACCGTTCGGTGTCGCCCTCGAAGCGCTCGAGCAGGTCGCGCATTTCGGATCGGTGGTCGTCGGTGACTTCGACGTGGACCATCCCTTCGCCGGGTTGGCCGTAGACGACGCTCGCGCCCTCGGGTGCGGCGACGATCGCCGGCAGGGCGACTAGATCCTCCTCGCCGTCGACCAGGATCGTCGTCGGTTCGTCGGTCGACAGCGCGCGCCGGAGTGCTCGAATAACGGGGACGGAGAGTTCGGCGGGCGGGTTCCGCACCTCGATGCTCGCGCCGGACGTGACCGCGTCTCGAATCTCGTCGTCGACGGCTTCGCGTTTCGTTCGGCCGTCGACGAGCGCGACGTCGGGCTGGTGGCCCGCCTCGAGCAGATGATAGGTGACGACGTCGCCGACGGCGATGAGCGGACCGTCGACCGCCTCGAGGAGCCGGGAGGCGTCGGTCTCGATCGGGCCCAGCGGCTCCTTGAGCTCGTGGCGGAGGTCGTCGGGCAGAAGCAGTAGCTGTTCGTCGTCCGCGTTCGCCGGGTTCTGGTCGTCGCGAGTCACGTGAGTCAGCGAACCTTCAGGGCGTACGCGCCCGGTTCGGTGATCTGCATCTCCGTCGCGATCTCGCTGTCCTCGGGGTGGGCGATGATGACGTAGCCCGCCCAGTCTTCGGTCAGCGAGGAGGAGTTGCAGGCGTCACAGGTCTCGTTGTCGGGTTCGTTGACCCGGTGACACTCGCGACAGACGAGACGATCGGATGCCATGGTTATTCACCTGCCGTCGCTTCGCGTTTCTCGCGCTCTTCCTCGAGCCAGCCGTGTTTGCCGAGGCCGGGCTGTTTGGCGGTGAGCCCGATCTTCGAGTCCCGTGGGTTGCGTTCGTCGATGCTCTTGGTAACGATACGGGCTCGAACGGCGTCGTCGACGCCGAGCGCGCGGTCGGATTCGTTCGACGACAGCCGCTGGTTCTCGCCGTCGAAGGCGAGGTACTCGTCGCTGATTTGCGAGACGTGGAGCAGCCCGTCGACGGGACCGATGCCGACGAAGGCACCGAACTCGACGACTTCGACGACGGTTCCGTCGACGACTTCCTGCATCTGCGGATCGAACGTCACCGCGTCGAACTCGGCCTCGTAGTAGACGCCCGGTCGGTTCGGCAGCACGGTTCCCTCGCCGATATCGTGGACCTCGGTGACGGAGACGACGCTGCCGACCTCCTCGTCCATCCGCCCCTCGAGCTTGTCCTGGAGCAGTCGTTTGACGAGATTCGGCGAGACGTCGCCGAGCTCTTCCGGTGGTACTTCTACTGTGTCTTTCAGTCTAACCCGTTTGTACATCTATGGTTGAGTGATCGCTAACTTGTTTCTCCCGCGTAATGCAATTACCGGTCTGCTCGCCTCGAGCACCCGGTCGCGCAGCGGGCGGTCGTTCGTGACGACGTAGTCGACGTTCCCCTCGCGGGCGAGTTCGACCAGCGCGTCGTCGGCGTACGATGCCTCCGTGTCGACGACGAGACAGCGTTCGGTCGCCAGATCGTGGCCGACGTTCGCCGCCGTCCCCTCCTGCCCGCCCTTCTCGGACAGTCGGCGGAGTTCCTCGAGGACGGCCTGTGGGATCGTCGGCTCGTAGGCGTCCAGCAGCCGGTCGAGTTCCTCGAACAGCCGAACGTCGAGTTCGACCGGCATCATGAGGGCGCTCGTATCGAGTGCGACTCGCGTCCGCGCGTTCATCGCCTCAGTCCGTGAGTGTTCCCAGGCCGATCAGCCGCCAGCGTGCGCCGATGCGGCGGTTGATCGCGATTTTCGTTCCCGGATCGGCGGCGACGGGGCGCTTGAGTGTGACCTCGCACTCGCCGCTGCGCGCGCTGGTGACCGAGCCGACGGTCGTCGCCGTGCCGACGGTCATCATCAGCGGTTCGCCCGTGCTGATCTCGTCGACCGTCTCACCGCTCTCGGCGCCGACGACCCGCTCGAGCAGGTCGACGTCCATGGTGAACTCGTTCCACGTCGGGGGGAGCGAGCCCGGTGGACCGGCCATCCGGCCGGCCAGCGCGTCGCCTTTCGTCAGCGACGGGTCGAGTCCGGTGCCGACGCCGAGCAGGCCGCCCGGCGTCACGGTGTCGACGGTCTCGCCGCCGGCCTGCAGCGAGCGAATGGTCGTCTCGATCGGCACGTACTCCGTTCGACCGCCCTCCTCGACCTCGCGGCCGGGGCGGATCTCGATCTCGTCGCCGACCTCGAGTTCGCCCTGCACGAGGCTGCCACCGAGAACGCCGCCGGCGAGATCCGCCGCGGTCGTCCCGGGTTTGTTGATGTCGAAACTGCGGGCGACGTGCATCCGGGGGTTCGCGTCGGGGTCCCGATCGGGGGTGGGGATCTCCTCCTCGATCGCCTGGATGAGCAGGTCGAGGTTGACCTCCTGCCCTGCGGAGACGGGGACGATCGGCGCGTCCTCCGCGACCGTGCCCTCGACGAACTCCTTGATCTGGTCGTAGTTGTCGCGGGCGGTGTCGGCGTCGACGAGGTCGACCTTGTTCTGTGCGATGACGATGTTGTCGATCCCGATGATGTCCAGCGCCATCAGGTGCTCCTCGGTCTGGGGCTGGGGGACGGGTTCGTTGGCGCTGACGACCAACACGGCACCGTCCATCAGCGATGCGCCGGAGAGCATCGTCGCCATCAGGGTCTCGTGCCCCGGGGCGTCGACGAACGAAACGGTCCGCAGCGGCTCACTCGCCGAGCCGTCCGGACACTCCTCCTCGACGGTGTAACACTCGGGTTCGTCCAGTCCGTCGCAGTGACGGAACGTGGCGTCGGCGTAGCCGAGTCTGATGGAGATACCGCGTTTCATCTCCTCGCTGTGCTGGTCCGTCCACGAGCCGCTGAGGGCTTGCACCAGCGTCGTCTTGCCGTGGTCTACGTGGCCGACGAGCCCGATGTTCACCTCCGGTTGTCGATTTCCTGCCATAAGACGATGAGTAATCTTGGATATGCCTACCCCCGTGCGCTTGATAAACCTACTGTTCTGGGGGCGTTTTCGCCGGCGGCGAACGCGACTGCACGGGGTTTCAGTCCGACGCTCGCCGGCGGCACGTGCTCACCGCGTGCGATCACAACACCCCCCGCCGAACCGAACGACAGCACGCCATTGCCGGACCAGCCAACAGCGCTCTCGACGCCGAGCCGCCTCACTCGTCGAGCCGTTTTTGACAGATAAAATACAAAAATGGCGTTTAGCGAACGGTTTTGTGGGATTGTGTCGTACGCCCCGCCATGAGCAGATCAGACGTCTCGAGCGAGCGCGAAAGCGTCCTCGAGTGTGCGGAGTGTCTCGACCCCGCCGACGCGTTCGCGCTCGTCGGCAACGAAACGCGGCTCTCGATTCTCGAAGCGCTGTGGGCGACCGACGACACCCCGGTTTCGTTCTCCGAACTGCGCCGCGAGGTCGGCATGCGCGACTCGGCGCAGTTCAACTATCACCTCCAGAAGCTGACCGGCCACTTCATCGCACAGGCGGAAGGCGGCTACGCGTTCAAACACGCCGGAGAGAAGGTGGTCCGTTCGGTGTTGGCGGGCTCGTTCAACGAGCACCCCACCGTCGAGCCGTTCCCGGTCGACGGGTCGTGCGTCGCTTGCGGCGGCTCGCTACGGGCGGTCTACGAGGACGAACGGCTCGCGATCGAGTGTCCCGATTGCGGCCAGGGACACGGCGAGTACGCGTTTCCCCCGGGCGGACTGAACGACCGCACTCCCGACGAGATCGCCGACGCGTTCGATCAGCGGGTCCGACACCTCCACTGTCTGGCCGCCGACGGCGTCTGTCCGGACTGTAACGGCCGCATGCGAACCAGCGTCGTCGAGGACGGCGCGTGCTGTCTCGGCGTCGGCGTTCGCGTCGATCACGAGTGCGTGCAGTGCGGACACACCCTCTGCTCGGCCGCCGGCCTTCGGCTGCTCGACCACTCCGCGGTCGTCAGCTTTCACCGCGAACGCGGCGTCTCGCTCGACGAGCGCCCGTACTGGACGCTCCCCTGGTGCGTCTCCGACGAATACACCCGTGTCGTCGAGCGCGACCCCGTCCGCCTCGAGGTCCGCATCCCGCTCGCGGGCGACGAACTCCGCGTGACGCTCGACGACGACGTCGACGTGGTCGACACGCGGATCGACGCTCGCTGATCGACGCTCCCCTTCTCGCGGTCGTCGAAATCGCCGTCATCGGTTTCGGCCCCCAATCCATCCCGGTACCAGCCGGATTCCCGAAACGGATTTCAGTAGGCTCGCGTACAAAAATATAATTCAGATTACAATTATGGCCGTCCGTCCCCTCGTCTCAGACAGGACAATGATCACACCCAAGCCACCTCGATCGCCACCGCTCGTCACCGATAGCAGCGTTCTCGAGACGGCGTGTATCGCCGCCGGCTCGACGCTCGCCGTCCTCCTGGCGGCCGTCGCCGCGTTCGCGACCGCGTCGGTGGTCGGTGACGACTCACCGCTTGCACTGCCGATTTCGCTGGTCGTCGGCCCCGTGACGTTCGTCGCGCTCGTCGGCGGCGCGAAAGCGATCCGCCGCAGGCTCGCTCGCGGACTCGCGCGTCGCCGATCGGCCGCGACCCGTTTCCGACCGCGGATCGCCCGCAAACCGTGACGGCGGGGCCGGTTCCCCGCGAGTAGCCGGCTGCGCGCTGTCACCGGAACGGCCCTCGCGTTCGCCGAAACGGGGTCGTTTCGAGACGATCTCGGTGCGGCGAACGATACACGAGGTGACGAACCCGACGACTTTTCTCGTCTGCACCCCACCCCACGACCGTGTCGGAGTTCGCGTTCGAACTCGAGCTGTGTGCCCACCTCGAGTCGCGCCGGCCGGGAATCGTCGCTCGCCAGCTCGGTGGGAGCGTCGCCGATCCCGGCGGGCGGATTCTCGACGTGGTCTGCGTCGAACCCGGACCCGAATTCGAAGACCGCGTCGCGATCACGGGGGAGACGATCCCCGACGCCGCGATCGAGTCGGCCGTCGGCACCGGTCGAGCGCGCTACTGGAAGAACGCCTTCGACTGCCACCCCGAGCGGGCTCGCAGCGCCGTCGACCGGGCGCTCGAGATCGGCTTCTTCGAACGCGATCACGGGGCCAGCGCAGCCAGTAGCCGCGAGTACGTCCGACAGGTCGCCCGCTACCCCGACTGGTACGACCGCATCGTCGGGATCGAGAACAAACCCGACCTCGGCCGCCCGGGGGATCTCGAGGCCCAGCTCCGAACCGACGTCAGCCTCGCGCTGGTCGACGCGGTCGTCCTCGCGACCGAGAGTTACGTGACGCGCGCGCACCTGAACCGGATCCCCGAGGCGGTCGGCGTCTGGCGGGTCCACCGCGACGGCGGGGACGGGAGCGACGGGACGGAACCGCCGACGGGGCCGGCGGTCGACGTGATCCGCGAGCCGACGCCGCTGGCCGTCGACGAGCCCGGGATCGAACCGCTCGAGTTTCGCCCGGGCCGAACCGGGATCGACGTCGTAGCTCCCGACGCGAAGGCTCGAGCCCGCCGCCGGCTCGCCGAACGGGCCTACGGCAAGGGGTGGCGAACGTACGCGTTTCCGGACTGTGCCGCGTGTCGTCCGGCGGAGTCGAGCGGTGCGACGCTTCCCCACTGCGAGTGGACGGAACGGGTCGTCGACGCCGGCTCGGAGTGCGGATCGTCGTGTCCGGGACACGAGTCGGTCGCCGACGGGGTCGCAGTCGACCTCGAGGCCGAGCGCGACCGTCGAACCGCGTGGGAGGCCGATCCGACCGGACGGCGACGCCGGCAGTCGGGACTCGATCAGTTCGGCTGACGACTGATCGCGCTCCCGATAGAGACGGTGAGTCGATTCGCTTACAGCACGTACTGCTCGCCGTCGATCGCCAGCGGCTCCTCGAACGCCTCGTCGGCGGGGTAAAAGTGCGCGAGGTGGACCAGCCGCGTCCGATCGGCGTTCAGTTCCGCGGCCAGTGCGAGCGCGCCCTCTCGAGTCATGTGTTTCGTCCCGAACGTCCGGGGGACGCCGTCAGCGTCCTCGTGCCGGCCGCCGATGGGGTGGTACTCGCAGAGGCTCGCCGGGACGATTCCGTCGGCGAGCAGCAGTTCGGCGTCCGCCAGTGCCGCGCGCGACTCGTCGGGAACGTCGTAGCTCGTATCGCCCGTGATCGAGAGCGTCGCGCCCGTCTCGGGGTCCTCGACGGAGAGCCCGTAGCAGACCAGCGGCGGGTGGTCGACCGGCACCAGCGTCACGTCGAGCCCGCAGATCCGGACCGTCTCGAGGGGCGTCGTCGGGACCACGGTGACCGGATCGAGGTAGTGGTAGTCGTCACGGACCGTCTCGGCGACGCTCTTCCCGGTCTTCGGATCGGTCTCGTCGGCCGCGTAGACCGCGAGGTCGTCGAACACGCGAAAGACGTTCCCCAGGCCGTCGAGGTGATCGAAGTGGACGTGGGTGATGACGGCGGCGTCGGGCAGCGGGACGTCGTCGCGGAGGAACTGGTACCGGAAGTCCGGACTGAAGTCGATCAGGAGCGACTCGCCCGTGCGCTCGTTCTCGACGTGTACCGAGAACCGCGTCCGCTCGACGCCGCGCTCGCGAGCGGCCCCGCAGGTGTCGCAATCGCAGCCGACGGTCGGCGTCCCGGTCGTGTCCCCGGTCCCGAGCAGGGTGACGCGCATGGTTACGCGGCCCTCCAGACTGCGCTCGCGGCGCGACCCGGTCCAGGCCCGAGGCCCGCGGATCGCCGCCGCCTACACATACGATCGCCCTTCCTCGAGCGCCGTCCGGACGAACGGGTGCTCCGTCCGGGCGTCGAACCGCTCGGCCGGGAGGACGTGCACCGTAAAGACGACGCCGTGCTCGATCCCGACGGTCTCGGCGAGCGCCTCGAGCCGTCGTTCGAGTTCGCGGTCGTCCGCCTCGTCCTCGAGGACCAGCAGTACCTCCACGGACGTGTGAACGCCCCGGTCGTCGCCCCGGACGGCGTCCCCGAAGACGACGAGTCGGCGGATCGACTCGCCGTGCTCGGCCCGTGCCCGGTCGGCGAACGCGTCCGCGGCGTCTCCCTGTGACGCGTCATCGCTCATGATGGCTGATTAGTAGCCGTCACATAAAGGGTATTCCCCGCGGGAGGGGACGATCCGACTCGGCCTCCGTGTCCGAGTCGCCGACGCCGCACCCGTCGGCATCGGACGTGCGCCGTCGTCGGCCGCACAGCGCTCTGTACCCCGCGTATAGCGCCGCGTACAGCGCCGGCACCGCGAACCCGACGGCGACCGTATTCGAGACTCGCCGCTGGCGAACGCTCGTGTAGCGGCTCGAGTCGGCGACGTGGCCCTCGTCACCCCTCTCGACGGGTTTCAGATCCGGATTCGTGCGCGTGTGTGGCAGTCGGGATACCGCCTCGAGACGGTGCTACTCGACGCCTGAATTGGCGAATTGGTCGGTAGCTGGCTGTTCGGCTCGTCGGAACGGAAAACAGGCGACAGCGGACCGAGACGGCGGTTCGGCACCGAGCGCGGATTCGAATCGGTGCTCAGTGGTCGTGGCTGTGCTCGTGGTCGTGATCGTGGGAGTGTCCGCCGTCGCTGGCCGCGTCGCCGAGGTCGCCGCCGGCGACGAGCGCGTCGTGATCGCCCCCCATCATGTCCATGTTCTTGAGCGTGTCCCGCTCCTCGAACTCCTCGACGGCGTCGAGGAGATCCTCCTGGGTCAGCGTCGTCCGGTCCTCGGTCAGCGCCTCGAGGACGGCCTCGCGGAGCACCATCCGGAGGTCGCTGCCGGTCAGCCCCTCGGTGACTTCGGCGATGAGCTGCGGGTCGAACTCGTCGATGTCCATCGTTCGGGTGATGAGACCGAGGATGTCAGCCCGCATTCCGTGATCGGGCTTGGGGAAGTTGATGATCTCGTCGAAGCGCCGCCAGGCGGCGTCGTCGAGCTGGTCGGGGTGGTTGGTCGCCCCGATGAGCAACACGTCGTCCTCGATGAGCGAGATGTTGTCGATGCTCTTGAGGAGGGTGTTGACCGCTCGTTTCAGGGCGGCGTGTTCGTCGCTGCGACGGGTCTTGGCGACGAAGTCGAACTCGTCGATAAAGAGGATACACGGCGAGAGTCGTTTCGCGACCTCGAAGGTCTTGTCGACGTTTTTCGCCGTCTCGCCGAGGTACTGGCTCGTGATCATCGAGAGTTTGACCTCGACGAACGGCAGGTCCATGTCCTGGGCCAGCGCCTGTGCCGTGGACGTTTTCCCCGTCCCCGGCGGCCCGACGAACAGCAACTTGCCGATCTCACGCAGGCCGATGTTCGCGAGGTAATCCCGGTGTTCGATCGCCTTCGAGATCTTGTCGAGTTCGTTCTCCTGGTCCTCGGTGAGGACGAGGTCGTCGAGCGACATATCGACCTCTTCGGGCGCACGGACCTCGACGAGGTCGAGCATCTCCTCGTCGTCCTCCTCGTCGAAATACTCGTCGAGGAGGCCGTCGATCCAGACGCGGTCGGCCTGAATGGGCCGGTTTCGTTCGCGTGCGTCCTCGTGCGTGACGTCGAACTCGTACTCCTCGTGGTTCGAGAAGTGTTTCGCCAGCGTCGGATTCTCGAGCAGACGCTCCGCGTCGACGCGCTCGGCGAACCACTCCTCGGCCATCTCCCGCTGGGCGAGGGTGATCGTCCCGGAGAACTCGTCGCGTTCGGTGAACATCAGGTCGGCGATGGCCTCCCACGGGCGGTCGACGCCGGTCGCCTCGCGCGCGGTAGTGGTCGTGGCCGAGAGCGGGCGGCTGATGCCGGCGGGTTTGCGACCGCTCCCGCCGCCGTCACCGTCCTCGCTCTCGTCGTCGACGCCACCGGTCCAGAAGACCCGGCGAAACGACGGTGGGAGATCGTTCTCGTCTAGCGTCCGGTCGTCCGAATACACGCTCGTCGTGAGCAGAAACTCCACGACATCGAGCGCCGCATCACTCATTCGGTGAACGTACTCACTACACGTTCTTAACAGCGTCGTCACGCGCAACGTATGCGATGCCGTTCCACCGCACGACGGTGGACCCAGCGCGGCTCGAGGACGGAAACCGGCACAACCGTTTTCGTGTATCGGCACACAGTCACGTGTATGAAGGTGTTGCTGGGTCTCGGCGGCAGCGACGAGTCGGTGAAGACGCTCCGACGGACCATCGAGCGGACGCGCGACGTCGGTGACGACCTCACCGTCGTCGTCGTCGACAAACCCGAATCGAAACGCGCACAGGACGAGATGTACCAGCAGGCGGTCGACCGGCTCGCGGACGCGGGCCTCGAGGAGGTCACGGTCGAGAAACTCGAGGGCGATCCCGGCAGTTCCCTCGTCAATTACGCCGAGCGGGGAGAGTACGACCAGCTGGTCATCGGCGGCGGTACCCTGAGTCCGATGGGAAAGATTCAGCTCGGCCCGATCACCGAGTTCGTCCTGTTGAACGCGCCGACCACGGTCAAACTGGTGCGATAACGATGGCCGGGTCGCGTCAGTATCCCGACGAGCCGGTCGGTCCCTTCCCCTCGCCGCCGACGACGATCGAGGACCGAGAGGGTCGGTCGATCGGAATACGGGCACCGACGCCGTTCACGGGCGACACCCTCTCGGACGTCGTCGACATGTACGATCAGTTCGATCCGACCGACCGAGCGCAGGGGATCCCGCCGACCGGCGAGGACCGCATCCGAAACTGGCTCGAGACGATCGGCGAGGACAGCGTCAACGTCGTCGCCCGCCACGACGGTGCCGTCGTCGCACACGCGATGCTCGTCCCCGACACCGACGATCCGTCCGCCATCGAGCACAGGGAGGACATCGAGTGGGAGCTGGCGATCTTCGTCCTGCAGGCGTACCAGCGGGCCGGCATCGGGACGACGCTGCTGAAAAACCTGCTCGGCCACGCCGCCGACAGCGGCATCGAGCGGGTCTGGCTGACTGTCGAACGCTGGAACAATCCCGCGATCGCCCTCTACGAGCGCGTCGGGTTCGAAGCAACCGGCACCGAGAGCTTCGAGCAGGAGATGGCCATCCTGCTCGAGTCCGAGAGCGACGACGATCGGTGATCGGAGAGTGGTGATCGCGGATCGATGATCGATGATCGCACGCCACGTCCGCCCCGGCGGCGATCGGTCACGGAGACACCGCGGTCAGACCGACAGTACCGGCTGACTCGCGTACGAGAGGACGTACTCGGCGGCCTTCTCGAGGACCTCCGCCTCGGTTTCGGTGACCGGTTCCCGGGGGAGGACGATGAAGTCGGCGTCGACGGCGTCGGCGGTGTCGAGGACGACGTTGCCCGGATGGCGCGTCTTCCGTGTCTGCGAGAAGCCGTCGTCGACGGACGTGACGAGCGGAACGTCGGCGTCGGCGGCGATCGCACCGACGTCGTCGAAAAAGCCCTGGGTGTTCTCCGCGACGTCGGTCTCGTCGACCGTGCCAGCGTCCAATCCCCGGACGACGCCGCGTCCGAGGACGAAAAGCGCGTGCACGGAGGCATCGTATCGGTCGGCGACGGCGACGGCGTACTCGACGGCGGTGGCTGACTCGGCGCTCCCGTCGACCGGTGCGAGGACGGTGTCGACGGAAAACGGCTCGCTGGCGTCCATACGCAGGAGTGGGCGGCCGGTCACAAAAAAGTCACCTCACCGGTCCGCACCGGCCCGGCGATCGTCCCGCTTCGGGGTCGAACAGCGAACAGGGGTGTTTAAGCGACCGCGAGCGCAATCCCAGTCCATGTTCGATACGGTCGTAGTCGCCACCGACGGCTCCGACAGCGTGAAACGGGCCGTCGACGTCGCGCTCGATCTCGCCGACCGGTTCGACGCCGAGGTCCACGCGCTGTCGGTGATCGACGCCAGCGAGGTCGACGCCTCGCCCCAGCAGCTCCGCTCCGAGCTCCGTACCGCCCTCGAGACGACCGCCGACGCGGCGCTCGCGACCGTCGAAGAGCGGGCGGACCGAGCGGTGCAGACCGCCACCCGCGAGGGGCGGCCCGCCGCGGAGATCTGTGAATACGCTCGCGAGGTCGACGCCGACGTGGTCGCGACCGGAACCCGCGGTCGCCACGGCGAAAACCGACTCCTGCTTGGCAGCGTCGCCGAGCGTATCGTCCGGACGTCGCCCGTTCCTGTGCTGACGGTGCGGCAACTCGATCCGGCTGGCGACGGTGACGACGGCGACGAACTCGCTGTCTCCGGCTGATTCGGCGAGCACGCCGGCTCGACGCCGGGTCGCGATACCGGCGATTACTTCCCGGCCGGTCACGCAGCACGTACCATGTACGACGAACTCATCGAGAGCGGCGACCTGCCGCTCTCCCGGAAATCCGTCCTGCCCGGAACCGGCTTCTTCCTGCCCGACGCGCTCGAGGAGGACCTCGAGGATCAACAGACCGAAGCCGCACTCGAGGGGGCCGACGTCGCGGTCATCGCGGACCCGGACGCCGACGGACTGGCCTGCGTCGCGCTCGTTCGGGAGGCCTACGACGACGTGCGGAACGTCCCGACACCCGACGATGCCGAGGCGGGAGACGGCGACGGCACGCCCGCACCGGCGGCGGACGCGACGGACGACGCCGACGAGCAGAACGTCGTCGTCGCGACCGGCGACGACGAGCCGCTCGAGGAACCCGAGCCGACACCCCACAATGTCGCGCTCGTCCCGGCGAGCCCCCACGACGTGGAGGACGCGCTGGCTCGCGTCGCCGAGTACGGCGACGAGGGGATCGACCTCTTCGTCTGCGACCTCGCGCCGGACAGGTACGAGTACGTCGAGACGGAACTGGCGGCAGCGCTCGAGACCGCCGACCGCGTCGCGTGGTACGATCACCACCAGTGGGGCGACGACGTCGCGCAGGCGGTCCGCGACGCCGGCGTCGACCTCGTCGTCGGCGACTCCGACGAGGAGTGCAGCGCCGACGTCGTCTACCGTTCGCTCGAGTACGAGTTCGGCCCGATGTACGAGGAGCTGGCGGCGGTCACCCGGGACCACGACCTCTGGCTGCGCGAGGACCCGCGAAGCGACGACCTCGCGGACTACGCCTACTGGACCGATCCCGCGGAGTACGTCGAGGTCGTCCGGGAGTACGGCGTCGACCTGCCCGAGTGGGTCACGGACTACATCGCGGAGCGTCGCGTCGAGAAGGAGGCGCTGATAGACCAGGCGGTCGGGCGGGCGGAGCTTCGAGAGATCGGCGGCTACACGGTCGGGATCACCTACGGCCGCTGTTCACAGAACGAAGTCGCGGAGGCGATGCGCGAACAGGGAGCCGACGCCTCGGTGATCGTCAAACCCGCCGGATCGGCCTCCATTCGCGGCACGGACGCGTTCGAACGGTGCCACGAGGTCGCGGGGAAGGTCAACGGCGGCGGCCACCCCAAGGCCGCGGGCTGTAAACCCGACATCTACGACGACATGCTCGACTACGCGAACCACTGGACGACTCGCGGTGCCGTGACGAAGCGGGTTATCCTCGACGCGTTCCGGGACGTCGTCGCGGAAGCGGACGAGGATGCCGACGGCGACGCGGACGCAAGCGACGACTGAGCGGCTCGAAAATCGATCGCGAACCGACTGCCGAACGAATCACTTCATCCTTCTCGTCGGCCCGGCACGGGGATGCTTCAGATCGTTTTTCCAGTGGAAACGGAACGCTCGCGTATGTCCCAACAGCGTTTCTTCACCGGAGCGGCCGCTTCGCTCGGCGTCCTCGCGCTCGTCCACGCCGCATTCACCTGGCCGAGATACGCAACGCGCGCGTTCTTCGGTGGCGGTGCACTCGTCGCGTTCGTCGGCGAAGCAGTCGTCAGCAATCTCGGCTGGCTGAAACACCACATCGGCCCCACGGTCGTCGGCGTCCCGGTCTACGTGCTGTTCGGGTGGGCGGGGACGATCTACGTCGCTCCGCGTCGCCCTCCTCGTAACCGACGGCTGGACGGCAGTCGTCGCCACCAGGGCACTCGCGACGACCGACGACGTACTCACTGACCATCGGGGCGTCGCAGACGCCAACTGGACGTACACGGACGACCTCCCCGGACCCCGGTATCGCGGTGTTCCCTGGTGGAACTTCGCCGGTTGGTTCGGTATCAGTTGCCTGACGGCAGCGCTCGCCGTCGCTGTCATCTGACTCGGCTGCTGCTTCAGCCTTCGATATCGTTCGCCGCGACCCGTCTGCCCGCTCTCGAGCCGATCGATCACTGCCGCGACGCGAAGTACCGCAACACCAGTTGGAGGACGTGGACGAAGACGCCGGCGACGGCGATGTAGACGCCGATCGTCTGGAGCGCGACCGACTCGCTGCGCTGGTCACGGACCTTCCAGATCTCCCAGCCCAACCGGAGCAGGAACCCCAGAAAGATGAGGACGAACCCGAGGAGCAACACCGGCGCGACGACGCTTCCGATCAAAATCGCGACGATGCCGCCGACGAACGCGTAGTTGGCGTACGACCCCCAGTGGTCGAACGTCTTCGATCGGGCGTAGACGTAGGCCGAAATGACGGCCGTCAGGACGGCGACGACGACCGCCGTCACCACGAGAATCGTCGACCGCGACTCCGGAGGCGCGAAGCGAAGGACGCCGGCCCCGAAGATTCCGAAGGCCAACTGCAGGATCACCATCCCGACGAACGCGACTCCCGCGTCACCGCCCTCGACGCCCCGCTCGGCGACGAGCTGTCCGCCCATGATCGCCGCGCCGTACGCGATCGCGCCGACGATCGGGACCGCGAACAGGTAGTCGTTGACGCTCGCGAGCGGCGTCCCCGCGAGGACGTACATCACCACCACGTTGATCGCCATCAGTACGCTCGCGCCGCCGACGACGCGCGCGTCGCGACTCGAGAGACCGAACCCGCGGCCGGTCTCGTACGGGGTTTCGGTCGAACGCATTGCGTTACGGTAGGTCGCTGAGCCGCAAAAGACTGCGGCTTACTCGGTCACGTTCCACCGATCCGAGAACGCCGTGCCGCACGTGCACTGAGCGTAGGCGTGGACGACGGCGCCCTCGGCGTAGATTCCCCCGACCTCCTCGTTTTGCCCCTCGGCGAACGCGAAGACGAACTGCACGTCGTGGGTCTCGGCGTCCGATTCGTCCGGACAGTGCCCGCCCGTGAGGTCGTCGTCGATCGACCCCTCGTTGCTCATCGCGGACTTGGCGAACTCCATCGCACCGGTCCCCGTCGCCGCCTGAAAGGCGCCCCGACCGCGCTCGCCGTCGACCACGATCAGGGTGCCGTCGTCGACGCGCTCGCCGAACTGCTCGAGCCGGTCGTCCGAGACGTACGAATCGGCCAGAAACAGCGCCACGTCCTCGAGGCGCTCGCCCGCCAAAAACTCCTCGCGCTGGTCACTCATAGCGTCGGATTCGTCCTCGAGGTGGAAAAAGAACGTTATTCGCGACCCCGCTCGAGGAGCGAACCGGACGAACGGAACCGAACCGAGTACACGCCGTGGGTTCCCGTGGATCCGCGCGCCCTGTATTCGCGCGGATCGCGACGAACTAGACGTCGAGATCGGACGCAGCCAGCATGACCCGGAGCGCCTCGCTCGGCGACAGATCGTCGTCGAGTTGGCCGGCGTACCAGGTCAGGAGATCGACGAACACCTCGCGGACGTCGTGCGACGTGGCGCGGTGGCGTGCGATCTCGCCGTCGGTCTTCAGCGCGATGTCGACCCCGTGTGGTTCGGGGGCGTCGGCGAGTGCGCCGGCCGCCTCGGGGGTATCGACTGCCGACGGCGACGGGCCGTCGATCCCGTCCCCGGCGGGAAACTGACGCGTATTCAATTCGTCAGCGTCCGCCCTGATGACGTACTGATTCTCGTCGAGTCGCCGTACGTGGTCGCCCTCGAGCGCGAGGTCGTCCGGCTCGAGGACTGAATCGGTGTCACTGGTATCTGTCATGGATTTCTGATCGAAACGTATCGCTCGAGGAGATCCGTGATCGGCAGGGCGAACTGTCGGCCGCTCCCGAAGTACTCCACCCCGGAGAGCAGCAGGAACACCGCCATCGCGGCGACGGCCAACGCGAGCGCGAGCGCGCCGACGCGATCCCACCGCTCGGTCCGAGCGGCGACGGCGATCGACGAGGCGAGGACACCGGCGACACAGAGGTTGACGATCGCGTGCGTCTGGACGACGGTTCCGACGCTGACGTCGACGGCGCTGAACGCGGCGATTGCAGCGACGATCCCGACAGCCGTGAATCCACACGTCGCCGCCACGAACGGTCGCCACTCCCGGTCGACGATCCGCTGGATTGGCTCGAGGCGGAACACGCCGTACACCAGGACGGGAACGATCGGGGCGAGATAGCGGACCGTGATCGTCGAGTGGAGCGGGAGTCGCGAGAGGTACATGAGACTGAAGAGGCAGACGTAACAGCCGGCGAAGACGTCCGTCTGCGTGAGCGGGTCGCGCAGCCGCTGCCGAACGGAACGGGAGCGGGCGATCCGTCCGACGACGACGAACGGCGCCGCGACGAGCGCGCCGAGGACGGGTGCGGACTCGGCAATCGTCAGCTCGACGGTCTGACCGCCGGTCTGCCCGTAGTCGACCCCCGGGATTCGCCCGCTTCGGAGGAAGACGTGGGTGAGGCGGTCCGAATCCAGCGCGTCGAGGCCGGTATCGAGCAGGCCGCCGAATACGTCAACCGCGTGCAGCGCACCGTCGATTCCCGTCGACGCCAGCGCGATCGCCCCACCGACGAGCCGGGTGATCGGACCCCTCGGTTCCGTCATCGAGTCGCCACTCTCGCCCGCTGGGGTCCCACCGGCGGACGCTCCGCCGGCCGATTCGGCACCGCTCGCACCCGCGCCGGTGCCGACATCCTCGATCAGAACGTCGCCGCCGGTGTACGCCGACAGTAACCGCGGCGGTTTGACCGGATTGCCCGAAATGAGCGTGTTCGTCACGAAAAACGGCACCAGCGAGAGGAGGAAGACGCCGCCGACGATCCCGAGCGTCCGCGGGTCCCTCGAGCGGGCCGTCAGCAGATCCGCCGGGAGAAGCACGGCCAACAGCGCGAGCGCTTCCGGGGCGTGGATCCAGGCCGTCGCGCCGACCGCCGCGTAGGCGAGCGACCGGAACGCCAGCCCCTCGTCGCCGTCGGCGATGGCGACGCGGCTCCGGTAGAAGCCGTACAGCGCGACCAGGGCGAACAGCGCGGTTATTGCGTGGCGCTTCGGGATCGACGCCCAGAACCCGATCGGAACGAGCACGACGCCGGTGATCCCGGCCGCGATCGCGACCCGTCGTCCGTGTGCGTGGACGAACAACCGGTAGAGCACGACCGGAACGAACCCGGCCGCGACCATCGTACTCGCCTGGAGCGCCAGTAGCGGAAACAGTCGCGGTGGAATCGCGGTCGCGGTCGCGAGATTTACCTGAAAGAGGCCGAACGCGAGCGCGCAGCCGGCCGCCGTCGCGAGACGGCGGCGGCCGACCAGCCGACCGAACTGGACCCAGACGGCGAGCACCAGGAGACTCCACAGTGCTGCGATCGCGATCCGCGGATCGGCGACCAGCGCGAGCGCCTCGAGTCCCCAGAGGAACGGCAGCGCGAAGACCACGTGGCCGTAGTTCCGGGCGTAGAGTCGGCCGTCGACGATATTCATACCCGGCGTCGACGGGTCCGTCGGCCCGTAGACCGCCTGGCTGATGTGTAGCTGCCCCTCCGAGAGGGCGACGAGCGCGTTCCCGATCGCGAACGTGTCGACGATGAAGATGTCGACGCGCCAGTAGAGGGCGAACAGCGCGAGCGCGCCGAGGTAGATCGTGAGTCCGGTTCGGTCGCCAAACAGCAGCCGAACCAGCGCGGCCCGGTCGACCGCGAGCCCCGTCAGCTCCTCGCGGACGCGGTGGGCAGTGCTCATCGCTCCACCTCGAGCGCGACGGTCTCCTCGGTCACGGTGAACGCCGCGCCGTCGGACTCGGCGGCGACGGCGACCGTCGCCTCGACGCTCGAGTTGTCCGGCCCGGCGACCGTCTCGCCGGGGATCGAGAGCGGAACCGTCCGCTCCGTTCCCGCGGCGACGCTCTCGGTCGACGTCCCGGTGTAGTTCAGTTCGGGGACCGACACGCGATAGGTGATCGCAACCGGCTCCGCCCCGGTTTCGACGTAGACCAGCGCGTCGGGAACCTCGAGCCGGTGTGCGTCGGTGGTCGGTTGCTCGAGGGTGAGGTTCTCAGCGGGGACCCGCGTCGGGGAGACGAACAGCTGTCTCTCGACGGAGACGCCCTCCTCGTTCCCGGCGAACGAGGTGTAGAGCTCCACCGATTCGTCTGCGGGCTCGGTCCCGCCGATTCCCGGCACCAGCGGTCCGGCCGCGAACGTAACGAGCAGTATGCAAAGCGCGGTGACGACGACCCACTGGCGTTCTAGTTCCATAAAAATCGGAAAGGGAGAGTCCCTAGTTAGACGAGGACGTAGCTCTTGTCACCGAAGGTGTTCGGGACATTGACACCGTAGACGGACGTCGCACCGGACTGATCGACGATCTGAATCGTCGCGTCGGCTCCGGTTTCGAGGCCATTACCGTTCGACTCGATCGCAGAGAGGTCGAGCCAAATGGAGACGCGCTCATCGCTGTTGATGAGTGCGTCTTTCTGTCCGGTCGAACTCTCCAACGCCGTCGAAAATTCGGAAGCGGTGGGTCCTGTAGCATCCGCGTAGGTCAGCGTTGTCGCGGTCGTATCACTCGTGTACTGGATCGTTGCCGAGCTGAGGTCGATCTCTTCCGAACCGGCCGACTTCTTGACCGTCAGGCTGAGATTACCGATGTAGTCGTTCCCGGAACCGTCCGACGTCGTAACCCCAACTGCGTCGATGACCGAAATCTGATTCGCGACTTCCTGCTGCGTGTCGGAGCCGGTATTCGAGGCCTGACTCTGGAGGAGTCCGGCCGTGTTGATCAGTACGCCTGCCGCGATCGCCGCGACGAGCACCATTGCGATGAACACGATCAGCGTACCGATACCGACCTGACCGCGCTCGTCTCTGTCTGTAATTATTTCGAACATTATGTGTACACCCTGAGTGCCATCCCCGCCCGGTCGGACTCGCCGTGGCGTTCGACGCCACCGCGAGTCCTCGCGACGCCAGCACGGGCGTCGGTCCTCGGCTCGACGGGCTGGGCCCGTCGCTCCCGCGGTGGGCGTGGCGACGGGTCAACAGTCGTGTCCCGTCGAACTCCGAGGTGAGGCGAGTGGTTTGGCATCACAGTATCTGGGGATGCACCCCAGCGAACACATCGCCTATTCGGATTATCAAGCTCCGTTTCACCTCACAGGGCGTATCGAGACTCGACTCACGACTCGAAACGCGGACCGATTCGGCGGACGAACTCGAGCGGACATCTATACGAACACCGCGACTACAGGGGAGTAGTATGACCGTACCGTCCGACGATGATCGTCGCCGACAGCGACCGAGCGCGGCGAGATGTCGAACTACGCACGCGCAGAGGTAGCATGGATTTCGGACTCGACTCCCTGCGGACCGTTATCGAAGACTTCCTCAGCAACAGCGGTGGCCGACGGGGTCGCCAGCGCGAGGAACAGCGTCAGGAGGGGGCGGACCCGTTCGAGGACGACGCGAGCGCAGCCGACGCGCAGGCGGAGGACGACGAGACGACTGAGACGGACGAGAGCGGACCAGACGAGGGAGAGAGCGCCGCGTCAGACGCCGGTTCGGAGAGCAGCGGCGGACTGTTCAGCCGCGGCTCGTCGTCGACCGACGAGGACGACCTCGACGACCTCTTCTACCGGATCGAGGAACTCGAGGAGGAGCTCGACGACAAGGAGTCGACGCTGGGCACGGTCCAGGACTCCCAGCAGCAGGTGGCGGATCAGGTCGAGGAGATGAACGACACGGTTCGCCAGCTGCTCGGCGTCTACGATATGTTGACCGACGACGTGAACCCGTTCACGGGTGCCGGCGAGGAGCGAAACGGGTTCGGCGTCTTCGGCGAAGACGACGCGACGAGGGAGGAATCGACCGAGGGCGGGATGGGCGTCGCGGACGGCGGCTCGACGGTCGACGCCGGCACGGAGACGGTTTCGTTCGACGACCTGAAGGGCGTCATCGAGGACGCGGCGGCCCAGTCCGAACGGGCCGGCCGTGACGGCGGCGAGACGATCACGTTCGACGAAGACGGGGGCGACGGCGACGCAAGCGCCGCCGCCGACGCCGACGACACCAGCGTCGAAGTGCAGGCCACCGAGAGCGTCGACGGCCCCGAAGACGACGAGTCGGACGAGACGGCCGACGCTGCCGACGGGGACGGGGGCGGCTCCGACGTCACCCTCGAGACGCTCGCGGACACGTACGCGACGGACATCATCGTCCTCGAGTGGCTGACCGACCTGGTCCGGACGGCGGGACCGGCCGCGACGCTGCGGGCGATCTCGTACTACGCCGAGATCGGCTGGATCGACAAGGAGGTCAGAGACCACCTCGAGGCGACCCTCAGCGGCCCGGATCTGGACATTCACGTCGATCCGGGGGCGACGCCGGAGGAGCTGACCGCCGAGGATCACGCCGATAGCTACACGTACATCATGAAGCTCCAGGAGATCCACGAGACGAAGCGGGACGTCGAACCGAACGCGGAGTCGGGGCCGTAGCCGTGTTCCGGGCCACCGGCGAGAGACGGTGATCGAACGTGGGATTCAGTACCAGTGGCGCGACGGTGATCATCTTCGTGGGCGTCCTGATCGCTGCGGGGATCGCCTACCCGGTGTTCCAGACGGCCTCCGAGAATCGGTCGGCGGCGATCGACGACCGCGACGATCGAGCGCTCGCGATGCGCAACACCGCGATCGACGTCGCAGCGTGGCGCTACAACGAGAGCGGAAACGAGAATTTCACCATGGACGTGACCAATACCGGCTCGACGGTGCTCTCGATCCCCGAAACTGATCTTCTGATCGACGGGGTCTACCGACAATCGTACGAAACGAGCGTCGGCGGGAGTCCCGTCAGAGAGCTGTGGCAGCCCGGTGAGACGCTCACAGTGACGATCTCGACGGATCGACCGAACAGGGTGAAGATCGTGACCGAACACGGGATCGCCGAAACCATCACGGGGGTGTGATCGATGGCAGGAGACTCCGTGTCGACGCTGATCCTGTTCATCGCCGCGATGCTGGTCGCCGCCGGCGTCGCCGGCACGCTGGTGACGAACGTCAACGAACTCAGTAACTCGGTCGACACCTACAGCGGCGACGTGACGGACAAGATCGACACCGACATCGAGATCATCAGCGATCCGGGGAGCGAGGCGGTGTACAACGCGAGCGGTGCGGAGACCATCACGTTACTCGTCAAAAACACCGGCCGGAAGACCCTCGCGACCGACGGTACCGGACTGGACGTGCTGGTCGACGGCACGTACGTCTCGAGCAGCGACATGTCGATCACGGTCCGGGACGGCGGCGGTCCCTGGCGAGGCGGGGCGGTCGCCGAGCTCGAGATCGACCGGTCGCTCACGACGGGCGACGAACACCGGATTCAAGTGACGGTCAACGGTGCGAAAGAGACGTTCGAATTCTACGTTCCATGACTGAGTACCACTCCATCGGACTGACGGGGCGGGATCGCGTGAACAACGCCATCGGTGGCGGCATTCCGGCGGGGAGCATCGTTCTCGTCGAGGGGCAAGACGGGGCGGGCAAGAGCGCCATCTCACAGCGATTCTCGTACGGGTTAGCGACCGAGGGCGCCTTCGTGACGTACATCTCGACGGAGCTGAAGTCCTGGGAGTTCGTCGAGCAGATGAACTCGCTGTCCTACGACGTGGTCGACCTCCTGTTGGACGAGCAGTTGCTGTTCCTGCACGCGAACGTCGACACGCACGACGAGGGACGGGAGCGCCAGTTGTTGGCGCGACTCGCGAGTGCGGAAACGCTCTGGAAGGCCGACGTCGTCTTCGTCGACACGCTCTCGGCGCTCCTGCGGAACGACCCGAACTACGAGGCGGTCATCACGGAGGGCGACGAGGACCACGTCATCCAGCGGCTCGTCACGTTCCTGCGACAGGTGACCATGCAGGACAAGTCGGTCGTCCTGACGGTCGATCCCACGAGCGTCCGCGACGACGCGTTGCGGCCGCTGCGGAACGTGGCCGACATCTACTTCCAGATCGAGACGAACACGGTCGGCCAGGAGATCAGGCGGAAGATCCTGGTCCGACGATTCCAGAACATGAAAAGTCCGGTCGACGACTCCATCGGCTTCAGCGTCCAGCAGGGGCGCGGGGTCTCGATCGTCAGCAGGACGGTGGCATAGATAGATGTCCGATTTCGGAACCGCACGACTCGAGAACGAACTGGACGCGCTGGCCGACGAGCATCCGCACCTGCGGGAACACCTCGAGTGGTTCTTCGAGGAGTACGGCGAGTATCCGAAGCTCATCGACGAGCCGTCCGGCGAGTGGGAGTCCGATCGGCCGAACGTCATCTACGAGGCGGAGGCACCGATCTTCTGTCACGTCCACGGCGATCTGGGGATCGACACGACGTACTACTGCGTCGAGCCCACGCTCGAGGACGAGGACAAGGCGCTCTACAATCGGATCCGACAGCGAATCCTCGACAAGAGCGTCACCCGGCCGGCACCGGCCGACGACGAGGAGTTCGAGGATCACCTGGACGACCTCTTGGACGAGGTCGTCGAGATCACGTCGGGGATCACGGGGCAGTCGATCGGGCGGCTCAAATCGCTCGGGACCAGCAAGATCGCGCTGTCGCGTGATCAGTTCACCCGATTGCGGTACCAGCTCCAGCGCGACATCGTCGGACTCGGGCCGCTGGAACCGGTGATGGTCGACACGGCCAACGAGGACATCCACGTGATCGGACCCACGCAGTGCTACCTGGATCACGGCACGTACGGGATGATCTCGGCGACCGTCGACTTCGGCACGCCCGAGGAGTTCGAGCAGTGGCTGCGGAACATGGGCGAGCGGATGAACCACCCGATCAGCGACTCCGACCCGGTCATCGACGCGACCCTGCCCGACGGCTCCCGTATCAACATCATCTACTCCGACGACGTCTCCGTCCAGGGGCCGTCGCTGACCATCCGGCAGGGCGAGGAGATCCCGCTCTCGGTCTTCCAGATCACGAAATGGGGGACTCTGAGCCCGGAGCTGGCCGCCTACCTCTGGCTCTGCCTCGAGAACGAACAGACCGTCTTCGTCGTCGGCGAGACGGCGTCGGGCAAAACGACGACGCTGAACGCGGCGCTGTCGTTCATCCCGCGGGACGCGAAGATATACACGGCGGAGGACACTTCGGAGGTTATCCCACCGCACAACACGTGGCAGCAACTACTCACCCGCGAGGGCTCGGGCGACGAGTCGGCCGACGTGGACATGTTCGACCTCGTCGCGGCCGCGCTCCGATCGCGCCCGGACTACATCGTCGTCGGTGAGGTCCGCGGGGCGGAGGGGCAGATGGCGTTCCAGGCGGCCCAGACCGGTCACCCGGTTATGCTGACCTTCCACGCCAGCGACATCGTCTCGATGATCCAGCGCTTCACCGGGGCCCCGATCAACGTCCCCGAGACGTTCATGGACAACTGCGACGTCGCCCTCTTCCAGAACCGCGTCAAACAGGGCGACGACGTCCTCCGACGCGTCACCTCCGTCCAGGAGATCGAGGGCTACTCCGACTACGAGGGCGGCGTCGTCACCCGGCAGGCGTTCAAGTGGGACCCCCGCGACGACGAGGTCACCTTCACCGGCCGCAACAACTCCTACGTCCTCGAGGAACAGATCGCGACGCTGCTCGGCTACCAGGACACGCGAGAGATCTACGACGAGCTCGATCGTCGGTCGGAGATCATCCGTCAGCTCATCGACGCCGACGTGCTGGGCTACCACGAGGTCAACAAGGCGATCGCCGACTTCCAGCGCGACGGGCTCGAGGGGCTTCCCATCCGGATCAGCGGTATCGATCAGTTCGCCTGAGAGTACTATGTCGACCGACACCCAGTCCGCGCCGGATATGAACGCTCGGTCGCTGCTCGAGTCGCTCAACGTGGCGTACGCGAACATGGAGATGTCCGCGTCGCGGTATCTCCTGCTCGTCATCGCGCCTGCGTTCGTGTTCTTCGTCGGATCGGGGGTCGCGGTCGTCGTCCTCGGGCTCTCCCTGGTGATCGGACTCCCAGTCGTACTCCTGGGGCTGTTGGCGATGGTCGTCGCGGTCATCTACCCCAAGCTGGCACAGGACCGGAAGCGAAAGCAGGTCCGCCAGCGCTTTCACCTCTTTCTGACCCACATCACCGTCCTCTCGATGACGAACATCAACCGCGTGGAGATCTTTCGAACCCTCGCGGAGGAAGACGAGTACGACGCCTTGGCCGAAGAGATGGGGCATCTCGTCGCGATGGTCGACACGTGGAACCAGAGCCTCGACGACGCCTGCCGACTGCGCGCCAAACAGACGACCAGTCCGCTCCTGACGGACTTTCTGGAGCGACTGGCGTACACGGTCGGCGGCGGGCAGCAGATCAGCGAGTTCCTGATGGACGAACAGGACACGATCATCCAGCAGTTCGTCACCCGGTACGAGGCGGATCTGGCGAAACTCGACGTGATGAAGGAGCTGTACATGTCGATGATGCTGTCCGTGGCGTTCATTCTCGTGTTCGCGATCGTCCTCCCGATCCTGATCGGAACGAGTCCGACGCTGCTCATCGGCGGGACCATCGTCATGTTCTCGATCGTGCAGGTGGCGTTCGTCTACGCGATCCACGTCATCTCGCCGTACGACCCCATCTGGTACATCGAGGAGACCGAAGGGACCGGCCCGCTGACCCGGATTCCGCGGGCGCTCGCGATCGGCATCGGCTGCAGCGTCGTCCTCACGATCGTCATGGTACTGGCCGCCCTCGGGTTCGTTCCGCCGGTCGCCGATCGGGTCCCGCTCCCGATCATGGCCGCGATCCCCGTGACACCGCTGCTCCTCCCGGGCTGGCGGATGCGGCAGGAAGAACAGAAAGTGAAGGTCCGCGACGGGGAGTTCCCCAGCTTCATTCGCGCGCTCGGTGCCGTCGAGAGCGTCAAACAGACGTCCACGGGGAGCGTCCTCGAGAGCCTGCGCCGCAAGGACTTCGGGGCGCTGACGGCGAACGTCGACGCGCTCTACAAGCGGCTCAATATGCGGATCGACGATATTCGATCCTGGCGACTGTTCGCCGCCGAAACCGGGTCCTATCTCATCCAGAAGTTCGGCGATATGTACGTCATCGGTCGCCAGATGGGCGGCGATCCACAGGTGCTCGGGCAGGTCATCAGCGAGAACCAGAACGAGGTGCTCAAGGTTCGAGAGAAGCGCCAACAGGCGACGATGACGCTGATCGGCGTCCTCTACGGGATCACCGCCGCCGCCGTCTTCTCGTTTTTCGTCGGCCTCGAGGTCGTCGAGATCATGATGAACATCACGAGCGAGATGAACCTCGAAGAGCAAAGCGAGGTGGCCGGCAGCCTGCTCAGCACCGAGCAGTACGACATCCGGACGATCGAGTTACTGTTGATCCTGACGATCATCATCAACGCCGCGCTCTCCGCGGTCATGATCCGGATCACCGACCGCGGACACATGCTCAGTGCGCTGGTACATTTCGTCTTCATGACCTGGCTCGGCGCGGTGATCGCCGTCGTCACGCAGTACGTGGTCAACGTGGTCATTAGCGTGTGACTGCGGTCGGTTACAGCATCGACGTCGCTCACGGTCCGGGGGCGAACTCGAGCGGATCGCCCAATCGTCGCGCAGCCGTCTCCCGTTGTCGGTGGCGACTCAGCGCTCGTAATGACGCGAATCTTCTTGACCGGTGGACGACTGGAACACCAATAGACCGGATACGCCGGCCACCCATGTCAGATTCAAAGCCCTACCTCGAGACCCTCGAACGATCGGCCGGGCGAACCGACGCCACCATCCAGTGGGCACGCTTTCTCGGCGAGACCTTCGGCACGACGGGTGCGCTGAACTGCCTGCGCTACTACGAGGATCTGGGCTGGATCAGCCCGCTCGTCCGCGAGCAGATGACCTCGTACCTGCGCGGGCTCTCGCTGGGAGAGATCCACAACAAACGCTACGACGAACCGACCACCCTCGAGTACCCCCTCGAGTCCTTGAGCGGGACGCTCTTCAGCGCACACGCACAGAGCCTCGAGTACATCGCGACGATCCGGGGCGACGACCTCGAGGAACACGTGATGATCGCGCGGATGGCGGAACGGCGGGTCGAACGACGAATCGACGACGACGAGGACGACGACGAGACCGACCGGCCAAACGAGATGGTCAGTATCATCCGCGACGGGCCATCGACACACTGATCATATATTCGCCATAAGGCCACAACCCTTATCAATGACTTTCATCTGCCGCCCATAATTGGCAGTTCAGAACATTCTAATCCGATTGAAATTACGTTTGACTAGTTTCAACCACCAATGGCGACGGTCGCCTAGCGAGTTGTAAAGAAGACAGTAATTATGTTATTCACGAACGGTTGATTTATCGAATCCACTGATTGTTCGGTTCCCTGTCCCTTAATACGTCGCAGTGTCAGGGACTCAGTAGTCGTGAACGGGTCGCGAATTCGAGTGGCCGTCGACGGTGCGTGGTCGTCGGTCCCGAATCGGGTCCATCACGAAACCCCCAACCGGTGATCGTCAATGCGTGAAGACACACCCAATACCGAATCCGTGCTCGACGAACTGTCGAGGGCGGCGACTGCGGAAACCCAGTCGGAATCGTACGATATCTCCCTCGGAACGACCGACGAGAGCACGAAAGACATCGAACGCGAACTCGACGAACTGATGGAGCAGGTAAACGGTGCGCTCCCGACCGACGCGGTCCAGTTCGACGAAGCCATCATCAAGGAGAACTTGGACGAGATCCTCCTGATGCTCATCGCGCTCCACGAGGAAACCCACGGGAAGGAGCTCCTCTCGGACCTGACTCACCTCTTCGGTGCACAGCTCAGCCCGGGTACCGTCTACCCGAGCCTGCACACGCTGGAGGAAGAGGACGTGCTCTCGATGCACGCCAAAGTTCGCACCAAGGAGTACTCCATCGACGACGAGGAGTACGTCCGCGCGACCGTCGAGC
This sequence comes from Natrinema salaciae, assembly GCF_900110865.1. Classification (NCBI taxonomy): domain Archaea; kingdom Methanobacteriati; phylum Methanobacteriota; class Halobacteria; order Halobacteriales; family Natrialbaceae; genus Natrinema; species Natrinema salaciae. The sequence continues at coordinate 344,838 of NZ_FOFD01000004.1, forward strand.
GAACGATGGTTCAGCACCTCGCCTTCGGACTCCTGCTGTACGCCTTCCTTCCGCGCCTCTGAGCCGGCAACTCGTTCTTTCCCCGGTGCTCGAGAGCAACTGCGTTTCGATCCCCAGTGCTGGCGCTCGTCCGGCGACGCGCTCGAGCGGAGACCGGCCGCTGGAACGGCTTCCGCGCGGCACCGGCACCGAACGGCCGTTCGACGGCGCTGGCCCTCACCCGGGCCGAAACTACTGGACCGAAACTACCGGTCCTCGAGGTCCTTCGCGATCTCGCTCAGGCTGTCGGTCGGCGGTTCGCGTGCGTCGTAGTAGGCCGTCTCGCCGGGTGCGCGACAGCCGTAGAGGAACTCGGGCTCGACGACGTCGATCAGCACCGAGCCGCCCGCGGGAACGTCGTGCTCGTCGGTCCACGCCGTGAGCCGGTCGGTCGCGCCGCTGGGATCGCGAGCCTGCCCCGGGGTCTCGTAGATGCCCGGAATCGACAGCGCATCGCCCGTCAGCGCCCGTTCGACACGTGCGAACAGTTCCTCACCGTTCAGGACCACTCGAACGACCTCGTCCGTCGGAAACAGCTCGCGATCGTCGGCCGGGACCTCGAGTTTGACGCCCGTCGCGGTCTCCGAGCACGTCGATCGAACCGTGTCTACCGATGGATGGTCGCTCGCAATTCTGTCTGACATGAAAACGAATTGGGATAGGACGGCGCGACTTACTCGTCGTCGCCGTCGCCGAGCAGCTCGTCGACGTCGGTGCTGCCGCGCTCGGTGATCGAGGCGTTGATCTGTGCGACGGCGTCGGAGACCTCGCGGCCGCGGACCGTGATCCGGCGGCGCTCGCCGTCACGGGACGGCTGGAAGCCGGTCTGTTCGCCTTTCATGAGCACTTCCTTCAGATTCGGGCCCGCGACGTCGCCGTTGAGCGGTCGCCCGGCCTCGTCGGAGCCGCCGGTGATCTCGAGCGTGTAGCCGTCGAGTCCGACCGCGCCGCCGTCGACGTCGTCGCCGATCGACTTGCCGATAAATCGGTTCGCGTCCTGTTCCTCCGCCTCGAGCTGGTAGGCCATCCCGGAATCGGGATCGCCGACAACGACAGTGAAACTTGCCATGCCCGACGGAAGACGGCCGTCGCTCAAAAGATCATCGATCGGTACCGAACGTTTGCGCTGCGGGCGCGGCTGTGCCGCGCCCGCGGCAAAATCCTCAAAAGAGCGCTCCTATTGAGCGCCCTTTTGGACCGATCGATTCCGAAGGAATCGCTTGCAGTCGGCGCGAAGCGCCGACGACCTCTCGGGATCTTCCATCCCGCTTCGCTTCGCTGAAAAGCCACCTCCCTCCGTTCCGGCCCCGCCGGGACCTCCAAATCGGTCGTCGGCCCGCTCGCGGTCGGCGACGGGCAGTCGCCTGCCCTCCTCCGGGTCCGACGGCTCTCGCGTTGCTCGAGCCGTCCTCCAGGCCACCGAAACCAGATTCGTTCCGCCTCTGTGCTGCTCGAACAGTCAAGTAGGTAGAACGCCTACGGAGAGCCGTGTTCATCGATCCCGGGCGACTCGAGGTTCGCTTGCGCGACGAGTTCGGCGGCACCGTGGGGCAGTCGCGCGTCGTCGTTCGCCAGGCCGTCGATCTCGCGGATTCGGGGCAGTACGAGGCCGACGCGGGGGTGACCCTGACGAACGATCTCGTCATCGACGAGCTATCGGACGCCCCCGACGGGAGCCCGCCCGAGCGGTGGAACTGGTGGATCGGCTCGCTCGAGCTGGCGTACGGCGGGTACGGCCGGTTCGGAATTCGAGCGTATCGGAGATGACCGATTCGTTCGGATAGCAACACCGATTGTCTTCCGGAACGTAGGGGCCGCCAATGAGTGAACGCTCGCGACCGGTCTGGCCGGCGTATCCGCTGTCGGCGCTCGTCGCTGGCCTCGGCCACTGTTATCTCGGGCAGTGGAAACGCGGCGGCATCTGGTTCGTCCTGTACGGGCTCGCGATCGCGTTCCTGAGCGCGCGATCGTTGTCGGGCGCGCTCGAGCCGGGCGAGCCGTTCGTCGTGACGGCGCTGCAGGTCGACACGGTGAGCTATACCGACGTGGCAGTGCCGCTCGCGATTCTGTCGATCTGCCTGCTCGACGTGTATCTTATCGCTCTCACGAAGCGGGCCGCCGCCCGGACGGCCGGCGCGGACGAGGTCCGCTCGAACAGTTCCTGATCGGGCCGGCGAAAACTGATCCCACTCGAGAGAGTGTCTCCAGCGTGAATATCGGCGTTACGGTGCCGCGTAGTTTTTGTACGCGTCCGACGAACGGTGCGTATGGGACGTCTCAGTTCCGTCCTGCTCAAGGGAGTCGGCGTACTCGTACTCGCACTCATCGCCCTGAGCGTCGTCGGAACGATCGTCGGAATCGCGCTCTCGGTTATCGTGGCCGTCCTCTCGGTGATCGTCTCGCTCGCCGTGCTGGGCGTGTTCGCGCTGGTCATCGTCGGGCTATTTTCGATGGTCAGCGACCGGCCGGCCAGCGCCGACGAACCGCGCGCGCCGCGGCGGTCCACCGAGCAGCCCGACCCCGAAGACCGCCTTCGCGATCGGTACGTCGAGGGCGAACTCGACGATGCCGAATTCGAACGAGAGCTCGAGCGCATTTTCGACCCGTCCGAGCGACGGGAGCGAGCGGAGACGGGACGCTCGGTCACTCGCGACGCCGCGAGCGATCGGCAGCTTCGAGATCGGTAACCGAAACCGGCGGAAGCAAACCGCACGAGGTCGAAGCGGAGCGGAACCGACGTTCGGTTCCGGACGATCCGTGCTGAGAGAACAGCACCGAGAAAACAGGGGGACTGTCCCCTCCAACAGCCGCCGCTCGAGATGCCGCCGTCGGGCGGCGGTGGACGTCACCCGAGCGAACGGGCGTCGACGGAGTCTGCGCTACAGGTCGTCCGGTTGGAACTCGTCGAACAGCGCCGTGACGCGTCGTTCGATATCGTCTCGAATATCGCGAACAGTGTCGAGATCCTGCCCGTGGGGGTCGTCTAGTGCCCAGTCCCGAATATCGACGTCGTCCGCGTCCAGTTCGAGTGTCGAACAGCCCATGGTGGCGACGACGTCGCATGACTCGAGTTCGTCGGTCGAGACGGTTCGCGGCGTCCGGTCCGAGAGATCGATGTCGAGTTCGTTCATGACTGTAACGACTTCCTCGTGCACGTCCTCGGCCGGGTGTGTACCACCCGTGATGATCTCGACGCTGTCGCCGAACGCGCGGCGGTCGCGCTCTCGCTCGGCGAACGCAGCCGACATCTGGCTGCGACCGGCATTCTGCACACACACGAACCCCAGTTTCGTCGTCGATGCCGTTCCCATGGTCGAGCCCCTCATTACGGCATCTTAAGGGTTCGTATGAGGAATACGCTGTTCCCTATAGCACTCCATAGTAGTCGCGTCAGGCTCCGAGAACCGGTATCGGTCACGGAATGGGGCCAGCGATAGTCACGACTCCCGCGATCCGTCAAGGGCGACGAGGACGGCGGTGGCGCGTGGTGTCGCTCAATATTTTCGCCACTCCCCCGAGCGCCCCTATAAATCCGCGGTATCGATGGCGGCTACCTCGACGGATCGCGTTGGATAAATCGACGAAGAAAAGCGTTTGGCGAGTATACCTCCGGTAATGGATGTTCAGTTTCTCGGCGGCGCACGCGAGATCGGCCGAAGCGCCATTCTCGTGGACGATTCTCTGCTCCTCGATTTCGGGATGCTGACGGACAATCCCCCGCAGTTTCCGGTCGAAACGCCGGCCCCCGACGCGGTCGTCGTCTCACACGGGCACCTCGATCACGTCGGCACGATACCGTCCCTGCTTTCCGGTGACGCACGGCCGCCGATTCACTGGACACCTCCGACGTACGAGCTAACGCTGACGCTCGCGCGGGACACGCTCAAACTGCACGGGGGCACGTACAACTGTCCGTTTACCGAGACCGATCTCAAGCGCGTCACGCAGGTCTCGAAAACGCACGGGTATCGGGACTCCTTCGAAGCGGCCGGCTACGACGTGACGTTCTACAATGCGGGACACATTCCGGGAAGCGCTCACGTACTCGTCGACGATGGAGCAACGCGACTGTTGTATACTGGTGACTTCCACACTGCCGACCAGCGCCTTGTCTCGGGAACGACTGCACGACCCGACGCCGACGTCGTCGTTTGCGAGAGCACCTACTCCGACGTCGAGCACGAGGACCGGTCCGTGGTGGAGGAGCGATTCGCCGAGAGCGTCGAGACGACGCTGTGGGAGGGCGGCACGGTCGTCGTCCCCGCGTTCGCGATTGGGCGGACACAGGAGATGATGCTCATCTGTGACGCCTACGACATCCCCTGTTACGTCGACGGGATGGGGAAGCGGGTTACCGAGATGCTCCAGCAGTATCCCGCGTTCGTTCGCGACGCAGACGCGTTTCGACGGGCAAAATCCCACGCACGGTTCGTCACCGGGCGTAACGGCCAGCGAAAGCGGATTACTGACCAGAAGGCAGCGATCATCACCACCAGCGGTATGCTGTCTGGTGGCCCCGTCGTGACTTACATTCCCGAAATCCGGGCGAATCCGACGAACAAAGTCACCATGACCGGCTATCAGGTCGAGGGGACGCCCGGTCGGGAACTGCTCGAGACCGGCAGCGCCGAATTCGACGGCCGCGTGATGCCAGTCAGCGCGCAGGTCGATCAGTACGATTTTTCCGCGCACGCGGACCGGGACGGGATCGACGCGTTCCTCGAGTCCTACGCGGACGCGACGGTGCTGGTCAATCACGGCGACCGCTGCGAGGCGTTCGCCGCGGAGCTGCGCGCGGACGGCTACGACGCCAGCGCACCGGATCTGGGAGCCCGGCTCGAGAGCTGAGTCCCAGCCGCTGCGACGAGCGACCACAGCGCCAGCAAACTGGCCATCGCCAGTCCGGCACGTTCAACGCGCACGGTTTTCCCCTGTGTCGTCGTCGTGACCGCCGTGACTGATTCCGATTCGAACGCCGGTCCCGACGCGGACGTCGACATCGATCCGGGCGACCTCGAGTTGAGCGACGCCGAACAGGACGCCCTCCACGAACTCCAGTTGGGGATCGAGCACGTCTACCGCGCCTACGGCACCTTGCTCGAATTCCATCACGAACTCGGCCACGCGATGGATCGGATGGGCGACGCCGAGGACCGGCTCCGCGAGGCCGGTCACGAGGAGTGGGCGAACGCCCTCCGTGACGACCACCTCCCCGCGGGTGCGATCAGCGACCAGTGGACGTTCGAACTCGTCGAGGAGTTCTCGACGGAGTTCCTCGAGGACGTCGACGCGTTCGAGGACACCGTCCGAGAGAAGCTGGCCGACGGGATCGACCACGTGACCGAACGCCGGCAGAAACGCCGGTTGCGCGATCGGTCCGAAGACGACTGACCGGGCCGCGAGCCGAGCGGCCGGCCGCTCGAGAACGCCGTCGTCACCGTGTGGACGGCGCGGGAACGCGTTCCGGAGGGACGCGGCGGTGACCACCGGCGACCGCCGCGAGCGCTCAGAGCTCGCCGCCGCAGAACGGACAGAAGTTGTAGACGCCGTCCGAGGGGATCTCTTCCTCGCAGTCGGGACACGTCTCGACGGGCGTTTCGTCGGGGACGTACTGATCGAAGTCGTCGACGAATATTCGGGTGTCGGACGCGGTCCCATCGGTGCCTGCGGCCACGTCCGTGCCGTCCTTCTCGACGGTCGAGGCCGCCGCGCCCGGTCCCCCGAGCGGTGCGCTCGCGGGCTGTTCGCGCTCGTCGGACGTCTCCTCGGCACTCGCGGATCGGTCGTCGTCCGCCGACGCGTCCGTGGTGGCCTCGGCCGGCGAACTCGAGTCGTCGGTGCCGGGCGAACTCGCGCCGCCGCGAGGAGCGGCGTCCGTTCCCGGGCTGGACGGCACGACCTCGCGGGCGGTTCCCGAACGTTGCCTCGCGGTCGATCTATCGCCCGACCGAGCCGCGTTCGAGGACGCTCGACCGGCACCTGTCGGCTGCCGACCGGACGGCTCCGACCCGTCCCGCGAGGTGAGGGCGACGAACACGGCTCCGGGTCTCGGGAGCGACCGGGCCCGCGAGGTGAGGGCGACGAACACGGCTCCGGGTCTCGGGAGCGACCGGGCCCGCGAGGTGAGGGCGGCAATCGCGTCCGAGGACTTCGGGAGCAACCAGTCGGGCTCCCACCGCGACTGCCTGCTGTAGACCGTACCGACGCCGTAGAGTACCGCGACGGAGAGCGGAACGGCGATCACGGCGGCCCGTCCCGCCGGGGAACTCCATCCGACCGCGACCGCGTCCGTCGTCCGAACGACCGGTCGACCCGAACCGAGCATTTCGCCGGCGAGGTCGACCAGCACGGCGACGGCCGGAAGCGCCGTGAGGGAGCCGGCGACGAAACTCGTTCGCCCGCGGTCCTCGCGGAGCGAATCGATCGCGATCGTTCGGAACGCCAGCGCGTTCGCCGAAACCGCGACGGGGAGAAGGAGCCACGACGACGGCCGCAGCGAGCCAGTCTGCCAGAACGCGTACCCGATCGGGACGACGATACCGACGACCGGGACGAGTAACACGGGAAGCGGGCTGACGTCGTCGAACCACGATTCGAAGCAGTGGCGGTAGCCGGTGACGAGGTGTCCGCCGCCGGTGACGAGTACCACCAGCGCCCCGAACCCGATCACGACGGTCGCGATTTCCGGAATCGTCTCACTGGCGCCTGCGGCGTCGAGCGCGACGCCGACGACGGCGGCGACGAGTTCGGCGAGCGCCAGGGTGAAAAACGTCACCAGCAACGCGACGGGAACCGCGCCCAGTTCCAGGAGAACGAGTGTCCCGTGATCGGTACCAGATCGGATCGGGAGTCGCATCGTATCCCGATATATTGTGTCTGACGTAAATAATTAGTGTTTGTTGATATGGACGTCTCCCGGAGCGGTGGTTTGCGGCTGTAGAGGCTCACTGCGCCCAATATCGCGAGCACCACAGCAAGACAAAAAACACTCCAGTTCTGGCATACTTTTTTCTATTGTGACTGAGAAAGTGCGCTGAATACCATGGCAGAACAGATCGAATTCAGCTGCGTCTCGTGTGAAACGACCTTCGATCCATCCCCGACTGGTGGTTTCTGTCCGAACTGTGATACCCCACACCCGGACTACGAAGCACCGAACGGCGACGGAGCAGACGGCACCGAAGCGGACGGTGACGAGAGCGATCCCGAGACCGATGACGAGGCCGCGGACGACGACGCGGTCGAAGTGGAATACGCCGAAGACGAAGAAGACGAGGCGGAGACCGGCGCTGAAGACGTCGCAGACGAAGACAACGAAGGCGACGAAGACGAGGCGGAAACCGTCGACGACGAAGCGGACGAGACGGAGGCCGACGTCGACGAGGCCGAAGACGACGAAGCCGACGCGGAAGACGCCGCCGATACCGACGACGAAGCCGACGCGGAAGACGCCGAAGACGAAGCGGACGAGACGGAGGCCGACGTCGACGAAGCGGACGACGAACCGGCGACGATCGAGTGCCAGTCGTGTGACTCGACGGTCGACGCGGCGGCGGCGTTCTGTCCGAACTGCGGGACGGAACTCGAGGACGAAGACGAGAGCGAGGCGGACGAGTCGGTCGAACTCACCGCGTGTCCGGACTGCGGGAACGCGGTCGACGACGAGTCGTTCTGCCCGAGCTGCGGAACGGATCTGGATGCGATCCGCGAGGGCGGCGCGGGCGACGAGGACGACGTCCCCGAGGAAGTCACGCTCGAGGTAGACGGCGAGCAGTACACCTTCGGCGACGGTGACGTGTTCGGCCGGCGGGACGAGGAGTGGCTCGCCGATCTGGTCGCGGCCAGCGGCGGCCGCGAGGAAGCGAGGTACCTCTCGAGCGAGCACCTCGAGTTCTCGGTCGCGGACGACGGCGTCTACGTGACCGACGTCAGTACGAACGGGACGGCGCTCAACGGAACCGCGATGGACGGTTCCGAAGCGAAACTCGAGGACGGAGACACGCTCGAACTCGCCGACCGCGCGGAAATCGACGTGCACCTGTAACGGGGTCGACGGCGACGCCTCGAGCGACCAGCGGCCGACGCGATACCCGCAGCACCTCGAGAGGGAGACTGGAGTCGAGCGGCGCGCGGATCGTTTTCTTCGACGCCTCGCCAGAATCGAATCATGTCAGATCAGATCAAATACCAGCGAAAAAGTTATCAGATCATACTGGGACGTATGATCAGTTACCGAGATGACGACCGACTTCTCAGTGGAACTCAATCGACCGTACGTCCCGGAGAACGGTGGCGGAATCACCTGTGAACTCACTATCGAACCGGGCGAGGACGCCCGTGACGAACCGACCGAGCGACACATCGCGCTCTGTATCGACAGTAGCGGGTCGATGTCGTACAAGAAGATGGATCAGGTCCGCGACGCGACGAACCTCGTTTTCGGGCTGTTGAACGATCAGGACTACCTGAGCATCGTTACGTTCGATACCGAGGTCGACGTCATCATGGACGCGACCCGGTGGGGCGATATCGACCGCAGCGAGGCCGAGGGATACCTCGACGAGATCGAGACCCGCGGCGGGACCGACATCTACGCCGGCCTCGAGGAGGCGCGAAAGTCGCTCCGCGGCCTCGACGAGGGCGAGGGAATCGCGAAGCGGATCCTGCTGCTCTCGGACGGACGCGACATCCGGCTCGAGGAACCGGACTTCGAGCCGCTCGCGAAGGCGACCGCGGACGGCGGCACCTCGATCTACTCCGCCGGTATCGGGTCGAACTACGACAAGGGCATCATTCGGACGCTGGGCGAACACTCCCAGGGCCAGTGGGCGCACGTGGAGAACCCGACGGACATCAGGTCGTTCTTCGGAGACGTCGTGCAGGAGGCGTCGACGGTCGTCGCGAACAACCCCGAACTGGTGATCGACCTGGAGGAGGGCTGCGAGGTCGGCGACGTCTACCGTCGACTCCCGCAGGTCCAGGAGGTCGACGTCGAGTACGCGGCGGGGAGCGCGATCGTGGGACTCCCGGACCTGCTGGACCGCGAGAAACAGCAGCTCGTCCTGACCATGGACGCTCCCGCGGGCGAGCTCGGGACGACTCCAGCGATCGCCGACGTCGAACTACGGGCCGGGTCGGCATCGGCGACGACCGATATCTCGGTCTCGTACACCGACGACGAGGAGAAACTGGCCACGCAGAACGAAGACGTCACCCTCACCTATCGCGAGACCGACCTCCGCACTCGCATCGCCCACGCCGACGACGACGACGAGCTGGACGAGGTGAAGGACCTGATCGACGAGACCGAGGTCATCACCGGCGAGACGGAGATCACGGACGCGCTCAGGGAGAACGTCACCCGGATCGAAGAGGGCGACGAGGAGGAGGTGCGCGAAATTCAGGAGAACACGACGGTCGTCTACGACGCCGGTCGGTTCGACTGAGCGGGTGGACGACACTTCGGCGGACGATCGGAAATACAGTAGCTATCAATGAGCATGTCAGAGCCAACAGTCGGGGACGAACTCGCCGACCGATACGAGATTCACGAACAGCTCGGGAGAGGCGGCTTCGGCGTCGTCTGGGACGCGACCGACACCGACACGGGGCGATCGGTCGCCCTGAAACATCCCAACTACGGCGGGAACGCGCCGGACGACCTCGTCGACAAGTACTTCGAGCGGGAGACGGACGTCCTCGAGGACATCCGCGACGCGGGCGGCCATCCGAACATCATGGGGTACTACGGGACGGAACGCGGGTTCGGGATGCCGGTACTCGTCGTCGAGTCGATCGACGGCGACGAACTCGGTACCGTCGTCCGGAACAACGATCCGATCACCGACGACGACGAAGTCCGCGAGATCGGAATCGGGGTCTGTGACGCGCTGTCGTTCCTCCACGACCACGACCTCATCTACCGGGACCTCAAGCCGGACAACATCATGATCGACGACACCAGGGAGCCGAAGATCATCGACTTCACCACGGCCAAGGGGTTCGTTCCCGAACGGGGCGGTGCCGAGTTCACGACGGGGACGTCCTCGGGTTCCGCGGCCGGGGAGTCGAACGCGGACTCGACCGTTCCGGGGGAGTTCAAGCCGCCGGAACTGAATCAGGGCTCGGAGCAGCGGCAGGGACCCTGGAGCGACGTCTACTCGATCGGGAAGATCCTCTGTTTCCTCAAGGTCGGCTGGGTTCCCGACGACGACGGCGTCGCACCCTCGGACTTCGGCATCGACACGGCACCGTACATGGACGAGATCATCCGACGATCGACCCGGCACGATACCGTCGATCGGTATCCCAACGCGTCCGTGCTCAAACGGTCCCTCGAGAACCGTGACGCGACGATGCCGACCCAGGCGTCGGTCCACTGGCTCGGCCGCGACGACCGGTGGACGATCAGTCCGGGCGACACCATCGGCAGGGAGACGCCGGACGGGCCGCGGCCCTCGATCATGCTCGAGGACGATCGGCACAAGGCCCTCTCGGCCGTCCACTGCCGGTTCGACACCGACGACCGAGGGAACTGGACGGTGATCGATACCAGTCTCAACGGCACCTACATCAGCAAACACGACGAACGGGAGTGGCACCTCCTGCTTTCGGAGGCCGGACAGGAGCGCCAGCAGCGCCACGACAAGTCGGTCCCCGACGACCTCGAGGCGTCGAGCGAACTCGAGAGCGGCGACACCATCGCGCTGGTCAGTCCCTCGTATCCGGAACGGTTCTACTTCCAGTTCGATCAACAACCCGCGGAATGACTATGGAATACGCGAGTACCATCGATATCGGCGCGCGGAAGCAACGACGCGACGGAATCAACGAAGACGCCATCGCGACGGCGGTCTTCGAGAACCACCACCGACAAACGGAGCGGCCGGTCGGTATCTTCGTCCTCGGCGACGGGGTCGGCGGCGAGGCCTGCGGCGACGTCGCCGCCTTCCTGGCGACGACCGTGGTCAGGAAGCGACTCACGGACGCCCTCCTCGGGCCCGGAACGGACATCCCGGAACGGTTCGGCATCGATTCCTACGAGCCGACGCCGCCGACGGCCGACGCCGATTCGGACGCGGCCCTCTCCGAAGCGCGGATCCGAACGGCGATACAGGACGGGATCGACGCCGCCCACAAGCACGTCCAGGAGTTCGCACGGGACATCGGTGGCCGGCCGGCGACGACGCTCGTCGTCGGCGTCTACGTCGACGGCCACCTCCACTACGGCTGGGTCGGCGACAGCCGGATCTACCTCATCAACGAGCGACACGAGGAGACGAAGCAACTCACGCGGGATCACGCCGTCACGAACGACCTGCTCGAGAACGGCGAGATCGACGACGAGGTGTACGCCCGCATTCACCCCGACGCGACGGCGATCACGAACGCCGTCGGCGGATCGGCGCACGGCCAACCGAGCGTCGACGTCGAGTTCGGGTCCACGGAGATCTATCGGGACGACATCATCCTGTTCACGAGCGACGGGCTGGTCGACGCGTTCCCCGACAACCGATCGCTCCGACAGGAGTATCAGCAGGCGACGGACACGGCGGCCGCTCGCGAGGCGGTCCTCGAGTCGCTGGTCACGGACGACGAGATCCGGGAAATCGTCCTCGAGGCCGACGATCTCCGGGACGCGGTCGCGGAACTCGTCTCGTTCGCCAACGACCGGGGCGGCAAGGACAACCTCTCCGTCACGCTGGCCAGGGACCCGGGCACGACCCCGTCACCGAACACGCCACCGTTTCGGGGCACCGTCGCCGACTCTCGGGAGCTGACCGACCAGGAGACGGTCATCGAGCCGGCCGAGGAAACCGGCGGTTCCGATCCGGCGGCGGGATCGGAGTCGACCAGTGGGGAGACGGAACCGACGGACGTCGGGAACGAGTCGACCGCGTCGCCCGATGAGTCGGACGGCGAGTCGGGGCGATCGCCGCCGGAGGGCGGCACGGCGAAGGTGGTCTCGGCCGGTGAGGGCGACCCCCCGACGGCAGCGGTCACGATCGCGGGCGACGAAACGATCTTCGAGGTCGTCGACGGCGTCACCATCGGCCGGACGACGGCGGACCGCGACCGAAACCCGAACATCGGCCTCGTCGTCGACGACGACGATCCTGTCGAGTCCAACCACGCCCGCCTGGAGTTCGACGACGACGGCTACTGGCGCATCCGCGACATCAGCGCCGTCGGAACGTTCGTCGAGGCAACCGAGGGCGAGGGCCGGTGGGCGGTGCTCCTCTCCAGCGAAGGGGCGGCCCTCCACCGACAGCACGGGTTCGACCCGGACGCCGCCGCCGAGGGGGACCTGGAGGAGACGACCCGATTACGAGACGGGACGGCGTTCACGCTCGAGGATCCGCGGAAGGAGAATCCGATCACGTTTCGATTCTTCTCGTCGGTCGATCACGCCCGGAACCGAACGCGGTGGAGCGACCCGAACGACGGGAGGCCATTCGGTGGGTTCTGTACGTAGTTGCGGCGGTCCTCGTCCCCACTGCCGGGGCGTGGCGCGATGACGGGCGACGAACGGATCGGGTCGCTCGTCGACGGTCGGTTTCGACTCGAGGAGCGGATCGACGCCGGCGGGCTCGCGACGGTCTGGCGAGCGACCGACCGCGAGCGGGGAACGGCGGTCGCGCTCAAGTGTGAGAACGACGGTCCGCACGACCGGGCGCAGGTGCGGGCGCACTTCCGGGGAGAACTGCGGTGGTTCCGCCGGTTCGACGGTGGCCCAGTCCCCGGTTCGCTCGTCCGCTTCGTCGACGGTGCGGTCGGCGGGGACACCGGGTACGTCGCCACTGAACTGATCCGCGGCGGTTCGCTCGGCGACCTCGTCGCTCGCGAAGCGGAACCGAACCGCCCGCTCCCGGACCCTCTCGAGCGCGTTCGCGAACTCGGCGGCCCCGTCTGCAGAGCGCTCGCGTTCCTCCACCGGAACGGCGTCGCGCATCTCGACCTGAAGCCGAGCAACGTCCTCGTTCGCCGGTCCGGCCGACCCGCGGTAATCGACCTGAACGCCGCGGTGGCGACTGAGACGGACCCCGACATCTGTTTCGAGCGCGACCCGTTCAAGCCGCCGGAACTGACGCTGACGGACGCCCGCGACGCGCCGATCGGTCCGCGGTGTGACGTGTACGCGCTCGGAGCCGTGCTCGCGTTCCTGCTGACCGGAACGGCGAGCGCGGGGACGGCCGCGTCGATCGGTGCGTGGGAGCCCGTGGACCCGCAATCGGGCGACGCGGACTGTCCGTCCGCGCTCGCCGGCGCAATTCGTCGTGCGACCGCACCCGACCATCGCGACCGGTTCGACGACGCCGACGAACTGTACGACGCGCTCGTCCCCGTCCTCGAAGTTCCGAATCGGTCCGCCCGACTCGTTCACGAGCCGTCCGGACGCACCGTTCGCGTTCGTCCCGGCGACACCCTCGGCCGCTGGGCCGCGGATCGACGGGTCCCGACCGTCGTCCTCCCCGACGACGAGCGGTTCTGCTGTCCGGAACACGCCGTCCTCGAGCACGACGGCTCGGATTGGCGGCTTCGGGACCGGAGCCTCAACGGCACCTACGTTCGCGGGGACGGGGACTGGGAATACGTCCTCTCTCGGGACGGCTGCGAGCGCCGGCGCGACGCCGACGCGCCGCTGCCCCGACCGGATCCGTTGGCGTCGATCCGGCTCTCTGATGGGGACCGCATCGCGCCCGTCAGCCCCGAGTACGGGTGTCGACTGGTGTTCCGGACCGGTGACTGAAGCGACGGGACACTACTCGAGGTGGGAACCGACGGCGACGAGCGCGAGCCGGATCACGACGCCGGCGACTCTCTCGATCGGTCGCCGCCGTCGGAGCGGCCGGTGTCGGTTTCGGTCGGACGCGGGCCGTCGTCGGACCGCGAGTCTCCGCCCATCGATCCCGACTCGAGGCGATCCTCCGCGAACCCGGCGAGTGCGAGCAGGTCGTCGTCGACCGCTCCGGTAGGGTCCGCCCCCGCGCTCGCCGTCGCTCGCTCGTCGGTCACGGGCGACCGCCCGGGAGCGTCGGAATCCGAAATCCGATCACCGGCCTCCGTCGACCGTCGCCTCGGTGGTTCGAAGACGTAGACGAGACCGTCCTCGCGGACGGCGTACAGCCCCCGCTCCGGGTCGAAGACGACTGCGGCCCCGACGTCGATCCCGAACGCGGCCAGTTCCGCCAGCGTCTCGAGCTCCGCACGCGGCCCCTCGAGTGCTGCGTCGGGCAGTGCTACGGTCGTGATCACGTCCGCGAACCGATCGGCATCGTCGCGGTAGGCGAGCCACGCCCGCTCAGCGGTCGTCGGCTCCGGAACCCGTCGCGAGACGACCGCGAGTCCGGCGAGCCCGCCGACGCCGATCAGCACGAGCAGCGGTCCGCCGACGGTCCGGGCCGGGCCGGCCGAGGTCGGGACGGTCTCGGTGTCGGACTCCTCGTGGTGCTCGTCGTACGACGCCCGTTCGTCGAGTCGGTACGTTCCGTGATCGGTCGCGATTTCGACCCGATAGCCGTCCGCGGCCGATCGCTCCTCGCCGGCGATCGTCCCGTCGATCTCCCGCTCGAGTTCGAGCGCGATCTCCGTCTCACCGGGACTGGCACCGAGCTCGCGTTCGATCTCGTCGATCGCCGCCGCGGCGTCGGTGACGTTGAGGGAGAACGCCGCAGAGACTGTCTCGCCGGGGGAGGCGTCCTCGACAGTGGTCGCGGCGAGGCGCTCGCGCTTGCTCCAGTAGACGGCGTCGCTCTCTCCGTCGACCGCGCGATAGACGACGTCGACCGTCAGCCGCACCCGAACGTCCGCCGCAGTCCGGCTCTCGTAGCCACCGACGAATTCGCCGTCGACGGTCGGCGTCACGGCCGTGTAGTACAGCGACTCGTTCTCGAGACGAGTCCCCGCTGGGTAGACGGGGTTCGATTCGGTGACCGTGGCCCCGTGGGAGAAGGACCCGGTCGCAGTCCAGACGCGGTCGCGTTCCCGAGTCGTTTCCTCGCCGGGAGTCGCGTAGGCACCGTAACTGACCCAGCCACCCAGTGCCAGGGCGACGACGAGGGCGACGACTAGTAGCGTCCGATACTCCGCGAGCAGGACGCGGAGCCGCAGCCGTCGCTCCTCGGTCGCCGCCTCACCGTCAGTATCGGTCGGTACGGATGGCATGCTCTCAGTATAACCTCCGAACGATCGATCGCGAGTTCGAACAGCGACGGCGGACCGCCGCCCGTCTCGAGCGGCTGTCACCCGGCCCGGCGAGGAACCGCCCGAAGGCGTAGGTCCCGCCACCGAGCAGCGAAACGATTCCCCCGAACGGTGCCCACGGGTGGAGTTCGTAGAGCGCGTCGATGACCGGTGCCGGGAGGACGTACAGGTAACGGTACTCCGTGACGTACGTCGGATAGTGGCCGGTTTCCGCCGGCGCGTTCACCGAGACCGTAACTGCGGTCTCGTCGTGCGACCCCACGGACACCCGTTCGGGGGAGACGGCGACGTCCTCGCCGTCGGCGACGACGTACGAGATCGTCGGGACGAACCCGCCGTTCGAGACCGCGTACGGAATCTCGCCGGTCGTCCCCCGCTCGATCACGAGGGGGTTCTCCGACTCGAACTCCGCGCTGACCACGTCGTAGGACTGCGTCCCGGCCGGAACGATCATCGCGGCCGACGCGGCGACGACGACGAGCACCGCGAACCCGGCCGAGAGCAACCGGGGATCGACCCGATCGTCGCCGTCGTCACTGTCGGTGCTGAGACGCGACCCGAACGACGCCGACCGCCGTTCGCGGACCGTCTCGACGACGTAGAGAGTCGCCGAGAGCCCGAGGATGGCCGTCGCCAGTCCCGAGGTTCCCAGGAGGGTCCGCGTTCCGAACGCGGCCGCCAGCCGGGTCTGGACGGCCTCGAGTCCGTCGCTCAGAGCCATGACGACCGTTCCGAAGTGAGGGATCGTCACGACCGCGCCGTCGACTCGCCACGCGGTCGCGACGATCTGGGCGTCCCGAACGTACGGTTCGCCGCCGTCCTGGTCGGTGAACGGGTTCGCGTCCCCGCGCGTCACGTATCCCTGTGGGGTCTCGTCGACCACGCGGTGCGTCGTCAGCCCGCCGCCCTGGATCTGCTCGGCCTCGAATACGACGACGTCGCCCGGTTCCGGGTCGCCGGTCAGTTCGCTCGGGATGGCGACGAAACCGTCACCGGTGTCGATCGTCGGCTCCATGCTCCCCGTTTCGACGAAGCCGAGCAGAACTGGCTGCCCGAGCAGTTGTCCCACTACCAGCGCGAGAACGCAGACGACGACGAGTCCGCGCACTACTCGACCGACCCCTCGTCTCATGGGTATTGCATCTAGTCATTACCATAAACACACTTGTAAGTATTGAATCACGATAGTTTGGCCGGTCGAAAAAAGTCGGGGCCGTCGTTACCGAGAGAACAGTCGTTCCAGTTCCGCGTTGATCGTTTCTCTGTCCAGTGTTCCGTCGTCGAGAGCGAACTCGACGTCCGCCGTCTCCTCGTAGTCACTGAGCGTTGGGATCTCGTCCGTCATGGTCACGTTTCCGCCGCGGTTATTTCGATTTCGTCGCCGATCTCGACCGAATCCACTGCGCCGTCGGGAGCCGTAAACGCCGCCAGACTGAAGTCGATCTCGTCGCCGGCCGACAGCGTCGAGATGGAGACGAGGTTCCGCGGCGGCGTCCACGACATGTCGTAATCCAGGTCGACGCCGCCGATCTGTGGCACCAGGAGCACTCCCAGAGCCCCCTCGAAGTCGGCGAAGTCGACGTCGGCGAATGCCAGCGGTGCGAGCTCGAGTTCTATCTCCTGCGTCCCCCGGTTCTGCACCGCAAAGAGGTCCGCGATCCCCGTGATGGCGTTGGCGTTCAGTCCCTTGCCACCGGCGATTCCGGAGCCGACGTTGTCGTTGTCTTCGGTCAGGGTAATCGCGAGCGCGTCGTCGCCGGTCGCGTCGACGTAGTTGCCGTTCGGTCCGTCACCGGGTCGGATCCCGAGATAGGCGCTGGCGTCGTCGGCGACGGTGACTGCGACGTCGCGTTCGGCCCGGACGCTGCTGAACGCGCCGGTTCCGATGGCGATACCGCCACCGCCGGCGAGCGCGCCGACACTCAGGACGAATTTTCGTCGTTCCATGGTACTTTAGTTCGCTGTTGCGCTGAACATCACCGCGTCGAGCAGCTCGTCGCCGTCGCCGAGGTCCTCGCCCTCGGTGTCGACTTCGAGGCTGATCGTCGCGCTGCTACCGGCCGCGAGGGTGACGGCGCTGTTCGAGAGCGGATCGCCGGAGTACGCCCGGCTATCGGGGTAGAACTCGACGGTACCGGCGTTCGCCCCGGATTTGGAGAGCGCGACGTCGACCGCCTGCGTTCCCTGGTTTTCGACGACGAACAGGTCGTCGATCCGGGTGATCGCGTCGGGGTTGACGCCCTCGCCGCCGCCGGTCACACCGCCGTTGCTCGGGCTGAGGTCGATCGTCAGCGTCCCGCCGTTCCCGTCGTCCGTGACGTAGTCCGAGTTGGCACCGCCGGTCCCCTCGAGCCGCAGGTAGGCGGAGGCGTCGTCGGCGACGTCGACGTCGACGTCTCGCGTCGCAGTTACGCTCGAGAACGCCCCCGACCCGACGGCCGCGGCCATTCCCGATGCCAGTGCACCCGTTCCGATAACGAATTTGCGTCGTTTCATGGTTGGATACTCCGTGATACCGTTCAATCGTATGTTTCGCGGGCGGTCGCACGTCCGTCACGCGCGGTCCCCGCTGGGACCCCCGTCGCGGGGATCACGACTGATCGATAGCGAGAATCGGGTATTGTAATACAGACGTAGACTCGAGTCCGTCACGCGTTGCTGTTCGGTCAACGGGTGCCGTACCGAATCGGTCGAACCGTATCGTACGGGTTGACTGCGACGGTGTGTAGTCGGCCGACCGTCGACCGGGGTCTACACCCGCTTGACCGCCGGTCAATCGACTCGAGACCGAGCGGGTCTCCCGTATCGGACCGGTTGACTGCCAGGTAACAGCGTATTGTCCGCTCGGTCGCGGAACGCTATCGGTCCCGCTGAGCGTCGGTCCCTGCGGCACAGCCGTGAATATATGGTTTCGGCAAGTAATTTCAATTTATTATATTTAATCATCCAACAGTTTTATCTACAGGAGTATTGACCTGCCGATTACATGGGGGCGAGTCGAGTCGAGCCGGACGGGGATATCGACGTCCCACAGCCGGATCGAAAGACGTTGACCGAAGACGAACTCTTCGAGCTACTGGCCAATCAACGGCGACGACACATCATGCATACGCTCATGCAGGAAGACGATCGCCTCGATATCGGCGACCTGTCGCAGGAAATCGCCGCCTGGGAGGACGACCTCGCGTTCGAGGAGGTCTCGAGTACCGATCGCAAGCGAGTCTACACGGCACTCCAGCAGTCCCATCTGCCGAAGATGGACAACGCCGGCGTCCTCGAGTTCGATCGCGATCGGGGGACGATCGAACCGACGCCGGCGCTGGAAGACGTCGAGATCTACATGGACGTCGTTCGCGGGCGCGAGCTCCCCTGGAGCGACTACTACCTCGGGTTGACGGCACTGTCCGCCGTGCTGTTCGTGACGACGGTGCTCGACCTGCTGCCGTTCAGCCGGCTGCCGTCGACCGCATGGGGCGTGTTCGTTATCGTTTCGTTCGCCGTGTCCGCGCTCGCACACCGGTACTACGCCCGACGGAATCGGCTCGGAATCGCGGACGAACCGCCGAGTGTGGAACTCGAGTATCGGGACCGATCGACGAACGAGTGATCCGCCCGCGACGGCGGACGGCTCCCTGCGGAGCCACCGCGCTACTGACGGAACGAAAGCAACGCGCATGAAACGGACGAGACGCGCAGCACTGGCGATGATCGCGGGCTCGGGTAGCGTCCTCGCCGCCGAGACGATCGGCTTCTCGACGACTGGAGCCGACCGGGAGGTGCGATTCGAGACGGTCAGCGACGCGGACGCGTATCTCGGACTGGCCGCCGACGGCGTCGCGGCGGACGGACTGCTGTTCGAGGGGGACCCGCGTCGTCCGCCGGCGACGTTCGACGTTCACAACCGGCTGCCGGAGCCGATCGCGATCACGATCGCGGTCGACGACGTGCGGTTCGTCTCGGCCGACGGCGTTCCCGTCTCGGGCGACCGGATCGTCGTCGGCGAGGACGAACGCGATCGGCTCGGCCCCGGCGAGCGGCTCGAGAACGTCACCGTCGGACTGCCGCGGGACACCGAGCGGACCGCCGACGTGGTGACGGGAGCGATCCGTATCGACGCCGACGGCGAGGCGACGCGGATCGACGTCGAACGCGAGATCACCCTCGAGCGGCCCGACGTAACGGTCGAGGCGGCGCGTCTCGATGCGTATCGGACCGACGACGGCCGCTTCGAGCACGAGTGGTCCCTCCGCGACGTCGATACCGACGGGGTCGCGCTCGAGGGGCTTCGGTTCGATTACAGCGGCGTTGACGCTGGCGGCGCGCTCGATTTCACCGAGACGGACGGGCCGTCGGTTTCGGTCGCGGTCGACGACGGCGAGTACGCGGGGTCGATCGAACGGCGACGACCGACCCGGCTCGAGGTGGCACTCGAGTCGCCGATCGCGGTCGAGAGCGAACCGATCGAGATCGTTCTGACGAACACCGGTCCGCCGGCGAGTCCCGGCGGCGGACGCGAGTCGCCGAGCGGCGCGACGCTCGAGCTGGTCGGTCACGGAGTCAGTACCCGCGTCGAGGGTGGCTGGCGTCGACCGTGAGACGGCCGATCACAGTCGATCGATGATCTCGTCGGCGAACGTCGACAGCGCCGCTTCCCTGTCGTCGTTTCGAATTCCAACGATCGCGTGGTCGACGCCGTATTCCTCGAGTCGAGTGAAGTACTCCCGGAACCACTCGATGCCGGCGTGAAACCCGAGGTGAAGTGGCTCCGGATCGGCCGTCGGATCGTCGGCCAGCTCCACGCGAACCGCGATGGCGAACGGTTTCTCGCCCGCGGCCTCGCGCCAGTCCGCGAGGTAGCTCTCGAGCGTGCGCTCCGGGAGGTGATAGAACAACCAGCCGTCGCCGTGCTCGGCGATCCACTCGTGGGACTGGCGGGCGTGGCCGGTCGGGAGCAGCGGGAGCGTCTCGGTCGTCGGCGTCGGCACCACGTCGAGGTCGCCGTCGAGACGACCCCACTGTCCTTCGAGTTCCGGGAAGTCGTCCCGCCAGACCGTCCGGAGAGCCGCGACGTGTTCGCGGAACAGCGCGCCGCGTTCCTCGCGGTCGACGTCGAAGGCCGGATACTCGGGGTCGCGGTCGCCGGAGGCGACGCCGAGGACGAGCCGGCCGTCCGAAAGCCGGTCGACCGTCGCCGCGGCTTTCGCGACGTGGAGCGGATGCCGGAGCGTGAGGACGATACTCGAGGTGCCAAGCGCGATGTCGTCGGTGTGGGCGGCGACGTGCGAGAGCCACGGCCAGGTGTCGAACGTCTGGCCGGCGTCGCCGAACTTCGGCCAGTAGGTCGGCACGTCCCGCGCCCAGAGGCCGTCGAACCCGACTGCTTCGGCGTGAGCCGCGAGCCGCAGTTCGTCGTCGATGGACGGCGTCGACCGGTTCGTCCCCGTCAGCGGGAAGCCGGTACCGAACGTCATCCCGTCGCCCGAAAACAGTCGCCGGTATCCGGCGTTCTCGTGTCCGTCGGCCATTCGGTCGTGCTATCGGGCGCTCGGCCATGACGGTGACGATGTCGGGTCGCCGCTCGCCGCCCGTTCGCCTCGGAGCCGTCGCTCGTCGACGATCGAAAAGACGGAAAATTCGGATCGAGAGTCGGCGGCCGAGTCGACGATCGAAAAGACGGAAAATTCGGATCGAGAGTCGGCGGCCG